>JBKPSJ010000272.1:0-22673 GCA_046765875.1 Actinomycetota bacterium
GGCCTGTGCAGCGGCACCTCGGCCTGTGCAGCGGCACCTCGGCTTGTGCAGCGCACTGACTCGGTGTTCATCGCTGGCGCACAGGCCGTTCGCGACCTGGCTCAGCAGGCCGCCCGGACCTGGTGTGCGTACCCTCGGTCTGCTCCAGATGCGAGGTCGCCGGCGCGATGACCACGCTGCGGCGGCGAGGCTCACTTCACTGCTCCCTGCAACAGTGCCTTGACGAAGTTGCGCTGGAAGATCAGGAAGATCACCAGCGACGGCAGGATGATGAGCAGCGATCCGGCGCAGAGCAGCACGATGTCGGTGCCGTACTGGCCCTGGAACGCGCCGAGCCCGCCGGCCACAGTTCGCTTCGACGGGTCGTCGACCAGGACGAGGGGCAGCAGGTACTGGTTCCACGTGGCGAGGAAGAACAGCACCGCCAACGCTGACCACGCGGAAGTCGCCAGCGGTAGGTGGACGCGGCGGAAGGTCTGCCAGGCGTTGGCGCCGTCGACCTTCGCGGCTTCGGTGAGCGCCTGCTCGGCGCCGAGGAAGTGCGCGCGCATCCAGAAGACGCCGAACGGCATCAGCAGCCCGATGAGCGGCAGCACGATCGCCAGCCGCGTACCGAGCAGTCCCATTCCCTTGATGTCGTAGTACAGCGGCGTGATGAGTGCCTCGACCGGCAGGGTCAGCCCGACCAGCAGCAGACCGTAGATCGCCTTGCCGAACGGCACCTTCAGTTGGGCGAGTGCGTAACCCGCTGCAGTCGCCGCCGCCACCGTGGCCGGGACGACACCCAGCACGATGAGTGTGCTCGACCGGAACAAGGCGACGAAGTTCGCCGCGCTCCATGCGTCGACGAAGTTGTGCCAGTGCGGGTTGCTCGGCCAGCTGAGTCCCTGCGGCGTGCTGCCCGGTGCGGCGAGGGCCGTGGTGAACATGCTCAGCAGCGGCACGATCGCGAACAACATCAGCGCGAGCAGGATGCCGGTACGAGTGACCGCCGAAGTCCTCACCTCTCCCTCCCGAGGCGCTGGATCGGCCAGATGACGACCAGCACCACGACGGCCAGGAAGACCGCCAGCGCCGATGCCTGCCCGACGTGCTGCTGCAGGAAGGTGAGCCGGTAGATCTGCACGCCCGGCACCATCGTCTGGTAGCCGGGGCCACCCTGCGTCGAGATCTGGATGACGTCGAAGCTCGCCAGCGCCGCGATCATCGTGAACGTCGTGCACACGACAAGTTCCTGGCGCAGTCCGGGCAACGTCACGGCGAAGAACTCGCTGATCCGCCCGGCACCGTCGAGCCGGGCGGCCTCGTACAGGGAAGGATCGATCCTGCCGATGCCCGCGAGCAGCAGCACCGTACAGAAGCCGAGCATGACCCAGACCCCGATGACGCCGACCGCGGGCAGCGCGAAGGTGAAGTCACCGAGCCACGCCCGGGTGTGCTGATCGAGGCCGACCGCGCGCAGGACCTGGTTGACCAGCCCGTCCGAGGAGTACATCCATGTCCAGGCGATGCCGGCGGCAACCAGTGGTAGCACCTGCGGGACGAAGAGCACGACCCGCGCGCCTGTGTTGAACGCTCCCGGCCGCATTTCGCGGATGAGGGATGCGGCGACCAGCCCAAGCCCGACCGGCAGGACCGTGTAGAAGACGATGAGGATGAACGCGTGCTCGACCGAGTCCAGTAGTTCGGGCCGGGTGAAGATCGACTTCCAGTTGTCCAGCCCCGCCGGCGTCGCCCGGCCGATGCCGTCCCAGTCGTAGAACGAGTACTGGATCGATTGGCCCATCGGGTACAGCACGAACAAGGCGTACATCGCGAACGCGGGTGCGACCCAGAGCAGGGCGCTCCAGCGCCGGGACCGCCCTTTCTTCACGGGTCGCACCGGTGGTGCGGCCGGCTCGGCCATGGGCACAGCCTGCCGCCCCACCGGCGTACGCGAGATGGTCGACACGGGTTTCAGCGCCCGAGGTCGCGCTCGTAGTCGGACTGCACCTTGGCCGCGTAGGCGGCGGGCGTTGTCTTGCCGGCCAGCAGCAGTTGGGTCTGCGGTATCAGGGTGTTGACGTGGATCGACGCCGTCGCGTCGGCCATGAAGCCGACCAGCCCGTTGCTGTTCAGCAGCGCCTGGAACGCGCTGACGGTGGCGGCGACGGCCGATCCCGCCGGCGCGGTCGGAGCCGCGGCGTCCGACGGACCGCCGGGCACCAGGCCGCCGAGCGTCACCGTGTCCTGGCGCGCCTGCTGGTTGGTCTGTACGAAGTCCAGGAACGCCGCGGCGACGTCGGCATGCGACGACTTCGCCGGGATCCCCACGTTGTCGGCAGCGGTCATCGCGTACGACGGGCCACCGGCCTTGCCGGGCGGGAACAGGAAGAACCCGAACTGACCGCGGCCGGCCTTGTCCAGGCCGGGCGCCTGCCAGTTTCCGCTCGGGAAGAACACGCCGTTGCCCTTGATGAACTCGGCCGGCGCCCGGGTCTGGTCGATGTCGTTCACGTCGGCCGGCAGGTATCCGGCACGGCCCCAGCGCTGCAGCGTGGTTGCGGCCTGCACCGTCGCCGGGTCGTTGATGCTTGCTCCTGGCATGGCGAAGGTCCAGTCCTTCAGGCCTTGCACGTCGTCGGCATACGACATCGCAAGGTTCTGCAGCGGATAGACGCTGCCACCGTCCTTGCCGTTGATCATGATCGGCTGCAGTCCAGCGCCCTTCGCCTTGGCGAGCAGTTGCTCGAACTCGGCTACAGTCGCCGGCGGCTGGATCATACCGATCCGGTGCGCGAGTGTCTTGTTGTAGTACACACCGGTCAGGCCGAAGCCGGGCCCGGCACCGTAGAGCGAGCCTGTACCCCGCTCCTTGCCATCTGCGGCGACACGGGTGATCGCGAACTGCGACTGCGGCCACTTGTCCCAGCCGTACGCGGCGGCGTACGGGTCGAGGCTGGTCAGCAGATGATCCTCGATCAGGTTGCCGAACTGCGAGACACGTACCAGGTCGGGAACGTTGCTCCCGGCAAGAACGTGCGCGATGTTCGTGGTCAGGGCGGCGTAATCCTGGCTCTCGACCTTGACGGTGACGTTGCCGTACTTGGCGTGGAACAGCTCACCGAGGGCGGTGAAGTACGGCACGTCGACGCCGCTGTTGACCAGCAGCTTGAGTGTGACGGGTTGACTGCCGACGCCGGTGTTGGCCGGCTTGGACGGCTGGGCGCCCGCGTCCGCGTTTCCGCCGGGTGCGCAGCCGGCGAGGAGCAGTGCACAGGCCGCGGCGACGGCCACCAGGACGGTCCCGCGGTACTGGGTCAGCGATCGCACGAGAACTCCTTCAAAGACTCAGGGGAAGGATGGAACGGAAGGCGCGGCGCAGGGCGTCGCCGGCCACACCGACGGCGTGATGCGCGTCGGTCATGACGGTGAACATCTCGAAGAAGCCGTGGATCTGACCCACGTACTCGTGCAGTTCGACCGGTACGCCGGCCGCTTGCAGGCGCCGTACGTAGTCCTCGGCCTCGCCGCGGAGGAAGTCGTGTTCGGCGGTGATGACCACCGCGGGCGCGAGGCTACGGACCGACACGGCGTGCAGCGGGGACGCGTACGACATCCGGTGGACGGCCGGGTCGGGCACATAGGTCTCCCAGATGTGCTTGAGCCGCCGGTAGCTGTTGCGGCCATAGCCCGGCCGGCCCGCGAAATCCGCATAGCGCTGCTCGAACGCGACCTTGTAGTCGGTGTCCTGGGTGCTGTCCAGCACCGGGTACACGAGCAGTTGGGCGGCGAGTTCGACCCCTTCGTCGCGCGCCTTGAGCGCCACCGCCGCGGCGAGGTTACCGCCCGAACTGTCGCCACCGACGGCAACGGTCCCGAATCGACGCCGCGCCCACAGGAGAGCGGTCCAGGTGTCGTCGAAGCCGGCCGGGAAGGGGTGCTCGGGGGCGAGCCGGTAGTCGATCGACAGGACGGCACAGCCGGCCTGGTTCGCCAGTGCGCGGACGACGCCGTCGGCGGTGTCGAGGTCGCCGTGCATCCAGCCGCCGCCGTGAGCCCAGACCAGCACCTCGGACTCGGCACCGGTGGGCCGGTAGAGCCGCCCTGGCACGCCGTCCGCGTCGACCACATCGACGCGGGCGACCCGCATCGGCTCACCGGTCACCGCAAGCACCCTCTCGCGCGCATCGGCCCGCACGACTCCGATATCCGCATTCCACGGGTCCGGCGACGAGGCGGCGTCGGCCAGGAAGGCCCGAACCTGCTCGTGCGGCCGCGGCGGAGTGCTCACCGGCGATGTCCTCTCATTCCTGACTGAGTAGTCAGTCTGTTTTGTAGAACCTACCGAGTACTCGGTCAGTTGTCTATGCTTAGGCGCGATAGTTTCAGCCGTTGCAGCCACGACGAGGGAGAAACCGATCGTGCCCGCTACCCAGAGACCCAAGACCTCGTCGGCCAAGGGCCTCGAGACGCGGGAGCGCATCGTCGACGTCGCCGTGCGCTTCATCGCCCTCAACGGAGCACGCGGCACGAGCCTGGCCGACATCGCGGCCGAGGCGGGTGTGTCGCAGGCCGGGTTGCTCTACCACTTCGGCAGCAAGGAGGCGCTGCTCAACGCGGTGCTGGATCGCCACCTGGCCTTCACCGAGGAATGGCTGTGGGGCGACGGGCCCGATCCCGGCGTGAAGATCGTCGATATCATCGCCAGGCACATGGCGAGCTGGCCGAGCGAGCCGCACGACGACCGCGTGTACAGCCTGCTCGGCATGAACACCGTCGTGCTCGGCGAGAACGCCAGCCCCGACACGGACCTGCACCCGCGGCTGGTCGAGGGCTACGGGACGACGATCGACCGGGTGACCGCGACACTGCGATCCGCGCAACAGCGTGGCGAGATGCGCGACGACGTCGATGCGCGACTGAAGGCGATGGAGATCATCGCGTTCTGCTACGGTCTCGAGGCCGCGTGGCTGGTCAACCCGGCGATCCCGGTCGCGGCTGCGGCTGCCCAATGGGCAGCACTGCAAACGGCCCAAATGGCGACGGGGGTTTGATGTGGGCAGGTTGATCTACTCGGCCATTACGTCGCTGGACTTGTACGTCGAGGACGAGAGCGGCGAGTTCGATTGGGCGGCGCCTGATGACGAGGTGTTCGCGTTCGTCACAGAGCTCGAGCGGCCGATCGGGACGTACCTGTACGGGCGCCGGATGTACGAGACGATGGCGTACTGGGAAGCGGCTGGTGATGACTCCGCGGCGACCCGCGAGTTCGCGGACGTCTGGAGCGCGGCCGACAAGATAGTGTACTCGCGGACGCTCGAGGCGCCGTCGAGCGCGCAGACGCGGATCGAGCGCGAGTTCGACCCCGCGGCGATCCGGCGGCTCAAGCAGTCCTCTGCCGGCGACATCACGATCGGTGGTGCGGAACTCGCCGGCGAGGCGCTGGCTGCGGGCCTGGTCGACGAGTGCCGGCTGTTGCTCGTACCGGTCCTGATCGGCGGCGGGAAGCGCGCATTGCCGGATGGCGTCCGCGTCCAGCTCGAACTCCTGGACGAGCACCGCTTCCGTAGCGGAGTCGTATACCTCCGCTACGGCGTGTGCGGATGATCAGGAGACGACGGCGCGGACGGACTCCCGCAGCGAGGACATGGTCGCGATGACCGCCGTCGGCTCGTACCCGCAGTGGGCCATGCAGTTCGCGCAGCGCGGGTCCTTGCCCCGGCCGAAGGCGTCCCAGTCGGTGTCCTCCAGCAGCTCCCGATAGGTGCCGACGTAGCTGTCGTCGAGCAGGTAGCACGGTCGCTGCCAGCCCTTGAGCGAGTATGACGGGATCGCCCATGCGGTGCAGGCCAGGTCTACGCGGCCTTCGAGGAAATCCAGGAACATCGGCGAGTGGTTCAGCCGCCACTTCTTGCGCCGGCCATCGGCGAACGCCTTCGCGAACAACTGGCGGGTCGCGTCAGGGCTGAGCCAGTGCTCCTGGTCGGGAGCCCGTTCGTAGGCGTACGCCGGCGAGATCTGCATGTTGTCGACGTGCAACTCGTCGTTGAGGTAGTCCAGTACGTCGATGACGTCCTGCGGGCTGTCGGTGTCGAAGAACGTGGTGTTCGTCATCACCCGGAACCCGGCGTCCTGCGCCATCTTGATCGCCGCGACCGCCTGGTCGAACACGCCCTTCTTGCTCACCGACGCGTCGTGCCGCTCGCGTAGCCCGTCGATGTGCACCATCCACGAGAAGTTGCGATGCGGCTTGAACTTGTGCAGGTGCCTGGGCAGCAGCACCGCGTTGGTGCACAGGAACACGATCTTGCCGCGGTCGAGCAACTGCCGCACGATCTCATCGATCTGCGGGTGCATCAGCGGCTCGCCGCCCGCGATCGACACCATCGGCGCGCCGCTCTCCTCGATCGCACCGACCGCCTGCTCGACCGGCATCCGCTGCTTCAGCACGGAGGCCGGGTGCGCGATCTTGCCGCAGCCCGCGCACTTGAGGTTGCAGGCGAACAGCGGCTCGAGCTCGACCAGCAGCGCGAACTTCTCGCGTCGCAGGACCTTCTGCTTGACCAGGTACGCGCCGAGCCGGATCGACTGGCGCATCGGCATGGACATATCAGAGCACCTCCCGTGGAAGCGTGAATTGAACGCGCTCGTCGACCACTCGGGTCTCGAGCACGTGGGTGGCGCCGAGTCCGGACAGGCAGCCGACGAGTTCGCCGACCAGGTCCGGTGGCGCCGATGCACCTGCGGTGATCCCGATCCGGGACCGGCCGGCCAGCCAGCCCAGATCCACGTCGGTCGCGTCCTCGACGAGGTACGCCTCGGCGCCCTCGCCGGCGGCGACCTCGACCAGCCGGCGCGAGTTGGAGGAGTTCGCCGAGCCGAGTACCAGCACCAGGTCGGACTCGCGCGCGATCGCACGGACGGCGCGTTGCCGGTTCGTGGTCGCGTAGCAGATGTCGTCCCTGCGGGGCGCGGACAGCGCCGGGAACCGGTCCCGCAGTACCGACGCGATCCGCTCGGCCTCGTCGACGGCCAGCGTGGTCTGCATGACGTAGGCGACGTTGTCCGGGTCCGGCACCGTCACCCGCGCGGCGTCGTCGACGCTGCCGATCACCTCTACGTGACCAGTCGCCTCGCCGCGGGTGCCGACCACTTCCTCGTGCTCCTCGTGGCCGATCAGGAAGATCGTCGCGTCCCGGGCGGCGAAGCGGCGAACCTCGTTGTGCACCTTGGTGACCAGCGGGCAGGTGGCGTCGATGACCTGCAACTCCCGGTCCGCGGCGGATCGGCGTACGTCCGGTGCGACGCCGTGGGCCGCGAACACCAGCACGCTGCCGGGCGGGACCTGCTCGACCTCGTCGACGAAGACCGCGCCCCGGCTCTCCAGGTCCCGTACGACGTGCAGGTTGTGCACGATCTGACGGCGTACGTAGACCGGCGGGCCGTACCGCTCCAGGGCACGCTCGACGATCTCGATCGCGCGTTCAACGCCGGCACAGAACGACCTCGGCGCGGCCAGCCTGAGCTCGCGGTCGCCGGCCGCGTCCGCCCAGCTCTGCAGGACGGGCGCGGCTCGTCGCAACGACCGCAGCCCCTCGATCCCCCGCCAGACGGTTCCCGGCCTTCGCAGCGGCCGCGACGGCGTGTCGACGATCGCCCGTACGACAGCGACCCGGCCGTCGGGAGCACTACTGGCCAGGAATGCCGATTCGTTGTCGACGGCGATCGCGCCCGTCGCGGCCAGGCGGCCCCGGGCGGCGGCGCCGTCGATGACCCGATCGGTGGACGCGATGTCGCCGACGTGCACGGTCAGCCCGGAACGGCGCAACGCACCCGCGAGTAGCGGTGCGGTGCTGGACGTCACCCGGTCGCCGGCTCCTTCGACCGCGGCGGCGACCACCAGGTCACCGGGGTCGATGCCGTTCACCAGGGCACCGGCGACACCGGCCACGAGGACCGGACCCGCTGAGTCCGGCAACCGCCCGGACGGGCCGCGGCCGGTTCGTACCGGTGGTTCGGCGAGTCGGTCCCGCAGTGCCAGCCACTCGGAGCGCAGCGGCGTACAGATGGTCACTCAGCGGCCTCCCGGAGATAGCGGCCAAGGGCGGTGACCGGGAACACCAGCCGGTAAAGGTGGTAGTTGATGTAGAACGCGCCCGGGAATCCGGTGCCCGTGTACAGGTCCTCGTCCCAAGTGCCGTCCTCGCGCTGGGTCGTCACCAGGTAGTCGACTCCGCGCCGTACGGCCTCCGAACGCTCCTCGGCGGCCAGGAGCGCGAGCAATGCCCAGGCCGTCTGCGAGGCGGTGGAGTCGCCGCGCCCGATCCAGGACGGGTCATGGTACGAGCGCAGGTCCTCACCCCAGCCGCCGTCCTCGTTCTGGTGCCGCTCGAGCCAGCCCACTGCGCGTCGTACGACTGGATCGGCCGGGGACATGCCGGCAGCGACCAGGGCCGGCACCACGGCGCCGGTGCCGTACACGTGGTTGGCACCCCAGCGGCCGAACCAGGATCCGCCCGGCTCCTGCGCGTCCAGCAGCCAGCGGATCCCGCCCCGGCTCGCCGGTCCGTCCTGGTCACCGAGTTCGGCGAGCATCTACACCACGTGTGCGGTGACATCGGCCGACGGCGGGTCGATGACGGCGCCGAAGTCGCAGAACGGCAGCTTTTCTACCAGGTACCGGGTGTTGTCGGCGTCGAAGGCCGCCCAGCCGCCGTCCTTGGAGACCATCCCGGTGGTCCAGGTCACCGCCCGGTCGATCGCAGCCGCCACGCGTTCCGGTTCGGGGTGTGCGACCCGGCGCAGCGCCAGCACAACCTCGGCGGTGTCGTCGATGTCGGGATAGCCGCGGTTCGCGAACTCGAAGGCCCAGCCGCCGGGCGGCACGTCGGGCTTGCGCACCTGCCAGTCGCCGTCGCAGTCGAGCTGTTCGCCGAGCAGCCAGTCGGTTGCCGACAGCACCGCCGAATCGTCGGGTGCGACGCCCGCGTCGAGCAGCGCGGTGACCGCGAGACAGGTGTCCCACACCGGGGACTGGCACGCCTCGAGCCAGCGCACCGGCCCGTCCGGGCCGTCCTCGTGGACCAGGAAGTCTTCCAACCCGGCCAGCCCGGACCGCATCGCCGGGTGGTCGAGCGGGTAGCCGAGCAGGTCCAGGGCGATCAGCGAGTACACCCACGGTGGCTGGATGCCGCCCCAACCGCCGTCCGCCTCCTGGCGGGCGAGGATCCACTCGGCCGCCTGGCGCATCGCCCGCTTGCGCAGCGGTCGCACCGGGTGCCGCGAGTACGCGTGCAGCGCTCGGTCCAGCCGGTAGAACGCCCGGGCCACCCCGGTGCTACCGGCGGCCCGGTCGGGCACCGTCCCGGACCGCAGTGGCTCGATGTCGAACTCGACCGGCCGGACCGGGCGCAGCGCCGAGACCACCGTCAGCGGCACGATCGTCTGCCGCGCCCAGCAGCCCCAGTCGTAGATGTTGAGCGGCACCCACGACGGCAGGAAGATCAGCTCCGGCGGCAGGACCGGCAGCTCGTCCCAGGACCACAGTCCGAACAGCGCCAGCCAGATCCGGGTGAAGACCCGGCTGTTCTCCACCCCGCCCTCGGCGAGTACGAACTGCGCCGCCTTCGCCATCTGCGGCGCCTCCGGGTCGTCACCGGCCAGCCGGAGCGCGACCCACGCCTCGACCGTGGTGGACAGGTCGGCCGGACCGCCGTGGAACGTCGCCCAGGTGCCGTCGGCCCGCTGCTGCGACCGGATCCGACGCGCTGCGGGCACGGCGACCTCGGGCGTGAGAATGCCCAGGAACCGCCTCAGCAGCAGGTCTTCGGCGTCCATCGTCACGTTGGTCTCGAGCTTGCCCTTCCACCACCCCTCGGCGTGCTGAAGGCCGCGCAGGTGGTCCACCGCGTCATCCAGTGCCTGCCGGACCGGATCGGTCATCACGCCTGCCTCGAGACCAGGAACCTGGCCAGCTCGAGCAACTCCGACAGGGCCCGTTGCGGCATCGGCACCGAGGACAGCGCCTGCTCTGCGAGCACGCTGCGGCGTTCGGTCTCCTCTTCGGCCCACCGGCGGCCACCTGCCCGTTCGACCAGCTCGGCCGCGTGCCGCAACTCGGCCTCCTCCGGCGTCCCGTCCTGTGCCATCCAGTCGTGTAGCTCGCGGCCGGCCGCACCGCCGTGCTCCATCGCATAGGCCACCGGCAGGGACTTCTTCCGCGAGGAGAGGTCGGAGAAGACCGGCTTGCCGGTCGTCGCCGAGTCGCCCCAGATGCCGAGGATGTCGTCGACCAACTGGAACGCGATCCCCAACTGCGCCCCGAAGGTGGACAACGCCTCGAGCAGGTCGGAGTCGCCCCCGGCCAGTACCGCGCCGATCGTCGCGCTGGCCGACATCAGCGCGCCGGTCTTACCGGCCGCCATGTCGAGGCACTCGGTGACCGACACCGCGTCGTTCGACTCGAACGCGAGGTCCTGGACCTGGCCGCGGATCAGATCGCGCGTCGCCACCGCGAGCAGCGCCGAGGCCTTCGGCGCATTCCGGTTGCCGCTGTCGAGCAGCACCTCGTGGGCCAGTGACAGCAGCGCGTCGCCGGCCAGGATCGCGGTCGCGGTCCCCCAGACCGCCCACACCGTCGGGCGGTGCCGGCGCTGCAGGTCGTGGTCCATCACGTCGTCGTGAACCAGCGAGAAGTTGTGCACAAGCTCCACCGCGACGGCACCTGGGACGCCGCTGTCCAGACCGCCGCCGGCCGCCTCCGCCGACAGCAGCGAAAGGCTCGGGCGCAACGCCTTGCCGCCCGAGGCGGAAACCGGTCGCCCGTCGACGTCGGACCAGCCGAGGTGGTACGACACCACCGCGCGGGTGCTGTCGTCGAGCCGGGCCACCGCGTCCCGCAGGGCCGGTCGTACCGCCTCCTGGCTGACCTGCAGCGTCGTGGGCACCGTCGTCATGCCGCCCTCCCTGCTGTGCTCGGTCGCTCGGTCTGGGCCAGAAGGGCCGTGGCCGCCGCCTCTCCGCTGCGTACGGCGCCCTCCATCGTGGCGGGCCAGCCGGTCGCGGTCCACGCGCCCGCTACGAACAGACCGGGCGCGGTGGTGCGCTGCGCCGGCCGGAACCTCGCCGTTCCGGGCGCAGGGTGGAACGTCGCTTCGCGCTCGCGAGTCACGAACACCTCCTCGACCCCGGCCCGGGCGGCCGGGGGGAGCAACCGGGACAGCTCGGGCAGCAACTGATCACGCAGGACGGGGGTGCGCGTGTCGATGATGCCCTGGGCCGCCGACAACGAGAGGGCGACATACTGGCCGTCCCGCAGGCCGGACTGTTCGGTCCGGTCGAACACCCATTGCACCGGGCTGTCGACGGCCGCAAGGAACGGCTCGTCCAGCACCTGGCGGTCGTACACGACATGCACGTTGACGATCGGCGCACTGCCGAGCGCCGCAGCCCAGCCGGACGGTACGTCGAGCACACCGGTCGGCAACATTTGCTCCGCGACGGGTGGCGGTACGGCAACAACAACGGCGTCGGCGACTACGTCCTCGGAGCCGGTATGTACCGACCACCCGGACGACAGTGCCTCGACGCTCTGCACCCTGCGGCGGGTGTGCACCTGGATCCCGGCCGACGCCAGCGCCGCCGACATCGCTTCGCCGTGCAGCTGTCCGAGCGGCACCTTGGCCCAGCCGACGTCGCCCGCGTCGGCCCGGTCGAGCAGTCCCTGCTGGAAGACCGTCGCGGCCAGGGCCAGCGAGGCCTGGTCCGCGCGTGCGTTCAGGGTCGCGATGCCGATCAACTCCCACAGCGCCTCGACACTGCGTGGACTCTGGCCTTTTGCGGCAAGCCAGGAGCCGAACGACCGTTCGTCGGTCATCGGGTCGTCGGGATCCACCGACCGCATCGCAAGTGCGCCGGTCACGATCCCGAGGCGTTCGCGCGCTGACAGCAGCCGGTACGCGGCCAACGAGCGGGCCAGGTGCAGGGGTGCCGGCAGACCGGAGCGTTGCAGGCGTGCCGTCTTGCCGGACCGGGCACTGCGTACAGGCACGTCCAGCCTCGACTGCAGCGTGACCTGATCGGCGACACCGAGCCGGTCCAGGAGGGCGATGTACCGGTCACAACACCGCAGAAAGACGTGCTGGCCGTTGTCCACGGACAGGCCGCCACGCCGGAACGAGTACGTGAGTCCGCCCAGCCACGGCTTGGCCTCGAACAGGGTCACCTCGCAGCCGGCGTCGGCGCACCGCAGCGCCGCCGTCACACCGGCCAGGCCACCACCGACCACAACGACCCGGCGGCCGGTCATGAAGCCCCCACCAGGGCGCCGGCAGCGACCCGGGCCTTCTGCCACCCCGACAGCGACAGCCGCTTGTCGTACACCTGCGTCGGGTCGGCCCGGATCCGGTCCAGCAGGTGCCGGTAGATCCCCGCCATCGCCCGGCAGCACGCCGCGCTGCGCCGGTCGAGCAGCGGCTGCAACCGGCTGCCCAGGGCGTACCACGCCTCGGCCCGGGCAGCGCTGTGCCGCAGCATCTCGGCGAGCCGGGCGTCGGGGTCGTGCAGCGAGCCGCACTCGTCCACCCTCAGCTCCACGCCGTACGACTCGAGCTCGCGCTGCGGCAGGTAGACCCGGCCGTTCAGCAGGTCCTCCCGTACGTCGCGCAGGATGTTGGTCTGCTGCAGGGCGATGCCGAGCTGGTCGGCGAAAGTCGCGGCCCGCGGGTCGTGGCGAGCCGTGCCGAACACGCCCAGGCACAGCCGCCCGATCGAGCCGGCCACACAGCGGCAGTACCCGACCAGGTCGTCGAAGGTCAGATAGGTGAGGCCCTTGACGTCCATCAGCACGCCGTCGACGAGCTCGTCGAACGCCTCCAGCGGTACGGGATACCGGCGCGCGGCATCGGCTACCGCGACCAGCACCGGGTCGGAGCTGTCGGCCATCGAGACCAGCGAGGCACGGACGGTCTCGAGCTCGGCGAACTTGTCGGTCACCGGGAGGTCGCCGTCACCGATGTCGTCGATCCGCCGTGCGAGCGCGTAGACGGCACACAGCGCCGTCCGTTTCGGTTCGGGCAGCAGCCGGATGCCGTAGTAGAAGTTGCGCGCCTGATCGCGCGTCACCTGTTCGCAGGTCTCGTACGCCTCGGCGATCGTGCTCATCGGACCAGTTCCACGAGCAGCCGCCGGGCAATGTCGGTCTTGCGTGGCCGGGCCTGCCGGGCCAGTACGTCGCCTTCGGTACGTCTGAGGGCCAGAACCGTCGCCCGGCCGCCTGCTACGAAACCCGCCACCGCGATCCTCGCCCAGCCGCGCAGGTCGCGGACCAGCGGCGCGCCCTCGCCCAGCATGACCGAGGCGCTATCCACCTCGGTCAGCATGAGCTCGCGCAGACGCGGACCGGCTGTCGTACCGGTCAGCTCCGCCGGGTCCACACCATGAGCGCGCAGATCCTCCATGGGCAGGTAGATCCGTCCCGCCAGCGCGTCCTCGCGGACGTCCTGCCAGTGCTCGAGCAACTGGAGTGCGCTGCACACCGAGTCGGACCAGCGAACCCGTTGCGGAGTCGAGCAGTCGAACACTCTGAGCACGATCCGGCCGACCGGGTTTGCCGACAGCTCGCAGTAACCCAGGAGGCCGGCGAGCGTCCCGTACCGGCTGACCACCTGGTCCTGTAGGTTCGCCTCGACCAGCTTCTGGAAGTCCGCCTGGTCCAGCTCGTGCCTGCGTACCACCTCGACCAGGCGCTGGTGGACCGGCAACTCGGGCCGGCCGCTGCCCCACACCTCGGCAAGGTCGTCCCGGAACTCGTGCAATTGTGCGGTCCGGTCGCCGGCGGCCCGGTCACCGAGATCGTCGACGGTACGCGCGAAGGCGTAGACGGTGTGCAGATCGGTGCGAACCCGGCGCGGCAGTACTGTCAAAGCGACGGGGAAGTTCTCGCCGCGTTCACGATGACGCAGGGTCCGCGAATCGCCAGATCTCCGGGCGGACACCGCGCCATCTGCCATAGTCCGATTCTGGTCATCCAGCCATACAGGATTCTGCTCACTGAACCGACATGACCCTAGTGAGAAATTGTCCGTGACGGACAAATCGATGCGGTACACCGGTGATATGCGCCGACACGATGAACGTGACCTCGGCAACGTCTCGGCGACCGAGGCGGCAGCGCTGCGGCGTGAGCTCGAGGCCGGTATGCCGGAGCTGCTGCACGAGGTGCGCCGACTTCTGGAGCAGGACTGGCCCGACTATGCCGAGTTCCTGCGCCGGGAGCACAACGAGCTGACCACGGCCGTGAGCGCGTTCGTTGACCGGCTGATGGACGTCGCCCGCGGGCAGCCACCCGGAGCCGACGACCCGCTGCGGCCCGGTGGGCTCGGCTGGGAGTTGTTCGAGCACATCGGCCGCCTGGAGTGGGTCGAGGGGCGCGATCTCACCACGCTGATGACCGCTTATCAGGTCGGCGCCAGGGCCGCGTGGTGGCACGTGTCCCGGACAGCCCTGCGAACAGGGGTGGAACCACTCACGCTGGCTGTGTTGGCAGAGTCGGTCTTCGAGTTCGTCGGAACGTTGTCCTCGGCATCGGCCCGCGGCTACGCGCAGGCACAGACCGAGAGCAGCCGCGAGCGCGAGCGGTTGCGTGACGAGCTGACCGACTTCCTGCTGTCGGGCCGGGCCACGCAGGCGGAGGTGACCGCGGCGGCCGCAGCGGCCGGTTGGTTGCTGCCGGCAAAGGCCGCACTGGTTCTGGTCGATCCGGCGGACGAGTTCGCGAGGTCGATCGTCGAGCGCGCCGACTCGGATTGCCTGCAGGTACGCAGGGAGGGGCAGTTCGGCCTGATCGTCCCGGATCCTGCTCGCCCCGGCGGCCGGAACCGGCTGGGCACCGCCTTGCGAAGGGCACACGCAGTGGTCGGCCCGGCGGTGCCGCTGTCGACGCTGCCGGCCAGCGCTGCACTCGCCGCGGTGGCCGAACGGCTCGTCCAGGCGGGCGTGCTCAGCGGCGACCCGGTCTTCGTGGAGGACTGTCTCGACACCCTCATCGTGCACGCGAACGGCCAATTGCTGGCCGCGCTGCGCAACCAGGTGCTGGCGCCCCTGGACCGCTTCAGCCCGAGCACCCGGGAGCGGCTGACCGCGACTCTGACGTGCTGGCTGAGGCACGGCACCGACCGGCAGGCGGTGGCCCGCGAACTGCACATCCATCCGCACACGGTGCGATACCGGATCGGGCAGTTGCGCGAGGCATTCGGTCCGGCGCTGGACGATCCGGATCAGCGCGCCCGGCTGCTCCTCGCGCTCAACTGGGGACCGCCACCGGTGTCGTCCTGAGGCATCCCGGCCAGGTCGCTGATCGCCTCGGCCAGGCCGGCGCCGAACCGGTCCGCGGAGAGCACGTCCGGGTCGGTGCTCACACCGACACCGAGCCGCCCGTTCCAGCCGAGCACCCCGACCGCCACCGGCGCGCCCGGCGCCAGCGGGATGATCGGCACCACATCGGTCAGCGGTGCGCCGGCGAACGAAAGCTGCTCGGCCGGGCCGGACATATTGGTCACGATCCCGTGGAAGAACCGCCGGCCATAGACGGTGCGGGCGAACCAGCGAACCGCCGGCGCGGGCAACGGCGCCAGCAGACGCGACAGCACCATCCGGGATGCGAGCGCCCGCGTCGGGGTCCGCAATCGGCCGGTCCGGGCGGCGATCATGGCGAGCCGCTCGGTGGCCGTCATCGGCTCGAGTGGAAGGTCGACCATCACACCTGCCGTCACGTTGCCGGTCACCGCCGTCGGATCGGCTACGAGCAGCGGCACCGCGACCCGCAGCCGCGAGCGGATCCGGTCCGCCAGGTCGGGACGCTGATCGCTCAGGGCCGTCGCAACGGCGTACAGCAAGACGTCGGTCACCCGGCACCCGAACCGGCGCGCGACCGAGCGGACGACATCGCGGTCGAGCACAGTGGTCGCGAACTCCCGGCCCGGTGAGGTGGTGTCGCTCAGCGGCGCGGACGGAGTTCCGTCGGTGGCCAGCTGGGCGATGCCGAGGACGGTCGCGGCACCGCGCTGCAACGCGCTCGTGGACCGGTCGCCGGCATCACGGTTCAGCGGGATCCGCGGGTCGAAGAACGTCATGGCGGAGGCGACCACGCCAAGCCCGTCGGCGATGGTGTGATGTGCCAGCAGCACCAGCGCGGACTGGTCCTCGTCGACGCCGCGCACGATGAACATCCGCCACATCGGCCGGTCCATCGGCAGCTGTGCCGCGGCGAGTCCGGACACGAAGTCCAGCAGGGCCTGCCTGCCGCCGGGACATCCGTCCGGGGTACGCAGGTCGTGCTCGGCGACGTGCCAGTCCAGGTCAAGCCGGGGTACGTCGATCCAGCGCGGCCGGCGCCATCGCGTACCCGGGTCGAGCCGGCGACGGAACTGTGGCAGATCTCCCAGGGCCGAGGCCACCCGGCCGCGCACGTCGTGGATATCGGGACCACCAACCGGCGAGGGCGCGAACCAGGCCACGCCACCGACTACCTGAGGTGTGGCGGGCGACTCGACGTACCAGAAGAAGGCATCGGCCGATGGCACGAGCACGCCCGGTATCTGGGCCCGGCGCCGCTCGTGGATCGCGACGGCGGCGACGGCCAGCCAGACCGCGACGATGCCGCCGACCGCGTCGAGGACGAAATGGTTGGCGGTCGCCATCACGACCGTCGTGGTGGCCAGGACGTGCAGCGCGCTGAGCAGCTGGACCCATCTCGACGCCCCGACAACAGCCAGCATGACGCTCACCCAGACCGCCCAGGCGACGTGCAGCGATGGCATCGCGGCCAGGTGGTTCGCCGTCTCGACCAGCGGCGATCCCCACGAACCCCAGGTCCCGGCCGTGCGTACGGTGTCGACCATCCCGGCATCGGACAGCATCCGCGGCGGCGTCACCGGATACAGCAGGAAGCACACGATACCGATCAGGTTGAGCACCACGAAGGTGTTGCGCACGAACCGGTACCGCTCCGGCCGGCGCAGGTACGCCCACACCAGCAGCAACAGCGCGGCGGCGAGATAGCTGAACGCATACTCGTAGTTCGCCGCCAGGGTGAGCCAGTGGTGCGGGACGAGCCACCGGTTGAGGGTGTGCTCCACGTCGATACCCAGCCACTGCTCGAACTGAAGCAGATCGCGTCCGTTGCGGTCCGCCGCTACCCGCCGCGCCGGGCCGGCCGACAGCTCCGCCACGACGTACGCGCCGAACACCACCAGCCCGATCCCGACCTCGGTC
Organism: Actinomycetota bacterium; assembly: GCA_046765875.1. GTDB lineage: Bacteria > Actinomycetota > Actinomycetes > Propionibacteriales > Kribbellaceae > DASRHY01. The sequence continues at coordinate 17,254 of JBKPSJ010000272.1, forward strand.
CACACCCGCAGGGCGGGACCGGTTCCGCGCGCGTTCACGATTGGTTCATAGCACCGACCGGGGACATGGCCGGTGCGGAGGTCCGGGCAGGAGACTTGGCCAGCGCGAGCACGCCGACCATGAGCAGCAGGCCGGCACCGGCGATACCGGCCAGCGAGCCGGGATCGGTCGGGACGCGTACGTCGAAGGCCAGCACCCCTGCCAGGTAGCTGGCGACCGGATTGGTGATGTTCATCGCGGCGACCGACCAGGTCAGCGCTGGACCGGCGAAGGCCGCCTGCTCGATCAGCAGGCCCGACAGCGTCGAAATGGCCAGGAAGTACCCGGGCCAGTCCTTGGCGGTGCCGGCGATCCCGACGCTGAGCAGGTCGTCCGCGGTCAGCTTCATGAACACCGCGGACATCGCGAAGCACAGACCGGCTGCGACGGCGCTCGGTATCGTGCCGGACCGCATCGACCGGGACAGCGCGACCAGCACCACGACGAACACGGTGGAAGCGAGCGCGGCGAGCAATACCTCTGCCCGGTCGGGCTCTCCCGACAACGGAGCACCCTCGACCGCGAAGAGCAACGCGAGACCGGCGCAGACCGACCCGGCACCCAGCCAGGCCCGTTTGCCGGGCAACGACCGCCGGCGCAACGACACCAAGGCCAGCGTGAACACCAGTTGCGCGGTGAGCAGCGGCTGTACGACAGCGACCGATCCGAGATGCAGCGCTATCGCCTGGCACAGGAAGCCGACCAGGTTCGTCACCCAGCCGATCACCCAGGCCCGCTGGCCCAGGACGTTGCCGAAGTTGCGCGCGACGTGTACGGCATCGCGTACCTCGGCACCCGCGAACGCGGATCCCAGTCCCTGTTGCTGCAGGACCGCCGCTCGGGCGAACAGGAAGGCGGCGACGACGGCGAGTGCGATGACCAGACTCATGCAGCCGTCCCATCCGTGGACCGCACCGGCTCACCGAACCGCGTCGCCAGCCGGTTGAACGTGCCGGGCGCGATCGCTCTGGCCAGCACCGGCAGCCGCAACCAGCGTGGGACGTACGTCTCGGCCCGTCCGGTCTCGATCGCGTTCTGTACGGCAGCCGCCACCCGGTCGGCCTCGACCGGTCTGGGGAAGGACCGGTCGTACGCGCGCCCGCGCCGGTCGAAGAACGGCGTCCGCACCGCACCGGGCACCACGACACTGACGGCCACTCCGGAACCTGCGAGCTCATACCTGAGGCTTTCCGCGAAGCCGTCGATCCCTGCCTTCGCAGCCGAGTACACCGCTTCGCCGGCTACGCCGAGCCGGCCCGCAATCGAACCCACAAAACACACAACACCTGTACGGCGCTGGATCATGCCCGGCAACAGTGCATTGGTCAGCTCGATCGGTGCGGTCAGACAGATGGCAAGTAGTTCCTGCGCGATGTCGCGCGGCATCCGTACCAGTGGGCCGGACCAGCCGAACCCGGCATTGTTGACCACGGCATCCACTTTGCCGTGTACCGCCAACGCGCGCTCGGCAATTTCAGCTCCGGCCCCGGGAAAGCCCAGATCGGCGACCAGCGGGATACCGCCGACCAGCGCGGCCACCTCGTCGGTCCGCGCCGGGTCCCGGCCGTGCACGATCACCCGATGGCCGGCCGCGGCCAGCCGGACAGCGCTGGCCCTGCCGATCCCGGACGAAGCCCCGGTGACGAGCACGACGCGCTCCATGTCGCGCGCGACCCCCCTTCCAGCCGACTACGGTTTCCACGGTACTGCGACCCTGGCCGCAGTCTTTACCAGAAAACGCGTCAGCCCGGCAGTATGCCTTCGTACAGTCGCGCCATGTCTGGGTGCCTGCAGCTTTCGACCATTACGGCAGATCGAGACGACGCTGTGCGCATCGCCCGCTCGGCCGTCGAAGGGCCTCCTAGTGGCAGGACGGCAGCGTCCGGGTGGGTCAGGCGTTGACCAGCTGCTGTACTCGTTGGAAAGACACACCGAGCAGATGCGCAGCGTCCCTTAGTGACACACTCTCTCGACGCAGCTCCGTCGCGGCTTCCCGGATCACGCGGTCGTAATGCTGCTGGGCCTCGCGCAGGTGCGCGCGCGCCGCATTGGTCTGGGTCACCGCTTTCACCGCGGATCGGTCGAGCGCGCCGTCGTATGACCAGTGCAGGTCGAAGGAATCCTCATCGATTTCCAAGAGCCCGGCGAGCAGGTCGCGGACCTCGGCTTCCAAGTCAGCTAGGCGGCGGGCCTCAGTGGCGCCGCCGCGCACGCCACGGACCACGGCCACCCAGTACGGGTATTCGCGGGTCACGTCAACGTCGTAGAGGTCTATTAGTCCAGCCATCCCTCTCCGAAGATGGGCTCGAGCGCGTTCTCGATACTGCGGGACAAGGTCGTCGACATCGCACCTGCATGGCCGGTGAGGCCTACCCTGCCGATCTCCTTTCCGTCGGCGTCGAGAACCACCCAGATGGTGTGCGAGCCCTTGCCCCGCTTGTGCAACTGCTCAGCGGTCCATCCGTTGGCCCTGGCGTGCTTCCGCATAGCCTTCAGCGCCTGCCGCGCTGACCGCTATCCCTGCACCATGAGGGTGCGTCTAGCGCTAGACATTCAAGTGTCCAACGAGGTAGACACCTGTCACCCTGGCCACTCCCAAATCAGCGCAGCGGCGGCCAGCCTTGACCGGCGGCCACGTCAGGCGAGGCCTTTCAAGAGCTGCCGCGCCATCACAATCCGCTGTACCTGGTTGGTGCCTTCGTAGATCTGGGTGATTTTGGCGTCGCGCATCATGCGTTCGACTGGGTAGTCGTGCGTGTACCCGTAGCCGCCCAGGAGTTGGACTGCGTCAGTCGTGACTGCCATTGCTACGTCGGAGGCGAAGCACTTGGCGGCTGCGCCGAAGTAGGTCAGGTCGGGGTCGTTGCGTTCCGAACGAGCCGCGGCGGCGTATGTGAGCTGGCGGGCCGCTTCGGTCTTCATGCCCATGTCGGCGAGCATGAACTGCAGGCCCTGGAACTCGGCAATCGCCTTGCCGAACTGCCTGCGCTCCTTGACGTATCCGAGTGCGTAGTCGAGCGCTCCCTGGGCGACGCCCAGCGCCTGCGCCGCGATGGTGATCCGGGTGTGGTCCAGCGTCGACATCGCGGTCGCGAACCCCGTGCCTGGCTCGCCGATCATGCGCGACGCCGGCACCTTGACGTTGTCGAAGTACACCTCGCGCGTCGGCGAGCCCTTGATCCCGAGCTTCTTCTCCGGCGCGCCGAACGAGACGCCCGGATCGGTCTTCTCCACGACGAACGCGCTGATCCCGCGCGAGCTTGCCTCCGCGTCGGTGACGGCGAAGACCGTGTAGTAGTCCGAGACCTCGGCGTTGGTGATCCAGCGCTTCACGCCGTTGAGCACGTAGTCCTCACCCGATCTCACCGCGCGGGTCTTCATCGACGCGGCGTCGGAGCCGGCCTCGGGCTCGGACAGGCAGTAGCTGAACATCGCGTCGCCGACCGCCACCTCGGGCAGGTAGCGCTGCTTGAGTTCCTCGGACCCGGCCAGCAGCAGTGGCAGCGTGCCGAGCTTGTTCACCGCCGGGATCAGCGAGCTGCTGCAGCAGGCTCGGGCCACTTCCTCGATCACTATCACCGTCGCGAGCGCGTCCGCACCCGCCCCGCCGTACAGCTCGGGAATGTGCGGGGCGTGGAAGTCCGAGGCCTTGAGCGCGTCGTACGAGGCCTTCGGGAATTCGGCGGTCTCGTCCACCTCGGCGGCGTGCGGAGCGACCTTGGCGTCGCAGACGTCGCGGACCGCCGCCCGGATCGCCTGATGCTCCTCGGACAGCTGGTACAGATCGAAAGAGTTACTCACGGGTTGCAATGTACGTCCCGCTGCGAGGATCGCCTATGGCATGGGCCACCCCCAGGTCAGGCGGTGGTCACGAGCCGGTAAACGTGCTGGGTAGGCTCACAGCATGACTTTGCGGATCTCCGTGATCGGGACCAGTTATCTCGGCGCCAACACCGCCGCCGGGATGGCCGAATTCGGCTTCGAGGTGGTCGGGGTCGACATCGACGAGAGCCGCGTCAAGCTGCTCAACGAGGGCCGGGCGCCGCTGTACGAGCCGGGGCTGGACCCGCTCCTGAAGAAGCACACCGACAGCGGCCGACTGCGGTTCACCACCGATTACACCGAGATCGCGGACTGGGCCGACGTGCATTTCATCTGTGTCGGTACGCCGCAGAGCGACGGCGACTACGCGGCGGACCTGTCCCAGGTGAACGCCGTGGTCGACATGCTGGCCCCGCACCTGAGCAGGCCGACGCTGATCGTCGGTCGATCGACCGTTCCGGTCGGTACGGCGGCCAAGCTGCACGCCCGGTTCACCGCGGAGGCATCCGCGGGCGACGGCATCGATCTGGCCTGGCAGCCGGAGTTTCTTCGCGAGGCGCACGGCGTCGACGACACGCTGCATCCGGACCGGCTGGTCTTCGGCGTCGAGAACACTGCCACCGAGGAGAAGATGCGCGAGGTGTTCGCCGTACCGATCCGCGAGGGCGCCCCGGTGGTGGTCTGCAACCGCGAGACCGCCGAACTGGTCAAGGGCGCGGCGAACGCGTTCCTGGCCACGAAGATCTCGTTCATCAACGCGCTCGCAGAGATGTGCGACCAGGTCGGCGCGGACGTGTCGTTGCTGGCCGATTCGATCGGGTACGACAAGCGGATCGGCCGCGGGATGCTCAACGCCGGGCCCGGATACGGCGGCGGCTGCCTGCCCAAGGACCTGCGCTCGTTCATGGCCCGGGCCGGTGAGCTCGGGGTCGAGGAGATCATCACGTTCCTGCGCGCGGTCGACGAGATCAACCGGCGCCGCCGGTCTCGGATCATCGACGTCGCGCACGAGCTGGTCGGCGAGAGCTGGCTTGGCCGCAAGGTCGCAGTACTCGGTGCGGCGTTCAAGGCCGGCACCGACGATGTCAGATCCTCACCCGCGCTAGACGTCGCGGGCCGGATCCAGCTGCACGGCGCGACGGTGACGGTGTACGACCCGCAGGCGACTGAGAACGCCCGCCGGGTCCGGCCGACGCTCAACTACGCGGGCTCCGCGCTGGAGGCATGTGAAGGCGCGCACGTGGTGCTGCACCTGACCGAGTGGCCAGATTTCCGCGATCTCGACCCGGCCGAGCTGAAGACCGTCGTGGCCAACCCGGTCATCGTCGACGGCCGGCTCGCCCTCGACGCCGCCGCCTGGCGAGCCGCCGGTTGGACGTACCGGTCCCCGGGCCGCCCCTGACCGGAGCCGCCTCGACAAATCAGGCGGTGTCCTGGCGGTCGCGCCGGCTGCGGGCGCGGCGGCCGGAGGCCCGCCGGCTGACGGCGCGACGGTGCCGCGCGTGAGTGCCAGGGTCGATGGACTCGGCCGGTGTCGCGGCGGCGGTACCTGCCGGGCC
>JBKPSJ010000273.1:0-7956 GCA_046765875.1 Actinomycetota bacterium
GTGGGGGAAGTCGCATGCATGTCCGCTTGCTGTCCATTTGTCTCGCCGTGGGTCTGGCCGGTGCGTTGGTCGCACCCGCCGTCAGTGCGGAGGCCGCCGTCAGTCCGGTGCGGTTCGTCAGGATCAGCTACGACCCGCCGGGTGCCGACACCAGTTCGAACACACAGCTGAACAAGGAGTGGATCCAGGTCCACAACTTCAGTTCGGTGCCGCGCAACCTCGGTGGCTGGCGGATCCGGGACGCGGCCAACCACACGTTCGTGTTCCCGAGCGGGTACATCCTGAAGGCTGGTACGACGGTGACGGTCCACACCGGCAAGGGGACGAACCAGCCGACCTCGCTGTACTGGCAGCAGGGTTGGTACATCTGGAACAACAACGGCGACAACGCCCGGCTGCAGACGCCGACCAACACGATCATCGACCGGTGCTCGTACGGCTTCGTCCCGAACCGCGTTTCAGTCCCCTGCTGACGGTCACCCGCCGCTCAGTGGTGGACCGTGTTCTGCGGGGCGGCGGGTGAGTCGAACAGGTCGGCGTCGGTGAGCGGACGGGCGCGCCCGGCGAGCCGGCGCAGCGGGGAGGCCTCGTACGGCGGTCGCCCGCGCAGACCGGTCTCGCGCAACCCGTCGACCGGGAGCGGCTGACGCGACGTGAGCAGTACGAGGTTGCCGAACCGCTTGCCGGCCAGCACCGGCATCTCGGCGAGCACCAACCCCTCGCCGAGGGCGGACCGCAGCGTCGCCGCTACCCGCCGTGCGGTGCCCAGGCCGTGCCCGTCGATGAGATTGAGTACGAGCACACCGCCCGGTCGCAGCACCCGTCCGCACTCCGCGGTGAACTCGGTCGTGAGCAGATCCCGCGGGACCGCCTCGTTCTCGAACGCGTCCACGACGACGACGTCCATCGATGCGCCGTAAACCTCGCGGATCCCGGCCCGGCCGGTCTGCGGTCGTACCTTGATCCCGGCACGTTTCGGGATCGGCAACGTCTCGCGGACGAACTCGGTCAGGTCCTCGTCCGGCTCGAGCACGATCTGCCGCGAGCGCGGGCGGGTGGCGGCGACATACCGCGGCAAGGTCAGCCCGGCGCCGCCGATGTGCAACACCGACAGCGGCTGGCGGCGCGGCGCGATCAGGTCGAGTACGTCACCGATCCGCCGGACGTACTCGAACAGCAGCCGGGTCGGGTCGGCCAGGTCCACGCGGGATTGTAGCGAGCCGTCGACGAGCAGCACGAACGACCCGTCCGGCTCCGCTTCGACCTCGGCGATCCCACTAGCGACCCTCGCCTCCACCCGGCCATTGTGGCTTGTCGGCAAAGACGGCAAGGCCCGTGCCTAGTTACCGGCGCGGCGATGTTTGTCCGAGAACAGGCCGTCGATCCCGATCCGCCGGTACATGGCGATCTCGGTGAACAGGTCGCCGGAGCCTCAGTGACGCCGGCGCCTGGATCCTCGGCCACCTCTACGTTGCCGCACTCGGCGTACGTCGGCCAATGGCGGATCGACCTGACCGTGATGATGGATGGCGGGATCTCTCCAGGCACAGCCAAGTCCCCAACCGGCTGACCGGGGTCCCGCGTACCGGGGCGTGGCCGCTTGCTAGCGTCCGTACACAGACCAAATCGTGCTGAGGAGCGTGTCGTGAGCACTACACCCGTGAAGGTCGCCGTCACCGGCGCCGCCGGCCAGATCGGCTACAGCCTGCTGTTCCGGATCGCCAACGGCGACCTGCTCGGCGGCGGCACTCCCGTCGAACTGCGGCTGCTGGAGATCACACCGGCGCTGAAGGCGCTTGAGGGTGTGGTGATGGAGCTCGACGACTGCGCGTTCCCGCTGCTGTCCAAGGTCGAGATCGGCGACGACCCGAACGCGATCTTCGACGGCGCGAACCTGGCGCTGCTGGTCGGCGCCCGGCCGCGTACGAAGGGCATGGAGCGCGGCGATCTGCTCGAGGCCAACGGCGCGATCTTCACCGTTCAGGGCAAGGCGCTCAACGAGCACGCGGCCGGCGACATCCGGATCGGCGTCACCGGCAACCCGGCGAACACCAACGCGTTGATTGCCATGAGCAACGCCCCCGACATCCCCAAGGAGCGGTTCTCCGCGCTGACCCGGCTGGACCACAACCGCGCGATCTCGCAGCTGGCGGCCAAGACCGGCGCCGCGGTGTCGGACATCAAGAAGATGACGATCTGGGGCAACCACTCCGCGACGCAGTACCCGGACATCTTCCACGCCGAGGTGGCCGGCAAGAACGCGGCCGAGACGGTGGCCGACCAGGCCTGGATCGAGAACGACTTCATCCCGACCGTCGCCAAGCGCGGCGCGGCGATCATCGAGGCGCGCGGCTCGTCGTCGGCGGCCAGCGCGGCGTCGGCCACCATCAACGCGGCCCGGGACTGGCTGAGCGGCAGCCCCGAAGGCGACTGGGTCTCGATGGCCGTTGTGTCCGACGGCTCGTACGGCGTTCCGGAGGGCCTGATCTCCTCGTTCCCAGTGACCACCAGCGGCGGCGACTGGCAGATCGTCCAGGGCCTGGAGATCGACGACTTCTCCCGGTCGCGGATCGACGCCAGCACCGCCGAGCTCGCCGAGGAGCGTGACACCGTCAAGCAACTCAACCTGATCTGATCCGCGCGAGCGAGCGTCCGGAGGAACCACTCAGGCCGCCCGCTACCGTCCCGAAGATCGGGCTGGCCACCGCCTGTCAGGGTTCGCACCCCCAGTCAGGGTTCGCACCCCCAGTCAGGGTTCGCACCCCCAGTCAGGGTTCGCACCGCCAGTCAGGGTTCGCACCTCCGCACGACGGGTGGCGAACCCCAGCTGGCGGCGCGAACCCCAGCGCGGGGTGGTATCCACCAGTTCCTCGCTGCGTGGTCACTGACGCCGAACCGGTCCCGATGACCTGCTGCAGCACGCCAGGCGCGCCCAGTGCCCGCCATTCATCACGGCGTCAGCGGGGGAGGGCGGGGACGGCCAGGGCGAGGGCGAGGACGGCGGTGCCCATGCCCAGGAGCAGGGCGACGTCGAAGGTGCGGCGGCGGACGCGCAGCAGGCCGGCCCGGTCGTCGGACAGAACCAGGCGGAGGACGCCGGCGGTCAGTACGCCGCAGCCGAACAGGACGACACCGGCGCGCCAGCCGTCGATCAGGGTCAGCAGTAGGCCGATCGCACCGATCCCCACCGATACCGCCAGCGGCCACTCGTAGCGCGGCTCGGCGACCCGGGCCATCAACGCCGGCCCGCCTCGGCCGCCTCCACCACGTTGGTCAGCAGCATCGCCCGGGTCATCGGGCCGATCCCGCCCGGCATCGGCGCGATCCACGAGGCCACCTCGCGGGCCGCTTCATCGATGTCGCCGGTCAGCTTGCCCTCCGCGTTACGGCTGGTGCCGACGTCGAGCAGGACTGCGCCGGGCTTGACCATATCGGCAGTGATGAGACCGGCCGAGCCGGCCGCGGAGATGACGATGTCGCCGGTACGCACCACCTCGGCCAGGTTCGTCGTACCCGTGTGGCACTGGGTGACGGTCGCGTTCTCGCTGCGACGGGTGAAGATCAGCCCCATCGGCCGTCCGGCGGTGATACCCCGCCCGATCACCACGACGTGCTTGCCCGCGATCGGTATGCCGTACCGGCGGAGCAGTTCCACACAGCCCTTCGGCGTACAGGGCAGCGGCGCCTCCTGGCCGAGCACGAGCTTGCCAAGGCTGATCGGGTGCAGCCCGTCGGCGTCCTTGGCCGGGTCGATCAGCCCGAGCACCGCGTTCGCGTCGACGTGCTTGGGCAGCGGCAACTGGACGATGAAGCCGGTGCAGGCCGGGTCCTCGTTGAGCTCACGCACCTTGGCCTCGATCTCGGCCTGGGTCGCGGTGGCCGGCAGTTCGACCTGGATCGAGGCGATCCCGACCGCAGCGCAGTCGCGGTGCTTGCCGGCGACGTACGCCCGGCTGCCCGGGTCGTCGCCGACCAGGATGGTCCCGAGCCCGGGGATCACGCCCTGCTCGGCGAGCTTGGCGACCCGCGCGGTGAGCTCGGTCTTGATCGTGGCCGCGGTGGCCTTGCCGTCAAGGATCTGCGCCGTCACGAGGCCAGAGTCTGCCACGGGGAATGCGCCGGGGCTTGCGGCGGTTCCAACAGGTAGTTTATTTTTTAACTGTTCGCCGAACTGGAGGCCAGACATGCCTGCCGTGACCGTCAACGACGTGACCGTCCTGCCCCGCATCGACGTACCCGATCCGGCCGTGGTGACCGAGCGCCCGGTCCGTTCGGTGACCTCCGCCCCGAGCGGGTTCGAGGGCGAGGGATTCCCGGTACGCCGGGCCTTCGCTGGAGTGGACCTGCGCGAGCTGGACCCGTTCATCCACATGGACCAGATGGGCGAGGTCGAGTACGCACCGGGCGAGCCGAAGGGCACCCCGTGGCACCCGCATCGTGGCTTCGAGACCGTCACGTACATCATCGACGGGATCTTCGAGCACCAGGACTCCAACGGTGGCGGCGGGACGATCACCAACGGCGACACCCAGTGGATGACCGCCGGCCAGGGGATCCTGCACATCGAGAAGCCGCCGGAGCACCTGGTCGTGAGTGGCGGCCTGTTCCACGGCATCCAGCTGTGGGTGAACCTGCCGAAGTCGCTGAAGTGGGCGGCGCCGCGGTACCAGGACATCCGAGGCGGCGACGCCCGGCTGCTCAGCACCCCGGACGGCGGTGCGCTGATCCGGCTGATCGCCGGCTCGATCGGCGAGCACGAGGGCCCGGGGTCGACGCACACCCCGATCACGATGCTGCACGCGACGGTCAGCCCCGGCGGCGAGATTGTGCTGCCGTGGCGGCAGGACTTCAACGCGCTTGCGTACGTACTGGCCGGGCAGGGCACCGTCGGTACCGAGCACCGGCCGGTCCGCAAGGGCCAGCTCGTGGTGTTCGGGCCGGGCGGCTCGCTGCGCGCCCGGGCCGCGACCTCCCAGCCGCAGGCCGAGCCGAACCTGGAACTGCTGCTGATCGGCGGCCGACCGATCCGCGAGCCGATCGCGATGGCCGGGCCGTTCGTGATGAACACCCGCGCCGAGGTGATCCAGGCCTTCGAGGACTTCCAGGCCGGCAAGCTCGGCAGCATCCCGGCCGTCCACGGCGCTCCCACCCACCTGCAGGAAAGCGAATAGTCGACACCCAAGGCCGGCTGACGTACACGCGTCAGCCAGCTTGGTCGTCTCCGGACGGGCGTACACCGTCGGCAGCCGGGTGCTCCACCAGCGCCACGACGCGGGTGGACATGAAGCGCGCCGTGCGCACCGGGTTGCCGGAGCGGGTCACCTCGGTCACCTCGACGACGCCGCGCCCGGTGCTGATCTCGACCCGGCGGCCCGCGCGGGTGGCAGTGACGTCGTACACACGGGTCCCGTCCCCGGTGTCGACGACGATCTCGACCCGATCGCCCTTCACACCACTGATTATCCGCTCTTGCCGCGCGGAGTGTGCGCTCATTCGTGGCTGCGTATCCCTTTTCCGAACCGGCATCCACGACTGAGCCCGCACTCACAGTCCGCCGGTTATGAGCCGACGCGGTCGGCGAGGGCGATGATGGTGGCAACCAAGCGGGGGCCGTCGAGCAGCGAGCGGTCGTTGTGGTCGGCACCGGAAATCTCCACAACCGCGTGCAGGCTGCGCGCAGCCGCTGCCACGGTCCGGCTCTGCTGCGCCGGGACCACGGTGTCGGCACTGCCATAGACCACAACGACCGGCACATCGATCGTCGCCAGCTGTTCGGCCAGCGGATACCGGTCCCTGAGCAGCAGCCGGACCGGCAGGAACGGATAGTGCACATGCCCGACCGAGGCGAGGTCGACGAACGGCGACCGCAGGACCAGCCCGCGCGGCGGGATCTCGGTGGCCAGTTCGGTGACGACGGCCGCGCCGAGGCTCTCACCGAAGTACAGGATGCTGTCCGGCGGTATGCCCGCATTCTCGACCAGGAACCGCTGCGCCGCACGTACGTCCAGAGCCAGGCCCTTCTCGTCAGGGCTGCCCGGGTTGCCGCCATACCCGCGGTAGTCGAACAGCAGCACCGTCAGCCCCTCCGCCGCGAGCGCACGAGCGAGCGGCGCACGTACCGACCTGTTGCCGGCGTTGCCATTGGCAACGAGTACGGCGAGACCGCGATCGGGCTCTGTGGCCGGCACCAGCCAGGCGCCCAGCCGCAACCCGTCACTGGTCTCGAGCACCACATCCCGTGCGCCCGGCAGCACGGTCGCCGCCGGCGGCATCGCCGCATTGTCCGGCAGGTAGATCAGCCGCCGCTGGAAGCCCCACAACAGCGCAACCAGCAATACGACGACCGTCGCGACGACCAGCAGGAACCGCACCACGACATCAGTCTGGCCGCCACCGGGCCGACGAAGGAATGTCAGGCGACTCCGGAGGGAGGGGGCGGAGCCGCCTGACAGGCTTTGAGGGCTAGTGCAGCCCGTCGTGCAGGCCCGCGATCAGCTCCCCCTGTGACGTGTCGCCGTCCATCGACCAGATCATCACGCCGCCGAGGCCGCGGCCGTCGGCGTACCGGGCCTTGCGCGTCATCTCGACCGGGTCGTCGTAGGTCCAGAACGTCGTCCCGTCGAATAGCCACGCGAACCCGGCACGGTTGTCGCGGTACAGCGTGTACGACGACAGATTCGCTTTGAGCGCCTTGTAGTCCTCGGTACCGGCCTCGTACGTGGCTGGTGCGGGCCCCGTCGCGGGTTGGAACAGGCCGTTGTTCTGGTTGCGTACGCCGGTCCAGCCGTGGCTGTAGAACGGCACACCCATCACCAGCCGGTGCTGCGGTGCACCCCGCTGGAGCAGCGAGTCGATCGTGACCTGCGAGCTGAACGCGACCGGCGACGGATCGCCGGCCGGCGTCCGCAGCGACGACTGCTGGTTGGTCACCAGCTCCCACGGACCGTGGTAGTCGTACCCCTGCGTTGTTGCGAAGTCGAGGTACTTGAAGAGCTTCTGCACTTCATAGCCGGCGTCCATCTTCGCCGGGTCGGCCGGCAGGAACGCGGTGAGGTCGTAGTGCTTGTCGTTGGCCTTGCCGAGCTGGTCGAGCTGGCTGCGGTATTCGCGCAGCAGCTTGGTGTAGTTCTGCCTGTCCTCGGGCCGGATCACGTTGCCCGCATTGCCCTCACTGGCCGGCCACTCCCAGTCGAGGTCGACCCCGTCGAACACACCGGCGGCGGCACCGGGCGGCAGGCCGGGCAGATCGCCGCGCAGCCACATGTCGAGACACGACTTCACATGCGCCTTGCGAGAGGCATCGGTCAGCGCTGCGTTGGAGAAGTACGCCGAACCGGTCCAGCCGCCGAGCGAGATGTTCACCCGCAGGTTCGGGTACTTCGCCTTGAGCTGCTTGAACTGGTTGAGGTTGCCGAACAGCGTCTGGTTCGGATCGTCGGCCTGGCCGCTGACGCTCTCCGTGGCAGAGAACGGCCGCTGGTAGTCGGCCCAGGGGTCGGCACTGACGCAGTTGCCCTGCGGATCCAGCAGGCCGAACGCGTAGTTGAGCGTGGTGAGTTTCGCGGCCGACCCGTTGTCGACCAGGTTCTTCGCGAAGAAGCCGCGAGCGTAGATCCCCCACTGGATGAAGTACCCGACGATCCGATCGCGGTCCGGGCCCTGCTGGGCCCGGGCGGCGGGCGGAGCGATCAGGGCCAGGGTGAGGGCGGCCGCGACGGACAGAATGGTCCAGCGTCTGGACATGCGTCACCTCGAGTCTGGGCGGGTCCCGAGCCGCAAGCGAACGCTGTCCACGGTAGGGCCGTGGTCTAGACCATGTCCATATGTCGGGTCCCGCTGCTTAGCTGGTCCGCGTGCATACGATCGAACCGTTCCGGATCGCCGTGCCGCAGGAAGAGCTCGACGACCTTTACGAGCGGCTCGACCGCACCCGGTGGCCTTCCCCGCTGCCGGCAT
>JBKPSJ010000274.1:0-5046 GCA_046765875.1 Actinomycetota bacterium
GTCGATGGCGATGCCCGCCCGTATGCTCGCTCACGACATACCTGTCTGGCAGCCGCTGGTGTCGATCCTGATCCTGCTCGCGGCGACCGCGGGATTCGTTGCCGTGGGCGCCAGGCTGTACGAGCGGACGTTGCTGCAGACCGGCCGGCGAATGCGCTACCGCGATGCCATGGCCCGGCATGGGCCATAAACATCGTGGCCCCTGCCAGAGACGTTATGTTCGGCTCGGCGGATTCCCGAGCGCGCCGGTGTCAGGGATCGCGAACCGGCTGCGCAGGCACGGCGACATCGAGCAGGTCAGCATCGAGGTCGAGTGGTCCAGTTCGGTGCTGCTCCAGCAACTCGACAGCGGCCGGCTCGACTTCGCCATCCTGCGCGAGTTTCCCGGCTACGAGCTGCGGATGCCGGCCCGCGTCCAGCAGCGCACGATCGTCGAACGCGAGGCGGCGATCGTCGCGATGGCGCACGACCATCGGCTGGCCCGCGAGACCACGGCCGGCGACGAGGTCAAGCTGGCCGACCTGTCGGAAGAGGAGTGGACCCGGCCGCTGGCTACGGAGCCGGTCCATCGCCGGCTGCTGTTCGCGTGGAATGGCGAGTCACCACGGGCGGCGATGGCCGACGAGGTGTGGCGGATGGCCGTCGAGGCGTACGACGAGGCGGTCCGGCTGCAGTCGCCACCCGAGCTATTGCCGGGCTAGCGACTGCAGCGCCTGGTTTGTGGGTGGGGGTTTATGACCGGAATAGCAAGCTAGCTAGTGCTGCTGTTGATCCTGTCCGGAGTCCGGCACGCGGCCGCCGGCCTGCTGGGCGAAGACCCGGGTCTGCTCGCCCGTGTCGGACTGCTCGGGCCGGTACGACGACCAGGACCGGTCGTCCGGGTCGAGAACCACCTCTTCGCGGCGGCCTGGGCCCGACAGCCGGGCTTCTTCGATTCCGTCCTCCTCTCGAAGCTGCGACCGGCGGCGCACCGCCAGCACCATGAGCTGGATGGCGTACACGAGCGTGATCACCCCGAGGACCGGTGCCAGGCCGTCGAGAACGGCCTTCTTGACGCCCTCGATCATGCCGCCGGTAACGCCCGGCAGATCGTTGAGGAAGTCGGTTGTCCGGTTGGGGATGAAGTGCATCGCGTATGTCATCACAGCGAAGGTCAGCGCGGCTCCGAGTGCGCCGGCCCCCGCGCCGAGCGAGGCCGCGATCCACAGTGCGAGCGCCCAGACGGCGTACACGACTGCGGTCTCTTTCGCGCTGAGATCGACGTCACCGCCTTCGGCCAACACACCAAAGGCTGCCGGTCCAGCTGCCGCGACGACGATTCCAAGGATGAATCCGAGTACCTTGACCACCCGCACACCATAGGGCGGACCGGTACCGCGCAGAGCGACATCCGGGGTGTCGCGGCGAGTTGCTAGCGCAGCGGCGCGAGTCCGTAACTGACCGCACCCGATTCGGTCTCGGCGCCGTGCGCGATGTCCGGAGTCCGTACATACGGAGCCCAGGACAGCAGGTCATCCAGGTGACGGTGAGTCGGCTCGACGACGTCACGTACGGTGACATCCCGATCGAGTTCGGCCGACAACGAGGTCACCCCGGCGTCGGAGATGCCGCAGGGCACGATCCGGTCGAACCAGGTCAGATCCGGGTCGCAGTTCAGCGCGAACCCGTGCATCGTCACGCCCTGTGCGACTCGGATGCCGATCGCGGCGACCTTCCGCTCCGGCCTGCGGTCGTCGGCGGGCAGCCACACCCCGCTACGTCCCTTCACCCGGGCCGCATCCTGTACGCCGAAGTCGCGGCAGACGCGGATCAGTGCCTCTTCCAGTCGGCGTACGTAGTCGACCACGTACACGTGCGAGGCCAGTCGCAGGATCGGGTATCCGACCAACTGGCCGGGGCCGTGCCAGGTGATCTTGCCGCCGCGGTCGACGTCCACCACCGGCGTACCGTCGAACGGGCGCTCGTGTGGCTCGGTCCGTTTGCCGGCGGTGTAGACCGGCGGATGTTCGAGCAGCATCACGGTGTCCGGCTGGTCCCCGGCGACGACCTCTGCGTGCAGCCTGCGCTGCTCGTCCCAGGCCGTCTGGTATTCGACCGCGTCGGCTCCGAAACCACCCTCGACGTACCGAATGTCAGCCACGTTCGCGAGTCTACGTCGGGGCGCTGGTAGGGCCCGCTGTGGATAACTTCCGCGCGGTGCGGCTGTACTGCGACACCCTTCTGGACGTGGACATCGACGAGATCGACGGGTACCGGATCCGGCGGGCGCTGGGGGCCGGCTCGGTCGGCACCGCCTGGCTGGCGCGTGACCTGACGTCGGGCCGGTTCGTGGTGATCAAGCGCGTGCCGGTCTCGGTAGTGCCGGCGCCCGAGGTGTTGCGCCGTGATCTGGCGCTGGCGCGCGGCCTCGACCATCCGCACGTCGTGCGCGTGATCGAGGTACGCCAGGTCTCGCGGGAGTGGTTGGTCGTCAGCGACTATGCGCCGGCAGGTTCGTTGACCGACCTGCTGAACCGGCGTGGTCCGCTGAGCACTGGGGAATTGGTCACGCTCCTGACTCCGATCGCCCAAGCGCTTGCAGCGGCGGAGAAGACCGCGCTTACGCACGATCACCTCGGCACAGGCGACATCGTGTTGACCGCCGACGGTCGTCCGCTGTTGTCCGATCTGGGCCTGCGCTCGACCACCGAGGACACCGACCACGCCCTCGACTGCGCGGCGCTGTACGCCGTTGGCCAGGCCTCCGGTGCCGATCCGTCGGTCTTTCCCGAGTCGCTGTTCACCTCTGACCTCCATGCTCTCCCATCCCGTCTGCTCTCGATCTCGACCCCGGCGCCGATCGCCCTCGCCTTCGCGCGTGGCGCGACGACCACAGGCGCCGGTCGGGTCGTGCAAGCAGAGTCGGGAGGGCGCCTTCCTCGGGCACTTGACGCGTCGGCGGGCTTCTTCCTTCCTCCCGCCAATGGCCGCCCAAGCCGTTCGACCGAACGGCGCAGTGGGTCGATCGAAGGGCGCAAGGGTCGGCTTGGTCGGGCGCATCTGGAGGAGATGGCCCAGCGCCTCACCGGCCCGGCGATGTCGAAGGTGGTGCCGCAGACACGAGTGCTCGGTCTGGTCACCGCACTCGTGATCGCCGTCGGCACGGCGGGTGGGCTGACCATCACCGCCGTCCGCGACAAGTCCATTGCCACCGACCCACGAGGCTCCGCAACCACACCGTCCGCGTCGCTTGGCTCGATTGCTCCTCAGCGGCCAACGGCCAACTCAGCTGATCCAAGAGGTGGTACCAGCGCCAACCCGACCGCTGACTCGAGGGCTGAGCGCGCGGATCCGAGCGCCAATCCGTCCGCCGATGCGTCCGCCGGCCCGTCCGGTGATCCGTTTGTTGAGCCATCCACCGATCCGACGGCCGATCCGACGTCTGGTCAGACGGCTGATCCGACCGTGCATCCGACGACGGCTCCGACGGTCGGTCCGACGGCGAGGCCGGCGGGTGCGCGGACGGCGAGGGAGTGGGCGGGGGTTCTGGGTGGGCTGGACAGGGTTCGGGCTGAGGCGTTCGCACGCGTGGATGTCGGGTTGCTGGATTCGGTGTATCGGCGGGGAACCGCGCCGTGGCGCACCGACCGAGAGGTGCTCGCGGCCTATCGACAGCAGGCGACCAGGGTCGAAGGTCTGCGGATCGCGGTTCAGCAGATCGCGGTTGTTCGGACGGGAAGGGGTGTGGTTGTGCTGCGGGTGGTCGATCGGTTCGCCGGCGGGACCGCGATAGACGCGTACGGGCGGCGGACCGAGTTGCCGAGCGGCCCGGTGACGGCGCGACGGATCACGTTGACCGGATCCGGGAACGACTGGCGGATCAGCGCGATCGTGAGGGCCTGACTCAGCCGTGGACGGCTGCGCGGACGAGGTCCTCGATGTCGGGGTGAATGAAGGTGAAGCCGGCGTCGAGGAGCTTGCGCGGTACCAGCCGGCTGCTGCCGATCATCTCCCACGCGAGGTCGTTCAGCCCGACGCGCATCAGCAGGCCCGGCACCGGGATGACGGCCGGCCGGTTGAGCTCGGCGGCCAGGGTCTTGGTGAACTCGGCGTTGGTGGGTGCGTCGGGCAGGCTGAGGTTCACCGGACCGGACAGTTCGTTGTGCTCGGCAACGAAGCGGACCGCGGCCAGCCAGTCGGGCAACGAGATGGCCGCCATGTACTGACGACCCGACCCCAGTCGCCCGCCGAGTCCGAGCCGGAACGGCAGCGCCATCAGGCGGAACGCGATCGCGTCAGGTGCCAGTACCAGCCCGGTCCGCAGGTACGCGACCCGGGCGCCCGCCTTCTCGGCCGGTTCGGCCGCGCCGGCCCACAGCCGGCACACGTCGGCCAGGAAGCCCTGACCGGTCGGCGTCTCCTCGGTCAGGATCTCGTCGCCGCGGTCCTCGCCGTACGCCGATTTGCCGCTCTGCACCAGCAGCGTCGGCGGATCGTCGGTCACCTTGGCGACCGCGTCGGCCAGCGTTGCCGTGGTGCGGACCCGGCTCTCGCGCAGCACCTTCTTGTACGTCGGCGTCCACGGCCGGCCGATGTTCGCGCCGGCCAGGTTCACCACGACGTCGGCCTGGGCCAGCACGCCGGGGTCGAGTTCACCCGTGTACGGGTCCCATTCGACCTCGTCGGTTCCGGCGGGCTGCCGGCGGACAAGCCGGACGACGTCGTGCCCGCCGGCGCGCAGGTCCTCGGTCAGCTTGCTGCCGAGGTATCCGGACGCGCCGGCGAGTGCCCATCGCATCGTGGGCTCAGACCTCGAACTGCCCGGCCTCGAGCCGCTGCTTGACCGTCACCAGGAACCGGGCCGCGTCGGCGCCGTCGACCAGCCGGTGGTCGTAGGTCAGCGCCAGGTACACCATGTGCCGGACTGCGATCGTCTCCCCGAGGTTCGGGTCGTCGATCACCACGGGGCGCTTGACCACCGCGCCGGTGCCGAGCATGCCGACCTGCGGCTGGTTGAGGATCGGGGTGTCGAACAGCGCGCCGCGGCTGCCGGTGTTGGTCAGGGTG
>JBKPSJ010000275.1:0-5720 GCA_046765875.1 Actinomycetota bacterium
CCGGACAGCTCGGCGGGTACGTCGGCCTGCACCGCGGCGGTGATCAGCAGCTGCTCGGCCGGCGCGACCAGCTCGGCCAGCCGGTCACGGCGCTGGGTGTCGAGTTCGGCGAACACGTCGTCGAGGATCAGCACCGGCTCGCTGCCGTCAGACCGGAGCAGCTCGTATGACGCCAGCCGCAGTGCCAGCGCGAACGACCAGGACTCACCGTGCGACGCATACCCCTTCGCCGGCAGATCACCCAATGACAGCACCACGTCATCGCGATGCGGCCCGACCAACGACACCCCCCGCTCGAGCTCATCGGACCGTTTCCCCTGTACGGCGGCCAGCAGCGCCTCGGACAGCTCTTTCCGACCGGCCACGCCCGGCGGGAACGGTGCGGACGACTTGTAGTCCAGCCGGGCACCACCCTTGCCCCGGGCAACGGAATCGTACGAACCCGCGACGAGCGGACGCAGCGCCTCCAGCAACTCCAGCCGGGCGGCCAGCAGCTCGGACCCGGACCGGGCCAGATGCGAGTCCCACACGTCCAGCGTGCGGAGCTGCGACTCGGCACCGGACCGCGCCTTGCGGGCCAGCGAGGCGCTGCGCAGCAACGAGTTCCGCTGCTTGAGGACGCGGTCGTAGTCCTGCCGTACGCCGGCCATCCGCGGCGATCGCACTGTGAGCAACTCGTCGAGGAACCGGCGCCGCTCGGACGGATCGCCCTTCACCAACGCGAGATCCTCCGGCGCGAACAGCACTGACCTCAGCAGGCCGAGCACCTCTCGTGGCCGCGGTACGGGGGAGCGGTTGAGCCGGGCCCGGTTCGCCTTGCCCGGGTTGATCTCGATCTCGATGACGATGTCTCGGTCGGCGTGCAACTCCACTCGGACGATGGCTCGTGAGGCACCCGACCGGACCAGCGGCGCGTCGGTGGACACCCGGTGTGAGTCGAGCGTCGCCACGTAGTGGACCGCCTCGACCAGGTTGGTCTTGCCGTGCCCGTTCGGGCCGACGAACGAGGTCACACCGGGACCGAGCTCGACCTCGGCCTGCGGGTAGGAGCGGAAGTCGACCAGTGCCAGCCGGGCTACGTACACCTGCTAGCCGCGGTCGGACGGACGCGGGCCGGTGCCGTACTGCGTGCCCGGGCTGAGTTCGTCGTCGTGCTCGGCCTTGACCGCATGGCCGCCGAACTGGTTGCGCATCGCCGCGATCGCCTTCATCGCCGGCGAGTCGTCCTGCCGGGACACGAACCGCGCGAACAGCGACGCCGCGATCGCCGGCACGGGTACGGCGTGGTCGATCGCCGCCTCGACGGTCCAGCGGCCCTCGCCGGAGTCCTCGGCGTACCCCCGGATCTGGTCCAGGTGTGCGTCCTCGTTGATCGCGTTGCAGAGCAGGTCGAGCAGCCAGGACCGGATCACCGTGCCCTCGCGCCAGGACTCGAACGCCTCCGGCACGTTCTCCACCACGTCGGCCGCCTCGAGGAGTTCGTAGCCCTCGGCGTAGGCCTGCATGATCGCGTACTCGATGCCGTTGTGGACCATCTTGGTGAAGTGGCCGGCGCCGATCTTGCCGGCATGGACGAATCCGAACTCATCCTCGGGCTTGAGCGCCTCGAAGATCGGCATCACCTGTTCCACGTCGACCTTGTCGCCGCCGCACATCAGCGCGTACCCGTTCTCCAGGCCCCAGATGCCCCCGGAGACGCCGCAGTCGACGAAGTGGATCCCCTTCTTCGCCAACTGGTCGGCACGCGGCTGGTCCTCGGTCCAGCGGGTGTTGCCGCCGTCGATGACGATGTCGCCGTCCTCGAGCAACTCGCTCAGCTGATCGACCACCGCCTGAATGGCCTGCACCGGGACCATCACCCAGACCGCTCTCGGCCGCTCGGTCAGCTGTGCGACCAGGTCGGCGAGGTCCTCGGCATCGGAGATGTCCTGGTTGGTGTCATAGCCGACGACGGTGTGACCGGCGCGGCGCAACCGCTCGCGCATGTTGCCACCCATCCGGCCGAGTCCGACGAGCCCGAGCTCCATCAGCTGCGCTCCCTAGGCGTTGGTAGGTCTAGCTGTTGAGGCGGACCGGCATCAGCACGTACCGGAAGTCGGTCACCGTGTCGCCGTCGACATTCGGCGCGCCGGTCAGCTCCGCGGGCTTGGTGGCCTGGGTGAAACCGAGGTTCGCGAACGGCGTGCCGATAGCGCCCAACCCGTCGAGCAGGTAGGTCGGGTTGAAGCCGACGGTGACATCGGAGCCGGTCACCTTCGCCTCCAGCGACTCAGACGCCTGCGCCTCGTCACCGCTGCCGGCGTCGAGGGTCACACCGTCCTCGGTGAAGGTCAGCCGGACCGGGGCGTTGCGCTCCGCGACCAGAGCGACGCGCTTGACTGCCTCGACCAGGTGCGCGGTGTCGATCCGGACCCGGGTCTCGATCGAGTCGTCGTTCGGGATGATCTGGCGGACCTTGGGGAACTCGCCGTCCAGCAGCCGAGTGGTAGCGCGGCGCTGCCCGCCGCCGACCTCGCCTTCGAACCCGACCAGGCCCTCGCCGGCTCCGGCGCCGAGGCTGGCCAGCGACACGATGATGTCGGAGCCGGTCATCGCCTTCGCGGTCTCGGCCAGCACCCGGGCCGGGATCAGTGCGGCGGCGGACGCGTCCGGGGACTGCGGGTTCCACTCCAGTTCGCGGACCGCGAGCCGGTACCGGTCGGTGGCCAGCATTGAGATCGTCGTGCCCTCGATCTCCACCCGGACACCGGTCAGCACCGGAAGCGTGTCCTCGCGGCCGGCGGCCGTGACGACCTGCGAAACGGCCTGGGCGAAGACGTCGCTCCGCACAGTGCCGGCGGCCGCGGGCATGTCCGGCAACGCCGGGTACTCCTCGGTCGGCAGCGTCTGCAGGGTGAAGCGAGACGTGCCACAGGTCAACTGGGCCTTGGCGCCGTCGACGCTGACGTCGACCGGCTGGTTCGGCAGGCTGCGGGAGATGTCGGCGACGAGCCGGCCGGACACCAGGCAGCGGCCGGTGTCGGCCACCTGCGCGGGCACCGTCACGCGCACCGAAGTCTCGTAGTCGAAGCCGGACAGCGTGATCTGCCCTTCCTCGGCCTCGATGAGGAGCCCCGCGAGGATCGGGACACTGGGACGACTGGGCAGAGTGCGCGCGGCCCAGGCCACCGACTCGGCCAGTACGTCGCGCTCGACGCGAAACTTCACCGCTGCGTGCCTCCTGATTCGGCTGTGTGCTGGCACGATCCTGCCACGCTGCCACCGACAGTGAACACGGCGTCGGCAGTGGGATCGTGCGTGAGGGCCTTGGGTGGTCGCAATCCCCAAGGCGGGCTGGCTGAGAGCTTTGTTGAGTTACAGATACCTCTAAGTTCCATCGGGTTCTTCACACCGGTGGAAACTGTGGACAACCGGGGAAGTCGCAGGTCAGGGTGCGTTTCGGCCTGGGTATGGAGTGTGGATGGACTGCTGCCGGCCGCAGGATGCGTGTTGATCGGCGCGCCGGCCGGACCACTGACTCCACAGCCACCCACATGGCTTCCACCGAGCAATCCTCTGTAATCCACAGATGTATCCCCAGGCTGTGCGATTTCAGAGACCGGGCCGTATCGCACCGTGTTCACTGCTGCTTTGCCTGGTGTTTGATCCGGTTGGTCAGCTCGGTGACCTGGTTGAAGACGCTGCGCCGCTCGGACATGAGCTGGCGGATCTTGCGCTCGGCATGCATCACGGTCGTGTGGTCGCGACCGCCGAACTGCTGGCCGATCTTCGGCAGGCTCAGGTCGGTGAGCTCGCGGCACAGATACATCGCGATCTGCCGTGCGGTGACGAGCACCCGGCTTCGGCTCGACCCGGACAGATCGTCCAGCGACAGCCCGAAGTACGACGCGGTCTGGCCCATGATCATCGCGGCCGTCACCTCGGGCTTGCTGCCCTCGGGGATCAGGTCCTTGAGCACGATCTCGGCCAGGCTCAGGTCGACCGGTTGCCGGTTCAGACTCGCGAACGCGGTGACCCGGATCAGCGCACCCTCGAGCTCACGGATGTTGGTCTGCACCTTGCTCGCGATGAACTCGAGCACCTCCGGCGGCGCGGTCAGCCGCTCGGTGGCGGCCTTCTTGCGCAGGATCGCGATCCGGGTCTCGAGGTCGGGCGGCTGGATGTCGGTGATCAGTCCCCACTCGAACCGGTTCCGCAGCCGGTCCTCGAGCGCCTCGAGCCGTTTGGGGGCCCGATCGGAACTTATGACGATCTGCTTGTTCGCGTTGTGCAGCGTGTTGAAGGTGTGGAAGAACTCTTCCTGGGTCTGGATCTTGCCTTCCAGGAACTGGATGTCATCGATCAGCAGCACGTCGACATCTCGGTACCGGCGCTGGAACTGCGAGGCCTTGTCGTCGCGGATCGCGTTGATGAAGTCGTTGGTGAACTCCTCGCTGGACACGTACCGGACCTTCGCCCCGCTGTACAGACTGCGGACGTAGTGGCCGATCGCGTGCAGCAGATGGGTCTTGCCAAGACCGGAGTCGCCGTAGATCAGCTGCGGGTTGTACGCCTTGCCCGGCGCCTCGGCGACCGCCACCGCGGCCGCGTGCGCGAAGCGGTTCGACGAGCCGATGACGAAGGTCTCGAAGGTGTACTTCGGGTTGAGCCGGGCCTCGACCTGATCCGAGACGGCGCTGGCGGCGGCCGGCGACACGGGCTGGCCGGTGGGCATCACGGGCGCCTCGCGGTACGCCGGGCCGACCGGCTCGACGTGGCTCGGCGGCATGACGTTGAGCCCGGGTGGCGTGACGACGGGCGGCGCCTGGTGGTCGGTCGCGGCGTACGGCTGGCGGTCGTAAGTCTGCTCGTAGTTCTGGCCGGCGTACGGCGCCGGCTGGGCGTGTTCGTCCCGGTCCAGGGACGGGTCGACGGTGACGGCGATCCGGATGTCGCGACCGAACGACACTGTGAGGATGCGCTCGAGGTCGGGCCGCAGCCGGGTCTCGAGCTGGCCGCGGGTGAAGTCGTCGGGTACGGCGACGATGGCCGTGCTCTCGTGCAGGGTCACCGGCTGGGAGTTGCGAAGCCAGGCGCGCTGGTTTGACGGGAGACCCGCCAGCACGCGGGACCATGCCTGCTCGAGATCAGTGACAGCCTCATGCGCGGATCCCGCCGGATCCACCGGGACGGAGTCGTCGGCCACCAGTTGCTCCCCGATTCGATCGTTGCGTGGCCGGTGCCCGGTGGGGCAGCGACCGCCTGCCCCGACGTCTGGCCGCCTCTGGTCCGGCTGTCCGAGCCGGGCCCGATCGCGGTTGTTGGTGCATCCGAGCATCCATGTCGCGGGCCGTGTTGTCCACGGTCTTCCACATAGTTGTCCACAGATGTGAACGACGCCGTGGTCGGTCGGATACGCGCAGTTGGCGTGGGACTTGAGTTGTGAGGGGCCGACGCTAACAAGCATGTTGCGGGGCCATCAAGGCATCATCCACAGGCTTGGGGTCACATTTGGGGGCATCCTTCGGCGTGTCGTATTGACGCGACAATGAGTATCTGCGTGGTCGCATTCCGAAGTCACTGGTTTTCGGACCACCTACCATGGATCGCAGGCCCGGTTTGACCTGTCCTCAGGCCGCCCCGTACCGTAGATCGGTCGGTGTTGAGCCGGCCGTTTTGTGCTGCGCGGGTCTCTCGACGACGGCACAACCTCCAGTTAGCCATCTCGAGACACATAGCGG
>JBKPSJ010000276.1:0-6273 GCA_046765875.1 Actinomycetota bacterium
TCGAGCGTCGTCCACGTCGACCCGTCGTTCGATCCCTGCAGCGTCCAGCTCCTCGGCGCGGCCGACTGCGCCGCACCGGTGAGCGTGTACATCTGCACCGCCCGCGGCTCGGTCAGCTGGACATTCACCGACGGGTTCGCGCCGGTAAGCGCGACAGTCGAGCGGGAGTCGTCGTCGACCAGCACGGCCACGTCGCCATCCGCGCTGGACACCACCGCGCCGGTGTCGTGGGTCGAGTCCTGCCAGCTCATCGGCTGCTCGCCCGGCTTGGTCAGCGACGGCGGAGCCGCGTCCGCACCCGCGCCCCACGAGGTCGGCTGGTCGGTCATGTCGAACTCGAGCTTCCCGCCGGCGGCCAGCAGGTCGTGCGGTAGGTACGTCTTGTTCCACGGCTTCCCGTTGACCTTCAGCCCGCGTACGTAGACGTTCGACGCGCTGTTGTTCGGCGCCGAGACAACCAGGTCCTTGCCGTTCTCCAGGTGCACGGTCGCCTTGGTGAACAGTGGCGACCCGATCGCGTACGTCGGACTGCCGACCTGGAGCGGGTAGAAGCCGAGCGCGCTGAACACGTACCAGGCCGACATCTCGCCGTTGTCCTCGTCACCGGCGTACCCCTGCCCGATCTCCGAGCCGAGGTAGAGCCGGCGCAGCACCTCGCGCACCAGTGCCTGCGTCTTCGACGGCTGCCCGGCGAAGTCGTACATGTAGGTCAGGTGGTGCGACGGCTGATTGCTGTGCCCGTACATGCCCATCCGGACGTCGCGGGCCTCGAGCATCTCGTGGATGGTGCCGCCGTACCCGCCGGGGAAGTTCGCCGTCTCCGGCGTCGCGAAGAACTCGTCGAGCCGATCCGCCAGACCCGCTTTGCCGCCGTAGATCGCGGCCAGCCCGGCGCCGTCCTGCGGAGCCGAGAACGCCATGTTCCACGCGTTCGTCTCGGTGTAGTCGTCGCCCCAGTTGCGCGGGTCGAAGGTCTGCGGCGAGTTGTGCCAGACGCCGCTACGGTCCTTGCCCTGGAAGAAGTTGATCGCCGGGTCGAACAGCGTGACGTACGACCGGGCCCGGTTGATGTAGTAGTTGTAGTTGTCCAGGTACGCCTGCTTGCGCGGGTCGTCCGGCTTCGCCTTGTCGTACAGGGCCTT
Organism: Actinomycetota bacterium; assembly: GCA_046765875.1. Classification (GTDB taxonomy): domain Bacteria; phylum Actinomycetota; class Actinomycetes; order Propionibacteriales; family Kribbellaceae; genus DASRHY01. The sequence continues at coordinate 1,143 of JBKPSJ010000276.1, forward strand.
CGACATGTTCGCGATGCCGAAGTCGTTGATGTACCCGTCCATCGACCAGGAGAAGCCCTCCGACGTCGACGTCGGCGTGTAGCCGAGGAACGGCGAGAAGCTCAGACCCTTGCGGCCGACGTTCGCCGACGGCGGGCGGGCGGCTGCGTTCTTCAGCGCCGCGTCGTACGCCTCCTGGGCGTTGATCCCGGGCACGCCCTTCACGAACGCGTCCGCGAAGGCCACGTCGGAGCTGGTGCCGACCATCAGGTCGGCGTAACCCGGTGAGGACCAGCGGGCGATCCAGCCGCCGTCGGTGTACTGCTGGACGAAGCCGTTGACGAGCTCACGAGCCGTCGACGGGAACATCAGCGAGTACGCCGGCCACACGGTCCGGTAGGTGTCCCAGAACCCGTTGTTGACGTACATCTTGCCGGCGACGATCTTCGACCCGGTCTTGTTCGGGGTGTCCGGCCCGGTCTTCGGTGACACGGGCGACGCGTACTGGTACACCGGGCTGGACGCGGTGCCGGTATTCTCGAAGCCGCTGTTCGGGTAGAGGTGCAGCCGGTACAGGTTCGAGTACAGCGTCGTCAGCTGGTCGGCGGTCGCGCTCGCGACCTCGATCACCCTGAGCTTGGCGTCCCAGGCGGCCCGGGCCGCGTCGGCGACCGACTCCAGTGACCGGGATGCCGGCAGCTCCATGTCCAGGTTCTGCTTCGCCTGGTCGACGCTGATCAGCGACGTGGCGATCCGCAGCTGCACCGCCTTCGCGGCCGGGTCGAAGGAGAAGTATCCGCCGACACTCGAGCCGCCTCCGTCGCTGAGCTTGCCGCTCTTCGTCACGGCCTGGTCGACCACGCCGTACACGAACAGCCGGCCGGCGCCTGTGGACAGTCCGCTGCGCACGTCGCTGTAGCCGGTCACGACACCCTTCGACTGCTGTAGCGACAGCCCGCCCTCGTTCGTCACGTTGTCGAACACGAGCGAACCGTTGCCCTGAGCAAACGAGAACCGCATGATCGCGGCGTGGTCCGTCGGGGCCATATCGACCTTGTTACCGTTGTCGAACGTCACGGCGTACCGGTACGGCTTGGCGATCTCGTTGTCGTGGCTGAACGCCCAGGCGCGCTCGCCGCGGTCGGCGGTCGGCGTAGCGCTGACCGACGGCATCACCTGGAAGGTTTGCCGCTCACCCATCCACGGGCTCGGCTCGTGGCTGACCGAGAACGCCTGGATCTCCGGTCTGTTCTCGTCGTTGTTGGCCTTCGCGTACTCGTACAGCCACGACCGGCTGCCGGCGTTGGTCACCGGCGTCCAGAAGTTGAACCCGTGCGGAACCGCGGTCGCGGGGAAGTTGTTGCCACGCGAGAACCCGCCGGTCGAGTTGGTGCCACGGGTCGTGATCGCCAGATCGGACGGGTGCTGCTGCGCGGTCGCGGCCGCCGCGGCGTCGTCGAACGCGGTCTTGGTGCTCACCGCGATGTCGTCGACCCAGCCGCGGAACTCGGCCGGTCCGGACGGCTTGTCGTACCCGAGCAGGATCCGTGTGATCGTCTTGCCCGCGGCGACCTTGCCGATCGCGGCCTCGACGTGGTTCCACTGGTTGGTCGACAGGCCCTTCGAGGTGCCCTGCGCGCGCGGGCTGACGCCGAACCCGTGCTGGTCCCGCGCGCCCAGGTCGCTGAGGTAGCTGCCGTCGGAGAAGGCCAGGTCGAGCGCGGCGTACGTGCTCGGGTAGCTCAGGTCGTTCTCGATGTGCTCGGGGAAGATCCGGTAGCTCAGCACGCTGGCCGGCTGGACCTGCAGGTCGACGTCGAGGATCTTGTTGTACGAGTAGCCGCGACCGGCGGCGGTCTGGTGGCCGGCGTACCGGAACGACTGGACGCCGGTGAAGCCGACCCGGGCCCGGGCGTTGTACGCGCTGGTCGGGCCGGAGTCGAACCGCGACTCCATCACCGGCCCGGGCGGCGGCAACGGGTCGCCGTTCGAGATCAGCCAGTCGGCGAGCTGGACGATGTCGTCGCCGTGGTTGAGCGTGATGTCCAGCTTGTAGAACCGGTACCCGGTGTCGTTGGCGAACTCGTACACCTTGGTCTGGAAACGGCTCTCGAAGCTCTCGCCGGTACGGGTGTCGAGCGTGGTCCAGCTGGTGCCGTCGTTCGAGCCCTGCACGGTCCAGTTCTGCGGGTCGCGGCCCGGAGCGTCGTTCGCGCTGGTGAGGGCGTAGCGCCTCACCACGACCGGCTCGGACAGCGTGTACTGCAGCCAGCCGGTCGGCTCGAACACCAGCCATTTGGTGAACTTGTCGCCGTCGGCGGCGTTCGTCGCGATCTCGCCGGCGCCGGTGTTCTCACCGTTGGCCTGGACGTCGGTGACCTTGTCCATCTGGCTGCCGCCGATGCCGGTCGGGGTCGGGCCCTCGACGCCGGCGGCGCGGCCGTTCTCGACCTCGTCGGTGTAGCCGGGCTGCGGCTGACCGGTCTCGAACGACGTGCTGAACGTGCTGGCCACCGGCGCTGCGCTGGCAGAGGTCATGGGCAGCATTGTGGTGGCGATGCCAAGTGTGGCCGCGACGGCCACACAGAAGCGGATGACGGCGGGGCGGACGCTCATCGACGGCTCCTGTCAGTGGGTGCGCGTTCCCGATGACAAGGTTGTCAGCGCGCAGTCTAGGGTGATCCTGCCGAGCGCCCTCAGCTCAGGTCAAGACCTCAGCGTCACCAGGCTGTCACTGCCTGGGCAGGACCCTTGACAGCGCCACCAGCCCGCCGCACAGCACCAGCGGCAGGATCATCGCGTGCTGGACGCCGAACGAGCTCACCAGTGTTCCGACGATCGCCGGGCCGACCAGGAACGCGGCGTACCCGAACGTCACCACGACCGCGAGCATCCGGCCGCCGCCGACGTGCCCGGCAACGGCGTACACCTGCGGCGCGATCATCCCGGCTCCGAGCCCGACCAGCGACCAGCCGAGCAGCAGCAGTGGAAGCGGATGGGTGGTCACCACGACCACGTACCCGATCACCGCGACGGCGCCGCCGAACTGGACCACCCGCTGCCGGCCGAAGGCCGCCACCGCGCGGTCGCCGCACAGCCGGATAAGCACCATGAACCCGCTGACCGCGACCAGCCCGAGCGCGCCGCGGGCGGGATCGATCCCGGCGACGTCGGTGACGTGGATCGAGGACCAGTCGATCGCGGTTCCCTCGGTCAGCCCGAACGAGAACGCCATCAGGCCGAGCAGCCAGGCCAGCGTCGGCAGCTTGATCCGTACCCCGTTCTCGCGGTGTTCGATCCGCGCGGCAGGCGGAATGACCCGGAATATCGACGCGTACGCCACCAGCGCCAGCACGGCGATGGTGAGCAGGGCCGGCTGGATCACGCCGGCCCCGGACCGGTCCAGCAGCCGGGCGACGAGCACGATCACCCCGGCGCCGACCAGGTTGCCCACGCTCCAGAACGCGTGGAAGAAGCTCATGATCGGCCTCGGCCGGGCCTTCTCGACCTGTACGCCGAGCGCGTTCATCGACACGTCCATCGCGCCGTTGCCGAGCCCGCCGAGCACTCCGCCGACTATCGCGACCGGGAGCGACTCGGCGAACGACAGCACCAGCACGCCGGCGGTCAGTGTCGGCGGCGTGACCAGCGCGACCGTACGAGCACCGATCGCGTCGGCCAGCCGGCCGCCGATCTGCATCGAGATCACCGCCGAGCCGGCCAAGCAGAACAGCAGCACCGAGATCCCGGAGGCCCCGACGTCGAGCCGGTCCCGCATCGCCGGCAGAGTGCCGACCATGCCGCCGATCAGGCCGCCGTTGAGCGCGAACAGCGTCGTCACCGCGACGGCCGCCGAGCGGCGGCCGAGCGCGGTTCGTTCCGTGGTCGTCGCCGTCATCAGGCGAACCTGACCTCCGCGCCGGCCTCGCGGTAGACCTCGAGGGCCTCGGCGTCGGCCGCGTCGTCGGTGACCAGGACGTCGATCGCGTCCGGCCCGGCCACCGCGGCCATCGAGGTCCGCTCCAGCTTGTGCGACTCGATCGCAACGATCACCCGGGCCGCCGACTCCAGCAGCGCGATCTTCATCGCCGCGTCGGACAGCGTGTTCGTGGTCAGCCCGTGCGCCGGTAGCGCGGCACAACTGCTCACCACGGCAGTGTCGAAGTGGATCGCGCGCACGCCGGCTTCGGCCACCGCGCCGTACGCCGCCAGTTCGCTGGGCAGGATCTCGCCGCCGGGCAGAATCACCTTGGTCTGCGCGGACTGGCCGAGCACGACCGCCGCGTGCACCGATAGCGGCATCACGGTCAGCGGCCGGCCGGTCAGCTCGCGTGCCACCGCCAGGCAGGTCGTTCCGTTGTCCAGTACGACCGCCTCGCCGTCGCGGATCAGTTCGGCGACCACCGCGGCGATCCGGCGCTTGACCTCGCTACCCTGCCGGTCCCGCAGCGCGAACGGCACCATCTCGCCGCGCAGGGCGACCCCGACGGCACCGCCGCGCACCCGGCGCAGCAGGCCCTGGCTCTCCAGCAGGTCCAGGTCCCGCCGGATGGTCATCTCCGAGCTGCCGGTATCCCTGGCCAGCTCGGCCACCGCGACCCGGCCGGTCCGGCCGAGCTCATCCACGACGTACTTCAGCCGATCCGAACTCTCCACCTGTTCATTCAAACATCCGCGATGTTCGATGTCGAGAGTGGGGCTTCCACCAGTAGGTTTACGGCATGGCTGAAGCTGGGCGAGTGCTGGTCACCGGGGGCTGCGGGTTCATCGGCCGGGCCGTGGTGGCGGCGCTGCGCCGCGACGGCGTACCCGTCACCGTGGTCGACCGTGAGCCGCCGGACCCCGACTGGGACGACGGTGTGCTCACCGTGACCGGCGATCTGGCCGAGCGGCCCACCCGCGAGGCCGCCTTCGAGCCGGGTGTCGCGGCAGTCGTCCACTTGGCGGCGGTGACCTCGGTGCTGCGCTCGGTGGACAGCCCGATGCGGACGTTCCGCGAGAACGTCGTGATCACCCAGGAGCTGCTCGAACTGGCCCGGGCGCACGGCACCTCGGCGTTCGTGCTGGCCTCCACCAACGCGGTCATCGGCTCCGTCGGCGAAGCCACCATCACCGAGAGCATCGCGCCGCACCCGCTCACTCCGTACGGGGC
>JBKPSJ010000277.1:0-25233 GCA_046765875.1 Actinomycetota bacterium
CCCACAGCCACATCCGAGTCGCATAGAATCCGGTCAGCATCGCCGTCACGAGTACGCCGACGAAGATCAGCCAGCCCTTCCACGACCCCTCCCGCGCCGACAGCCAGGCGGCCTCGATCACCGCGTCCTTGGAGAAGAACCCGGACAGCCCGGGTACGCCGGCCAGCGCTGCGAGCCCGATTGTCATGGTCACGAACGTGACCGGCATCGCCTTGCGCAACACGCCGCGCCGGGCCCGTCGCCGGAGTACCGCGAAGGTCACGCTGCCGACCTGGTGCAGCAGAACTCCGGCGCAGAGGAACAGCAAGGCCTTGAACGCGGCATGCGTGAGCAGGTGGAACAACCCGGCCTCGCGTCCGTCGTGCGTACCGACCGAGAGAGAGCCGAGCATGATCGCCAGCTGGCTCACCGTCGACCACGCGAGCACTCGCTTGACCTCGGTCGCGGCGGTCGCGCACAACGCCGCGACGAGCATCGTCAGCGAGGCGATCACGGCGAGCACGCCCATTGCGCCCGGCGCCGCGACGAACACGTCTTCCATCCTGGCGACCAGGAAGACACCCGCGGCGACCATCGTGGCCGCGTGGATCAGGGCGCTCACCGGGCTGGGACCGGGCATGGCGTCCGGCAACCAGGTCTGCAGCGGGATCTGAGCGGACTTGCCGACCACGCCGCAGAGCAGGAGCAGTGCACCGACCGTCAGGAGTCCGTTCGATGCCCGATGGGGGTCGATCTGGCTGATGTGGAACGTACCCGCGGCCAGTCCGATCACGAAGATGCCGAACAGGAAGCCGACATCGCCGAGCCGGGTCATCAGGAATGCCTTGACCGCGCCCGCGCGGGCGTCGTGGCGCTCCCAGTAGTGGCCGATCAGCAGGTACGAGCAGGTGCCCATGACCTCCCAGCCGATCAGCAGCAGGAAGAGGCTGTCGGCGACCGCAACCGTCGCCATCGCGGCGGTGAACAGCGTGACGATCGCGTGGTACGAGGCGGTGCGCGGCTCGCCGTGCAGGTACCCGATCGAGTACACATGTACGCAGCCGCCGACCGCGCCGACGATGCCCAGCATCAGCAGGCTCAGGTCGTCGATGCGCATGTCGAAGTCGGTCTCGACACCACCGCCGAGCATGATCCGGCCGATGTGCACCACGTGCGGCTCGCCGCCGGCCAGCACCGCGACCACGACGAGCAAGCCGACGGCGAAGGCGATGCCGATCGCCCGCCAGACCTGGGTGATCACCCGTCCGCCTCCACCAGGTCACGCGCCCGGTCGGTGTCGGCGTGACCGTGGCCGCGGAACAGCAGCAGCACGATCGCCAGCCCCAGCCCGATCTCGGCGGCCGCGATGGTGATGACGAACACGGCCAGCGTCTGTCCGGTCGCCAGCCCGTCCACCCGCCAGGCGTCGAACGCGACCAGGTTGATGTTCACCGCGTTGAGCATCAGTTCGACGGCCATCAGCACCGTGATCGCGTTGCGCCGCGCCAGTACGCCGTACAGGCCGAGGCAGAACAGGAGGATCGCCAGCAGCAACGGGAGGATCAGCGGCATCAGCTGTCCCCCCGGGACCGGGCCGACAGCACGATCGCGCCGACCAGCGCGGCGAGCAGCAGCACCGACAGCACCTCGAACGGCAGCACCCAGGTGCTGAAGATCGCCTTGCCGATGTCATGCGCGGACCCGGCCGGCACCTTGCCGATCTTCTCGTTGCCGAAGGCAAGGACGACCCCGGTGCCGAGCAGGATCGCCAGCACGCCGGCGACGACGGCCGCGAACGGGCCCTGCCGGGTGGTCAGATCCGACAGCGGATTGGTCGGTGCCTTGGTCAACATCAGCGCGAAGAGCACGAGCACGACGATGGCGCCGACGTACACCAGGATCTGGACCAGCGCGACCAGCTCGGCCGCCAGCGCGCCGAAGCAGCCGGCGACGCCGCCGAGCGCGACGACCAGCCACAGGGCCGCGTGCACGATCCGCCGGGAGGTCACAACCAGAACGCTCGCGACGACCACCAGCAGCGCGGCCGCCACGAACAGGACGGTCACTCCTCGTCCCCTGGTTCCAACGCCGGAGGCTGCGGGACCGTCCACATCCAGTCGCGCAGCCGCTCCTTCTCGTGGGTCAGGTTGCGGATGTCGGTCTCGGCGTACTCGAACTCCGGCGACCAGAACAGCGCGTCGAACGGGCAGGCCTCGATGCAGATCCCGCAGTACATGCACAGCGAGAAGTCGATCGCGAACCGGTCCAGCACGTTCCGGCTGCGCTCGCGGGCCTGCTCACCGGTCGACGGCGCGGTCTCGGTATGGGAGTCGATGTAGATGCACCAGCTCGGGCACTCGCGGGCGCACAGCATGCACGAGGTGCAGTTCTCCTCGAACAGCGCGATCACGCCCCGGCTGCGCGGCGGCAGCGCGGGCTGGACGTCCGGGTACTGCTCGGTGACCGACCGGCGGCTCAGAGTCCTCGCGGTGACCCTCAGCCCGTCGACGAGCCCCTTCCCCGGAAGTGCCACGCCTCCTCCTCATACCACGCCGAATGTACGCCCGAGGCTATCGCTTAGTCAGTCAGTACGACCCCCGCACCGGTGATGGCGAGTTGCAGCAGTGCGACGGGTACCAGACCCTGCCAGGCGAGCTTCTGCAACTGGTCGGCACGCAGCCGCGGGAACGCCACCCGGACCCAGATCACCACCAGCGAGACAGCGCCGATCTTCAGCAGCGACCACAGCCAGCCGATCTGGTCCGACCAAGGTCCGGCCCAGCCGCCGAGGAACAGCACCGTGGTCAGCCCGCCCAGGACCACGATGCCCGCGTACTCGGCGAGTAGGAACAGCGCGAACCTCAGCCCGGTGTACTCGGTGTACGGGCCGAAGATGACCTCGGAGTCCGCCACCGGCATGTCGAACGGCGGTCGTTGCAACTCGGCCAGCCCGGCGATGAAGAACACGATTGCTCCCGGCAACTGCCACAGCAGCCACCACGGGTTCCACGCCTCGGCGATACCGATCAGGTTCAGGGTGCCCGCGGCGACGGCGACGCTGGCCGCGCTCAGCACGAATGGCAGCTCGTAACTCATCAGCTGCGCGGCCACCCGGAGCCCGCCGAGCAGACTGTACTTGTTGCCGCTGGCCCAGCCGGCCATCAGCGAGCCCAGTACGCCGATGCTCATCACGGCCAGTACGTAGAACAGGCCCGAGTCGAGGTTTGCGCCGACCAGGGTCGGAGACAACGGGATCGCCGCCAGCGCCGCCATGTACGGCACCACCGCCACGACCGGCGCCCACTCGAAGACGCGCTTGTCGGCGGCCGCGGGCGTGACCGCCTCCTTCTGGACGAACTTGACGCCGTCCGCGACGAGTTGGGCCCAGCCGTGGAAGCCGCCGGCGTACATCGGCCCGAGCCGCGACTGCATGTGCGCCATCACCTTGTGCTCGGTCTGCCCGACCAGCAGCGGCAGCACCAGGAACCCGGCCAGCGGCCCAACGACCTTGAGCACGAACTCGACCATGCCCAGCACCTTAGTGCCCGGGCAGTGTTCGGTACCGGACCGACGTCAGAGAACGATGTCGGCCAGGCGGTCGATCTGGTCCAGCTCGCAGGTGGTCGGGTCGAAGTAGAGCTCGGTGATGCCGGCATCGGCGAACTTCTGCTTGGCCTGGCGGATCGCGTCCTGCGACCGCAGCGCGCCCTGCGCGATCATGTCTGCGTAGTCGCCGAGGAAGCCGTAGTAGTCGCGCAGGTACCCGCGCGAGTCGTTCTCGGCGTCCTCGCCCAGTGAGTAATACGCCAGCGCGGCGATCCTGGGCTCATCCTTGCGCCCGGCGTCCGCCCACGCCTGCCGGAACATCGCGACGATGCCGGCGGCCTGGTCGGCCGGAGCGCCGCCGATCGTGAACCCCTCCGCCCACTGGACGCCGCGACGCAGTGCGGGCTTGCCGTTGCCACCGATCAGCACCGGCACCCGGTCCTCGGATGTCGGGCGGGGCGTCATCGCCGGCCCGTCCTCCTTGATGCCCTCACCGCGCCACAGCGCGTGCAGCAACTCGAGCTGGCTGTCGAACTCCTTGCCCCGGGTCTCGAAGTCGACCCCGACGCTGTCGTAGTCGTCCTGCCGCCCTCCCGGCGCGAGCCCGAGGGTCAGCCGGCCACCACTGATCTGCTCGATGCTGGCGGCCGTCTTGGCCAGCAGCGGCGTCGGGTAGATCGGGCCGAGCAGGATGTTCGACAACAACCCGATCCGGCTGGTCGCGCCGGCCGCGGCGGCGAGCGTGGCCAGCGAGTCATAGCTTCCATAGGCGAGCCGGTCGATCGTCGCCAGCCCGCTGAATCCCCGGTCCTCGGCCCGCCTGGCCCACTCCACCAGCCGCGTGCCGGGGAACAGCTTGTATCCCGCCACCGGATTGGGCAGCCCGATCCCGACCTTCATCGCTCATCCCACCTTCGGTTCAGAGTTGCTCAGACAACCATTGTAACCGCAACCGTTGGCTCCATATTCCCGCTGTGATCCGTCGTACCCAGTCTCGCCACGGGCTGATCATCGACATGGCGAAGTCGTCCGCCGTGCGGCCAGCAAAGCGGCCGATGCGGCCAGCGCGGGTCAGTCCCCCTCGGACGCGCTGTCGGAGGAGGGCGGGCCGGCCGGGGGTTCGGTTGGGCCCGGGGTGGGCGGCGTGTCGGTTGCCTCGTCGCGGGGGGTACGCCGGGGACGATCGCCGGGTGCCCGACGCGGTCGTGCGGGCGCTGCGGAGGCCGCGGCCGCGGCCAGCGGGTCCGGGTCGGGTGAACCCGGCGGGCGCGGCCCCCAGGATTCGGTGTCCGGTACGCCGGGCGGCAGCATCCGCCGGCGGCTCGGCGCACCCGTCTTGGGGGCGTGGTCGCTCTCGCCCGGCTCCTTCGCACCCGGCCACGGCTTCGCCACCCGGGAAGCCAGCACGAATTCCTTGCGCAGCGGGTTGCCCTCGAACCCGTCCGGTAGCAGCAGCGGCACCAGGTTCGGGTGTCCCTCGAACTCGATGCCGAACATCTCGAACGTCTCCCGCTCGTGCCAGTTCGCCCCGGCGTACAGGCCGGTCAGGGTCGGCAGTCGCGGCGCGTCGCGGGGCACCAACGTGCGCAGCAGCATGTGCTCGACCTCCCCGGGACTGTGGAAGCAGGCGATGTGCGACACGACCCGGAAGCCGTCGGTGAGCTCGTCACTCGCGGTCAGCCAGTCGAAGAAGACCATCCCGAGCTCGTCGCGGACCGCCTCGTGCGCGGCGACCCAGGACTGCACCGGTACGTCGAACGCGTCCGGCCCGAAGCTCTCGGCCCGGGTCGCGGCCACTCCTGCGTCAGCGAGCACGAACGGCGCCCGCTCCGATGCGGTCACGAGCCGGATCCGGCGGCGGGTGGCGGGACGAGTCCGCGGGTCAGGGCCTGCGGCGACGGCTGGTACCGGTCGGCCAGCTGCTGCCCGGCGATCTTGTTCTGCAAAGTGAGGATGCCCTGCAGCAACGCCTCGGGACGCGGCGGGCAGCCGGGTACGTATACGTCGACCGGGATGATCTGGTCGACGCCCTTGGTGACGCAGTACGAGTCCCAGTACGGGCCGCCCGAGTTCGAGCACGAGCCGAATGAGATCACGTACTTGGGCTCCGGCATCTGGTCGTACAGCCGCTTGATCGCCGGCGCCATCTTGTCGGTCACGGTGCCCGACACCACCATCAGGTCGGCCTGCCGCGGGCCGGGCGCGAACGGGATCACGCCGAGCCGGATGAAGTCGTGCCGGCCCATCGAGGCGGCGATGAACTCGATCGCGCAGCACGCCAGCCCGAAGTTGAACACCCACAGGGAGTACTTGCGGCCCCAGTTGAGCAGGTACCGGACCGGCTCCGGGGCGAGCCTGGCCAGGGCACCCACCTGGGGCTGCCCGACGGTCGGCATCGGGAGGTGTACGGCGCCGGTCGTTGTCGCTGCCACAGCCCCACCGTAGTGGCTAAGCAACACCGTCGCGCGAATAGGGACTTGTTCCGATGTGGCGGCCCTCCTCAGACGCGCATTGTCGGGTCATCGACAAGGAGGACGAGATGTTGCTGAACCACTACGACGGCGCCAGGGCCGAGGTCGAGTACCGCCAAACCCACATCGCCGAGATGTACCGCCGGGCCAACCGGCGCCGCGTGCGGGAGCCCAAGAAGGCGCGTCAGCACAACGCGAGCCAGGGGCTCGTGAAGGTGCGTCCCGCTGCCTGAGGCGACTAAGGCAGGGTCCGCTCCCGGATAGGGAGTTGTCCCGATATGCCGTACCACCTCAGACCAGCACAGTCACGATCCAGAACAGCCAGCACATTCAGCAGCAGAACCAGGAGGAGACCATGTACACGTCAACCGAGAGCATGCAGGCAGAGGCCGACTACCGCCACTCCCAGATCGCGCGCGACTTCCGCCGTTCGACGCGGACCGCACGCCCCCGAGGTCGTGGTGAACCAACACCGCCGCGCCGCCGCTGGAGCCTCCACCTGCGTCACGCATGAACGCGGCGCCCGGCATTGCGCCGGTGACCGCCGTACCCGAGACCGACCGGGGTCCCGAGGTCGCGACAGCGTCCCGGACCCCGGTCGATCGCGTGTCGGCGCCACGGCGGGACCGGTCCGGGCGGGGCGCCGAGCGACAACTGCTTCGCCTGGTGTCGGGGGCAGGGGCGAAGATGGATGGCGTGCCCTGGAACCCGACACCGCTGATCGGCCGCACGACCGAGATCAGCACGCTGCTGAGCGCTGTGGACGAGGCGAACTCCCACCATGCCGGCGCCGTGCTGCTGTCCGGTGACGCCGGCGTCGGCAAGACCCGGCTGCTCGAGGAGGTCGCGACCGGAGCACAGGAGCGCGGCTTCACCGTGCTGGCCGGGCACTGCAGCGACTTCGGCGACGCGGGTCTGCCGTACCTGCCGTTCACCGAGATCTTCGGCCGGCTGGCCGTCGAGCGCTCCGAGCTCATCGCCGAACTGCAGCGCACGTACCGGCCGATCACCCGGCTGCTGCCGAACCAGCGGCTGATCGGGGCCGAGTCCGCCGGCACCGACGAGCGGATCGACCGCGGCGCGCTGTTCGACGCCGTGCTGGGTGCGCTGGCCGCCATCGCCACCAAGGCTCCGGTGCTGCTGGTGATCGAGGACGTGCACTGGGCCGACGAGTCCACCCGCGATCTGCTGGGTTACCTCCTGACCCGGCTGGGCGACCAGCGGCTGGCCGTGCTCGCGTCGTACCGCAGCGACGACCTGCACCGGCGGCACCCGCTGCGCCGTCCGATCGCGGAGTGGTCGAGGCTGCCGCGGGTACGCCGGCTCGCGCTGGGCCCGCTGAACACCGATGAGACCCGGGCCCTGATCGGGTCGCTGCACCCGGAGCCGCTCCCGGAGCAGGATGTGCAACGGATCCTGGAGCGCGCCGGTGGGAACGCGTTCTTCACCGAGGAACTGGTCGCCGCCACCGGCATGGGTGACGACTGCATGGTGCCGCCGGAGCTTGCCGACCTGTTGCTGATCCGGATGGACGCGGTGTCGGAGGACTCGGCCCAGGTGGCGCGGGTGGCGGCCGTCGCCGGCCGGCGGGTGTCGCACACGCTGCTGTCGACCGTCGCCGAGCAGCCCGACCGCCAGCTCGACACCGCACTGCGCGAACTCATCGACGCGCACGTGCTCGAGCAGCAGGGCTCCGGGTACGGGTTCCGCCACGCGCTACTCGCCGAGGCCGTGTACGACGACCTGCTCCCGGGCGAGCGGGTCCGGCTGCACGCGGCGTATGCGGCGGCGCTGCGGGACCAGATGGTGCCCGGTACGGCTGCGGAGCTGGCCCGGCATGCGACGAACTCGCACGACCTCCCGACGGCCTTCGAGGCTCGGGTCCGGGCCGGCAACGAGGCGATCACGGTGGCGGCGCCGCAGGAGGCGCTGCTGCACTACGAGAAGGCGCTGGAACTGTTCCCGAACAGGGCGGCCGACTCGACGACCAGCAAGATCTGGCTGATGCGGGCCGCGGCCGAGGCGGCCGAGCTCGCCGCGCAGCAGATGCGCGCGCTCAAACTGCTGCGCCGGGCGCTGGCCGATCTGCCGGACGAGACTCCCGACGCCGACCGCGCGGAGCTGCTGGAGTCGCTGGCCGCGATCGCCCTGGTCATCGACGAGGACCAGGAGGCGTTCGACGCGACCTCGAAGGCGATCCGGCTGGTACCGGAGGAGCCGCCGACCGCCCAGCGCGCCCGCATCGCCGCGCTGCACGCCCGCGCCGCGATGGCACTGGGCCGGCACAGCGACGCCACCCACTGGGCCAACCACGCGCTCGACGTGGCCCGCCGGCTCGGCAGTGTCGACATGGCCTCCGACGCGGCGACCACGCTTGCCATCCTGCGGCGCAAGTCCGGTGATCCGCTGGCCGCGATCGCCCAGCTCGCCGATGCCGCCGCGCAGGCCAGGGCCGCGGGCGACACCGCAGCCGAGATGCGCAGCCTGTACCTGATCGGCTCGACCCGCTACGAACTGGGCCACGTCCCGGAGGCGCTGACCGCCTTCGCCACAGCCGACCGGCGGGCCGTCGAGGTCGGCCGGCACTGGGCGGCGTACGGGTTCGACGCGCACTGGATGCTCGCCCTGCTGCAGTATGTGGCCGGCGACTGGGATGCGAGCCTGCGGACCTCACGGACCGACGACGAGACGCTGCCGGCCTCGGTCGAGGCGGTGCTGAGCACTGTCCGGCTCGCCGTCCGAGCCGGCCGCGGCGACAAGTCCGCGCTGGACGACGCCGAGCGGTTGCGCACGTGGTGGAAGTCCGACCCGATGATCGCGATCCTGAGCTCGGGGCCGTTCGCCGACCTGTACGTCCAGCAGGGCCGGCCGTTGGAAGCGCTGGCCGTGATCGACGAGATCGTCGCGACGGTGTCCGAGGCATGGCAGAACAACTGGTTCGTGGCCCGGATCCGGCTGTCCGCGATGGGCCTGGCCGCGCTGTGCGCGCAGGTGGTCACCGAGCCGGAGGCGGCCCGGGCGCAGTGGGTTGCCCGCGGCAACGAACTGGTCGAGGCCGGCCGGACCACGGCCGAGAAGGCCATGAAGCGGATGGGCCTCGGTGTCGAGGCGCGAGCCTGGCAGGCCAGGTACGAGGCGGAGTGGGACCGGCTGCGCTGGCTAGCCGACATCGACCCGCCGGCGGCCGACGAGCTGGTCTCCAGCTGGGACCGTGCGGTCGAGGGATTCGGGTACGGCGACGTGTTCGAGACGGCTCGCTCGCGGGCCCGGCTGGCCACGGTGCTACGGGCGACCAGTCGCACCACCGAGGCGGCCGAGCAGACCGCACTGGCCGAGGAGGTGGCCAGGCGACTCGGCGCGAAACCGCTGCTGCTCGAGTTGTCGGCCGGCGAGGTCCCGTCCGGACCGGCCGCACTGACCGCACGTGAGTCGGAGGTGCTCGCGCTCCTGGCCGAGGGCCGGACCAATCGCGAACTGGCCCGTCAGCTCTACATCAGCGAGAAGACTGTCAGCGTGCACGTGTCGAACATCCTGGCCAAGCTCGGCGTCCGCAGCCGTACCGAGGCCGCCGCCGTGGCCCGGCGGGACGGACTCGTCTAGGGCGAGGCATGCCCTAGGTCCAGGACAGGACGCCCTTGCGCCAGGCGTAGAACAGGCCGACGGCAACGAATCCGAGGAAGACGAACATCTCGGCCAGGCTGGCGAGGCCGTACCCAGGCTGTGCGAACACGGTCGCCCATGGGAACAGGTAGACGGCATCCACGGCGAAGATCACATACAGGTACGCGAACAGGTAGTACCGGATGTGCATCTGCGCCCAGCCCTCGCCGACCGGGTCGACGCCGGACTCGTACGTCGTCAGCTTGGCCGGAGTGGTGTACGTGACGGTCAGGGCCTTGTTCAGCGCGAGCACACCGGCGATACCGCCGATGCCGAGCACCACGATCACGCCCACGACGCCGTACGTCTTCCACACGCCGTCCATGGCGGACAGCCTAGTGGCTCACGGCTCGTCAAGGCTCCCAGCGGATGCCGTGGAATCCGGCGGGCGGATCGATCAGCCACAGGTGCGCGAGCTTGCCGTAGATCAGCCGCAGGTCGGCCACCCGCTTGTGCGGCACATCAGCGCTCGTACGCCAGACCCGGTACACCTGCGACGGCTGAACCTCCGGACCGAAGACGACGTTCACGCCGTAATACGCCAGGCCGGGCTTGAGCCAGGTGCCGTGATAGCCGTCGCCGCCGGATTCCCAGGTGGTGGTCGACCTGTACATCACCGGATAGAGCTCGCCGCGGGTCAGCGGAGCGTCGAAGAGCAACTCCACGGCGTAGAGGCCGGCCGCCTCGTCGCGGCGTACGTCGCCCAGCCGGCACGACGGGCCGACCTGGATGCGCGGTTCGGATCCTGCGTCGGGATGCTCCATCGCCACGAACCGGTCGACGCCGGATCGTTCGGCCCGCACCGTGATCCTGGTCTCGACCTCCATCCGGCCCGGCGCGAGCCGTACGTCGTCGTCGAGCCGGACCGTGATCAGCCCCGGGTCGGCCAGTCCGAAGCCGGCCCGCAGCCGCATCGCGGCCGGCTGCGAGAGCCCAGAGCGGGTGGGTAGCCGCCGGTCGCCGCCCCAGTACGGGTCCAGTACGTCGGTCAGCAGGCCCGCGGTCAGCCCGAGGATCCGCTCGAGCTGGACGACCGCGCGATGCGACGCCGGTGTCGCCGGAATCGTCCGGCCGCGCTGCCAGTTGCTCAGGGTGGACACGCTCACCGGTGTCCCGGAGGCCGCCAGCCGTTCGGCCAGCCGGTCCAAGGTCAGGCCGCGGGCGGCCACCGCCCGTCGCAACGCGACGTCGAATGGTGCGCGATCGCCGATCATGCTCTGCTCCCCGTTGAACCGCCGGGGCCCGTCCCGAGAACAAAGGCACAAGCCCTGGGCAGGAACCTTACATGTCAGGATTGAATTTCCAAGGTCCTGCGAACACTTCCAAAGGCCGTGTCTACCAGCGAGCGTGCTGCTTCGCATCGTCTGCGTTCCCGGCTGACCCAACGGGGGATGTCGTACTGGGGATCACCCTCCGCACGTACGACGTCACCACGGCCGAGTACGCGTGGTGCTGTGGCGGTGTCCCCGAAGCGTTGGGCAGAGGGGACACCGCTTGTTTTATTGGGTTTGCAGGTTCTCGCCCAGGTAGCCGCGGGCGATCATCGTCACCCACTGGTAGACCGCGTCCTCGGCCGGAGCGAGCGGTCCGGGGATGAAGTGCGGCGACTCCGCACCGCGCTGCACCGACTCACACGCCGCCCAGTCCTCACGATTCGTGATGTCCCAAAACGCGACTGCGTAAGACGCATCCGGCGTGTCCGGATGGAAGTACCAAGTACATTCCACCGACGTGGTGTTCGGCGTGATCGGCTCCAGACGATGTGTCATCACGTAGTCGGGATGCAACGAGATCAGAAGGTTTGGAAACAGTCCGACATAGGAAACAGTGCGCGGATCCGCATTTTCTAAAGGGATTCCGTGGGATTTGCCGTCGAGCGACATCGTCACGGCGTCGGGGCCAAGGTCCATCCGTCCCCCGACCCACGCGCCGGGCAGATCCCAGTTGTCGCCACTGGCCGGCGGGGACACCTTGCACAGCTCGGGATGGATCAGCGGGCAGTGGTAGCACTCGTGGTAGTTCTCGACGATCGTCTTCCAGTTCGCCTTGACCTCGTACGTGTGCCTGGCCTTGCGTGCCAGATTCTCCGGTTGGTACGGCTCAACCAGACCGGCGAGCCCGCCGACGTACTCCTCGAACGGCCGCGCACTACCGGTGGCGTTGACGAACACCCAGCCGTGCCAGGTCTCGGCCGGCAACTCGACGAGCCTGTACGGCGCGGTGTCGAACTCGTCCCCCATCCGCGGCGCAGCCTTCACCGATCCGTCGAGATCGTAAGCCCATCCGTGGTACGGACACACCAGCGCCGGCCGATTGTTGCCCTCGCCAACTTGTAGCAACTCATGCCCGCGATGCCTGCACACGTTGGCGAATGCCCTCGGCTTGTCTTGCATTGTGAGCAGAACCCCGATGTCGCCGACAGGCATCGCCAACTGCGTGCCCTGGGCCACCAGATCCTCGACCCGGCCGACGCATGTCCACTGCCCCGCGAAGAAATGTCGCTGCTCCCACTCCAACACCTCGGGCGCGACGTACGCCTCCCGAGGCAACATGACCGACTCACCGTGCGGACGCAGCGCCGCCTCGATCCCGCGCTGATCGAGCGGTGCCCTCATCACACGCCCACAGTAGAGACTGCTCAGTTGTTGCAGAGGACGCGGGTGTCGGTGGAGACGGCGGGGCCGCATACTCCTCACCGCTCCGACACCCGACCCGATCGGACCACCCTGTAGGTGACCCGCCCGGAAGGCAAATCCGAGGCCCCTAGCGTCGTCGGTGCGGACGCTCGAGGTGACTTGAGACAGATTTGAGCTACGCGGAGCCGGCCGGCGAAGGTGTCGACCTGGGCGAGTCGGGCCATCACCGTCCTCGGACCCTCTGACGAGAAATTCTTCGGCGCCTCCAGCGTGGGAGCTCGCCGAACTTCTCGTAACGATCCGAGATACCGGTATTCGTAAAACGTGAATCTTGGTCACCGGTCTGGCGTGGGATCCCCACCGAAGCGGACTAGCATGGCGGTATCAGTCCTCGGGGGAACGGCTGCCTGGAAGATACTGGCGGCCACCCCGCATGACCAGGAGATGAACTTACGGTGACCATCGAGGTCAAGCAGCTGGACCGAGTGGTGATTCGTTTCGCCGGCGACTCCGGTGACGGAATGCAACTGACGGGGGATCGCTTCACCGCCGAAACCGCTTCGTTCGGCAACGACCTGTCAACCCTTCCCAACTTCCCCGCCGAGATCCGCGCACCCGCCGGCACCCTGCCCGGCGTCTCGTCGTTCCAGCTGCACTTCGCCGACCACGACATCCTCACGCCCGGTGATGCCCCGGACGTCCTGGTCGCGATGAACCCGGCGGCGCTCAAGGCCAACCTGCGCGACACCCCGCGCGGCGCCACGATCATCGTCGACACCGCCGACTTCACCGACCGCAACCTCAAGCGGGTCGGGTACGCAGCCAACCCGCTCGAGACCGGCGAACTGGAGGCCTACCACCTCGTACCGCTGAACCTGACCGGAATGACGATCGAGGCGGTCAAGGAGTTCGGGCTGACCCGCAAGGACGCGACCCGGGCGAAGAACATGTACGCCCTCGGTTTGGTCTCTTGGCTGTTCCACCGGCCGGTCGAGTCGACCATCACGTTCCTGGAGAAGAAGTTCGGCACGAACCCGCCGATCCGCGACGCGAACATCGCCGCCTTCCGGGCCGGCTACAACTTCGGCGAGACCGCCGAGGAGTTCAGCGTCCGGTACGAGGTCAAGCCGGCGAAGATGCCGCCCGGCACGTACCGCAACATCTCGGGCAACCTGGCACTCGCGTACGGCCTGATCACCGGTGCGAAGCTGTCCGGCCGGCAGCTGTTCCTCGGGTCGTACCCGATCACGCCGGCCTCCGATGTCCTGCACGAACTCGCCAAGCACAAGCGGTTCGGCGTCATCACCATGCAGGCCGAGGACGAGATCGCCGGCGTCGGTGCGGCGCTAGGCGCCTCGTTCGGCGGCAGCCTCGGCGTGACCACGACGTCCGGCCCGGGCATCAGCCTCAAGTCCGAGGCGATCGGCCTGGCCGTGATGCTCGAGCTGCCGCTGATCGTCTGCGACATCCAGCGCGCCGGCCCGTCCACGGGTATGCCGACCAAGACCGAGCAGGCCGACCTGCTCCAGGTGCTCTACGGCCGCAACGGCGAGGCGCCCCTGCCGGTGCTCGCGGCCCAGTCCCCGGCGGACTGCTTCGAGATCGCGATCGAGGCCGTCCGGATCGCGCTGACGTACCGGACCCCGGTGATCGTGCTGTCCGACGGCTACCTGGCCAACGGCTCCGAGCCGTGGCGAATCCCGCAGATCGCGTCGCTGCCGCCGATCGACCCGAGGTTCACCACGGAGCCGAACGCGACCGACGACAAGGGCGCGCCGGTCTATCACCCGTACCAGCGGGACCCGGAGACACTGGCCCGCGACTGGGCCATCCCGGGTACGCCGGGCCTCGACCACCGCATCGGCGGGCTGGAGAAGGAGGACCGGACCGGCAACGTGTCGTACGACCCGGCCAACCACGACCTCATGGTCCGCACCCGTCAGGCCAAGATCGACGGTATCGCCCGCACCCTCCCGCCGATCGAGGTCGACGACCCGTCCGGTACGGCGAAGGTGCTGGTGCTCGGGTGGGGTTCGACGTACGGGCCGATCGGCGCCGGCGTACGGCGGGTGCGCAAGGTCGGCGGGCAGATCGCGCAGGCCCACCTGCGGCACCTCAACCCGTTCCCGCCGAACCTCGGCGACGTGCTCAAGCGGTACGACCGGGTGCTGGTCCCGGAGATGAATCTCGGCCAGTTGGCGATGCTGCTCAGGGCGAAGTACCTGGTCGACGTGGTGTCGTACGCGCAGGTCCGCGGGCTGCCGCTCGGGGCCGCGGAGCTGGCCCGGGTGATCGGCAACCTGGTCGAGGAGGCCGACGGCGTCGTGACCGGCGGCAGACTTGGCGCCGACGCCGCGAGCCTGCCGCACGAAGGCATGGTGAGCGGCAGCGGCAACGGATCCGCGCCGTCGAGGGAGGAGGTAGCGCGATGAGCGTCGATCTCGGCTTCCCCGGCCTGAACGGTGTCCCAGCCGCGGAGCAGACACAGAATCGCAAGGAGTTCGTGTCCGACCAGGAGGTCCGCTGGTGTCCGGGCTGCGGCGACTACGCCGTACTGGCCGCGTTCCAGGGCTTCCTGCCCGAGCTCGGGGTCAGGCGCGAGAACATCGTGATGGTGTCGGGCATCGGCTGCTCGAGCCGGTTCCCGTACTACCTGTCGACGTACGGCGTGCACTCGATCCACGGCCGGGCCCCGACGATCGCGACCGGGCTCGCGGTGACCCGACCGGACCTGAGTGTCTGGGTGATCACCGGTGACGGCGACGCGCTGTCCATCGGAGGCAACCATCTGATCCATACCATCCGCCGAAACGTGAACCTGAAGATCTTGCTGTTCAACAACCGGATCTACGGCCTTACCAAGGGCCAGTACTCGCCCACCTCCGAGCGCGGCAAGGTGACGAAGTCGACGCCGATGGGGTCGGTTGACACCCCGTTCAACCCGCTGTCGCTGGCGATCGGCGCGGAGGCCAAGTTCGTGGCCCGGACGATCGACTCCGACCGCAAACATCTGACCGAGGTGCTGCGCGCGGCGGCGGCTCACCGGGGCACGGCGTTCGTAGAGATCTACCAGAACTGCCCGATCTTCAACGACAACGCATTCGACGCCGTGAAGGATCCGGCGACCCGAGACGACGCGATCATCCCCCTCCAGCACGGTGAGCCGATCCGGTTCGGCCGCGATGGCCGGCTCGGTGTGGTTCGAGACGACAGCGGCATCGGTCAGTTGAAGGTCGTCGAGGTCGCCTCACTACCGAACGGCGAGGCCGACCTGGTTGTACATGACGCGCATCACGAGGACCCTGCCTACGCCTTCGCGCTGTCTCGCCTCACCGGCGGAGGCGTGCTCAAGCGGGCCCCGATCGGGATCTTCCGCGCCGTCGAGCGCCAGGTATACGACGACCAGGTCCGCGAGCAGGTCACGCGTGCCAAGCAGGAGCAGGGCGACGGCGACCTCCAGGCCCTGGTCACCGGTTCCGACACCTGGACCGTCAACTGACCGATCCCGACTGGTCGGTCGGGATCGGTCAGAAGAGGTCATGCCGAGTGTCGCCAGCGAGACCCGGCCACGGTCGCCGGCGTTGATCAGCGCGTAGATGGCGGTGCCGGTGCCTGCGGTGACCAGCAGGGCGCCGAGTACGTCGAGCCGCTGCCGTTGTGGCGCCCGCGCCGTGTCCGGCAGGTTCCGCAGCAGCGCGGCGAACACGACCAGACCGATCGGCACGTTGATGTAGAAGACCCACTGCCAGCCGGGGCCGGCCGTGAGCGGGCCGCCGACCAGGACACCGACTGCCGAGCCGGTACCGCCGAGCGCGGACCACGTACCCGGCCGCCTGCGTTACACATCACAGTCCACGTAATGAGCAAACTTATCCAACACCACTGTCAGATCACTTAGACTGGCAACCGTGCCGGATCAGCGCAGGGGATTTCTGTTCGGCCTCGGTGCGTACCTGCTCTGGGGCCTTTTCCCCCTGTACTGGAAGCTGCTCGACGAGAGCGGCGCGGTCGAACTGCTGTCGCACCGGATCCTGTGGTCGATGGTGACGATCGCGCTGCTGGTCGTCCTACGCCGGCGGCTGAAGCAACTCCGCGCGACCGCGACCAACCGGCGGCAACTGGCCTGGCTCGCACTGGCGGCGGTGCTGATCACCTTCAACTGGGGCACGTACATCTGGGGCGTCAACCATGGACACGTCGTGGAGACCTCGTTGGGGTACTTCATCACCCCGCTGTTCACGGTCATGCTCGGCGTGGTCGTGCTCGGCGAACGGCTTCGCCCGGCGCAGTGGGCAGCACTCGGGATCGCCGCCCTTGCGGTGCTCGGCCTGACCCTGGAGTACGGACGGCCGCCGTGGATCGCGCTGATCCTGACCGTGACGTTCGGCAGCTACGGACTGGCGAAGAAGAAGGCCGGCGCCGGTGCGCTCGAGGGCATGACCATCGAGACGGCCGTGATCGCACCGATCGCGCTCGTGGTCCTGATCGTGCTCAGCGCCAGCGGCCAGGCGACCGTCACCGAGCACGGTTTCTGGTACGTCGCCCTGATGCTCGCCGCTGGTCCGATAACGGCGGCGCCGCTGCTGCTGTTCGGCGCGGCCGCGACCCGGATCCCGCTGACCACATTGGGGATCCTGCAGTACATCGCGCCGATCATGCAGTTCGCGCTGGGCGTGCTGGTGTACCACGAAGCGATGCCGCCGATGCGCTGGGCCGGGTTCGGACTGGTCTGGCTGGCGCTGGCGATCATGACCTGGGACGCGCTGGCGTACCGCCGTCGCACCCTGGCCCTCGCCGCGGCCGCCGCCCCAGCACCCGCCTGAGACCCAGGCATCCGCCTGAGACCAAGGACCAGGCCGTTCTAGGACGTACGGGAGACGACGAGGTCGCAGAGGGCTGCGAGCGCGGCCCGGGCCGGGATGTCCGGCAGGCTGACCAGCAACCCGCGCGCCTTCTCCGCCCGGACGCGGACGCTGTCCTCGGCCTCACGCAGGGCCGGATGCGCCCGCAGCAGCGTCAGGGTCTCGGCGACCAGCTCGTCGTCGGTGGACAGGTCGGACCCGAGCAACTCGTGCAGCCGGGCGTCCTCCGGCGCGGTCGACCTGCGCGCGATCAGCACCGGCAACGTCGGTACGCCCTCACGCAGGTCGGTGCCGGGTGTCTTGCCGGACTGGCCGGACTCCGACGACACGTCGAGGATGTCGTCGGAAAGCTGGAAGGCCTGCCCGATCTCCTCACCGAAAGCGCGCAGCGTCTCCTGCACCGACTCGTCCGCACCGGCGAACCGGGCGCCGAATAGCGCCGATGTCGCGATCAGCGAGCCGGTCTTGTCGGCGACGACCGACAGGTAGTGGGCCAGCGCGTCCTGGCCGGCACCGGCGCCGAGCGTCTCGCGGATCTGTCCCTCGACCAGCCGGCTGAAGGTCCGGGCCTGGATCCGTACGGCTTCCGGGCCGAGCCCTGCGACCAGGTCCGACGCCCGGGCGAACAGCCAGTCGCCGGTGAGGATGGCCACCGAGTTGTCCCAGCGCGCGTTGGCCGTGTCGGCGCCGCGGCGCAGCTCGGCGTCGTCCATCACGTCGTCGTGGTAGAGCGTGGCCAGGTGGGTCAACTCGACCAGTGCGCCGGCGCTGATCACCTCCCCGTGGTCCGGGTTCGGCCCGAACTCGGCGGCCAGCAGCGTCAGCAGCGGCCGGAACCGCTTGCCACCGGCCGCCATCACGTGCTGGGCCGCCTCGGTCACGAACGGCGCCTCCGACACCGCCGAGTCCCGCAACACCCGCTCGACCTCGGCCAGCCGGCCCCGGATGCGGGCCTCCAGCACGGGGTCGGAAAACGCCAGCCCCAGGCTGGTGTCGACGGGCGGACTGCTCAACGGATGAACTCACCCGCCCTTGCGGCCAGATCGAGTACCGGGCCGGGGATGATGCCGAGCACGACGGTCGCGGCCAGCCCGAGCGACACCGCGACGGTGGTCTGCCAGCCGGGCAGCGCCACGTCTGGGCTGTCCATGGCCGGCTCGGAGAAGAACATCAGCACGATGACGCGGACGTAGAAGAACGCGGCGACCAGGCTGCACAGCACCGCCACGACCACCAGCGGCCAGGCGCCACCGGTCCAGGCGGCGGTGAACACAGCCCACTTGCCGGTGAAGCCCGAGGTCAGTGGGATGCCGGCGAACGCGAGCAGGAAGAACGCGAAGATCCCGGCCAGCAGCGGCGACTTCTTGCCCAGACCGACCCAGCGCGACAGGTGCGTCGCCTCGCCGCCAGCGTCGCGCACCAGCGTGACGACCGCGAAGGCGCCGATGGTCGCGAACCCGTACGCCACCAGGTAGAACAGCACCGCCTGCATCGAGGTGACGCCGCGGGTGACGCCGGCGCCGACCTGCGCGACACCGACGAACGCGGTGAGCAGGAAGCCGGCGTGCGCGATCGACGAGTACGCGAGCATCCGCTTCACGTCGGTCTGCGTGATCGCGACGATCGAGCCGACCACCATGGTCAGGATCGCGACCACCCAGATCATCGGCGACCAGTCCCACCGGGTGCCGCCGAGTGCGACGTAGAACACCCGCATCAGCGCGGCGAACGCGGCGATCTTGGTGCACGAGGCCATGAACCCGGTCACCGGTGTCGGCGCGCCTTGGTACACATCCGGGATCCAGGAGGCGAACGGGACGGCACCCACCTTGAACAGCAGGCCGACGCCGAGCAGTCCGGTCCCGGCCAGCAGCATCGCGGAGTTGCCGGTCTTCGCGGCCAGCGAGTCCGAGATCGCGCCGAGCTGCATCGATCCCGAGAACCCGTACAGCAGCGCGATCCCGTACAGCAGGAACGCCGAGGAGAACGCGCCGAGCAGGAAGTACTTCATCGCCGCTTCCTGCGACAGCAGCCGGCGCCGCCGGGCCAGTCCGCACAGCAGATACAGCGGCAGCGAGAACACCTCGAGCGCGACGAACAGCGTCAGCAGGTCGTTCGCCGCGGCGAACAGCATCATCCCGCCGGCCGCGAACAGCGTCAGCGGGAACACCTCGGTGTGCTCGATCCGCAGCGCGATCGCCTCACGCTCGGCCTCGCTGCCCGGTACGGCGGCAGCCTGCCCGGCGAACGCGGACAGGCCACCGTCGAGCGAGCGCTCGGCGAACAGCAGGACGCTGATCAGCGTCAGTCCGAGCAGCAGCAGCCAGATGAACAACGCCGGGCCGTCGACCGCGATTGCGCCCTCGGCACCGATCAGCCGGTCCTTGTTCCACATCGAGCTGATCGTGACCGCGCCGGCCGCGACCAGTGCGACGATACTCAGCGCCAGCTGGATGGTGTGCCGCAGCGGCCGCGGCGCGAACGCCTCGACGAGGACGCCGGCACAGGCCGCGACGAACACGATCAGCAGCGGCGCGAGCTCGCCGTACTCGATCTTCGGCGCGACGAAATCCGCGAGCGCGATCACTTCTGGCCCTCCGTCACGGGAACGTCCGGCTGCGGGTCGGTCACTCCGACCTGGGTCATGGTCGCCTGCACGGCGGGCTTGATCACGTCGACCAGCGGCTTCGGGTACAGCCCGAGCCCGAGGATGAGCGCGATCAGCGGGGCGACCGCGAGGACCTCACGGAACCGCAGGTCCTTCATCCGCACCACGCGCTCGTTGGCGTCGTCGACCGGCCCGGTCATCAGGCGCTGGTACATGATCAGGATGTACAGCGCGGCCAGCACGATCCCGAGCACCGCGATCGCGGCGATCGTACGGTGCTTGCTGAACGTACCGGCCAGCACCATGAACTCGGAGATGAACGGGGACAGACCCGGTAGCGAAAGGCTGGACAGGCCGGCGAACAGGAAGGTGCCGGCCAGCACCGGCGCCACCTTCTCCACTCCGCCGTAGTCGGCTATCCGGGCCGAGCCGCGACGCGAGATCAGATACCCGGCGATCAGGAACAACGCCGCTGTCGACAAGCCGTGGTTGAACATGTACAGCGTCGACCCGGTCATGCCTTGCGACGTCAGCGCGTAGATGCCCATCACTATGAAGCCGAAGTGCGAGATCGAGGTGTAGGCGATCAGCCGTTTCATGTCGGTCTGGCCGATCGCCAGCAGCGCGCCGTACAGGATGCTGATCAGCGCGAGCACCAGGACGACCGGCGTTGCCCACTTGGACGCCTCCGGGAACAGCCCGAGGCAGTACCGCAGCATCCCGAAGGTGCCGATCTTGTCCAGTACGCCGACCAGCAGCACCGACGTACCCGGCGTCGCCTCGGCGGCCGCGTCCGGCAGCCAGGTGTGGAACGGCACCATCGGCGCCTTGACCGCGAACGCGAACAGGAACCCGAGCATCAACCAGCGCTCGGTGTCGGTGCCCATGTTCAGCTTGGACAGGTCGCCGAGCAGGTACGACGGGTTGCCGGCCTGCGCCGAGACGACGTACAGGCCGATCACCGACGCCAGCATCAGCAGGCCGCCGAGCAGCGAGTAGAGCAGGAACTTCACCGCCGCGTACGAGCGCTGCGCACCACCGAAGCCGCCGATCAGGAAGTACATCGGGATGAGCGTGGCCTCGAACAACACGTAGAAGAGGAACACGTCGATGGACGCGAACACACCGATCGCCAGTGCCTCCAGGCCGAGGATCCAGGCGAAGAAGGACTTTTCGCTCCAGCGGCCGCCGCGGGCGTCGTTCCAGGACGCGACCACCACGATCGGTGTCAGCAGCGCGACCAGCGCGACCAGCGTGATGCCGAGGCCGTCGAGCCCGAGCGCGTAGTGCGCGCCGAACGCGGAGATCCAGGTGTGGTTCTCCAGGTACTTGTAGCTGCCTGCGGCCGGCTTGTCCGACAGGTAGCCGATGGTGAGGCCTGCGACCAGGAGGAAGGTCGCGACCGCGAAGCCGAGGGCAACCCGTTTCGCGGTCCGGTTCTGCGGCTGCGGGACGAGCATCACCGCGACCGCGCCGGCCAGCGGCAGCAGCAGCGCGACGGTCAGCCAGGGAAAGTTCACGAGAACCTCACCGCCAGGAGTGCGACGACCACGAGTGCGGCGCCGAAGACCATGCTGAGTGCGTACGAACGAACGAAGCCCGTCTGGACGCGGCGCAATCGGCCGGATGCACCGCCGAACAGCGCGGCCGTCCCGTTCACCAGCCCGTCGACGACGCGGTTGTCGAAGAACACCAACGTGCGGGTCAGGTACTGGCCCGGGCGCATGAACACCGCCTCGTTCAACGCGTCACCGTACAGGTCCCTGCGGGCGAAGGTCGTCACCGGCGAGACCCGGGCCGGCGCCTCGCGCGGGATGTCGGCGCGGAACAGCCGCCAGGCGATCGCGACACCGGCCAGCACCACCACGAGGATGATCAGCGTCATCGCCAGCGTGCTGAGCGGGGGTTCGGACTCCTCGAACCCGACCACCGGCTCGAGGAACTTGATGATCCAGTGGTTGAGGTACAGCAGGCCGCCGCCGAGTGACAACGCGGCCAGGACGATCAGCGGCCAGGTCATCACCCTCGGCGACTCATGTGGGTGGGCGCCGTCCTCCCAGCGCTTCTCGCCGAAGAACGTCATCAGCATCAGCCGGCTCATGTAGAACGCGGTGATGCCGGCGCCGACCAGTGCCGCCAGGCCGGCGTACACGTTGTCGGCGAACGCGGCCTCGATGATCGGGTCCTTGCTGAAGAAGCCGGCGAACGGCGGGATGCCGATGATCGCGAGATAGCCGAACGAGAACGTCACGAACGTGACCTTCATGAACCTGAGCAGGTCGCCGTAGTGCCGCATGTCGACGTCGTCGTTCATGCCGTGCATCACCGAGCCCGCGCCGAGGAACAGGTTGGCCTTGAAGAAGCCGTGCGTGAGCAGATGGAAGATCGCCAAGGCGTACCCGGCCGGGCCGAGACCCGCGGCCAGCATCATGTAGCCGATCTGCGACATCGTCGATCCGGCCAGCGCCTTCTTGATGTCGTCCTTGGCGCAGCCGATGATCGCGCCGGCCAGGGCGGTGACGGCGCCGACTACGATCACCGCGGTCGCCGCCGCCTCGGTCTGCGCATACACCGCGTGCGACCGGGTCACCAGATAGACCCCGGCGGTCACCATGGTTGCGGCGTGGATCAGCGCCGACACCGGGGTCGGGCCCTCCATCGCGTCCAGCAGCCAGGACTGCAACGGCACCTGTGCGGACTTGCCGCAGGCCGCGAGCAGCAGCATCAGCCCGAGCAGGGTCGCCCAGGTATCGCTCACCTTGCTGACGCCCGCGTTCACAGCACTGAAGCTGGACGAGCCGAACAGGGTCCACATCGACATCACCGCGAGCGACATGCCCATGTCACCGACCCGGTTGACCACGAACGCCTTCTTCGCCGCGGTCGCCGCCGAGTCCTTGTACTGCCAGAACCCGATCAGCAGGTACGACGCCAGGCCGACGCCCTCCCAGCCGACGAACACCACCAGGTAGTCCGCGGCCAGCACGAGCAGCAGCATCGACGCGACGAACAGGTTCATGTATCCGAAGAACCGCCGCCGGCGCGGATCGGCCGCCATGTAGCCGATCGAGTAGATGTGGATCACGCTGCCCACACCGGTGATCAGCAGTACGAACAGGATCGACAACTGGTCGACAAGCAGCGACACGTCGACGGTGATGCGGCCGACCGAGAACCACTCGAACAGACGGAAGGTGTCCGACCGGTCGTCGGCGTTGCGGCCGAGCATCTGCACGAAAATCACCACGCCGAACACGAACGACAGCAGCGGTGCCGCGCACCCGAGCAGGTGCCCCCACGCGTCGGTACGCCGCCCGCCGACCAGCAGGACGGCCGCCGACACCGCGGGTACGGCGATCAGCAACCACGCCAGAGTGTGCATCTGATCCTCAGTACTTCAGCAGGTTGGCGTCGTCGACCGAGGCCGAGCGACGGGTGCGGAAGATGGCCATGATGATCGCCAGCCCGACGACGACCTCCGCGGCGGCGACCACCATCACGAAGAAGGCGGCGATCTGGCCGTCGAGGTTGCCGTGCTGCCGGGCGAAGCTGACGAACGCGAGGTTGGTGGCGTTGAACATCAGCTCGACACACATGAACACCACGATCGCGTTGCGCCGGACCAGCACCCCGAGCGCGCCGATGCTGAACAGGATCGCCGAGAGCACAACATAGGGCTCGGTGGTCATGCCTGTCCTCCTTGCTCACCGGGGTTCGGGTCGTTGGTGGCGGCGTCGGTGTCGAGCTTGCGGCCCTCGGTGCTGCCGGGGTCGAGTGTCTTCACCTCCGACACATCCTTGCGCTCGGCATCCTCGGGGTAGACGGTGCCCCTGGCCTGGAGCACCCGCGACACCGAGGTCGGCGCGACCCGGCCGTCCGGCAGCAGCGCCGGGGTGTCGACCGCGTTGTGCCGGGCCAGCACGCCCGGAGTTGGCAGCGGACCGGGGTGGATGCCGTCGCTGGCGAACTTCTGGACCCGCTCCTCCGACAGCTCCTTCTGGGTCCGCAGGGCGGTCAGGCGCTCCCGGTGCGCCAGCATCATCGCCCCGAGCGCGGCGGTGATCAGCAGCGCGGAGGCGACTTCGAAGGACCACACGTACCTGGTGAACAGCAGCTGGGCGACGCCCTTCGGGTTCCCGTCCGGCTGGGCCTGGGCAAGCCCGGCGGGCTGGCCGTACACCGCGCTGCCGACCGCGAAGACCAGCAGCACGCCGAACGCGACCGCGGCGAGCGCGGCCAGCCAGCGCTGCCC
The DNA here is from genome assembly GCA_046765875.1 of Actinomycetota bacterium. Lineage (GTDB taxonomy): Bacteria > Actinomycetota > Actinomycetes > Propionibacteriales > Kribbellaceae > DASRHY01. Next base: position 24,015 of record JBKPSJ010000277.1, read on the forward strand.
GCGGATCGTCTCGACCAGCGAGTCCGACGCGTCGACGCCGACCAGCATCAGCACGAACAGGAACAGCATCAGGATCGCGCCGGTGTACACGATGATCTGCACCGCGAACAGGAACGGCGCCTCCTGGGCCGCGTACTGGATCGCCAGGCAGATCATCACCGTGGCCAGCAGCAGCGCGGAGTGCACGGCCTTGTGGACCAGCAGCATGCCGATCGCCGCCAGCACCATGATCGGCGCGAGCAGCCAGAACGTGACCTGCTCCCCGGTCACCATCGCGATCACTGCCGCTCACCTCCTCCGCCCGGGCCGGCCGGTGCCGACGTGAGGCCCAGGTAGTAGTCCCGCTCGGTGGCGCCGAGCTGCATCTCGTGCGGCGGCGCCTCCATCCCCGGCAGCAGCGGGGCGAGCAGGTCCTGTTTCTCGTAGATCAGCGACGCACGGGAGCGGTCGGCCAGCTCGTACTCGTTGGTCATCGTGAGCGCCCGGGTCGGGCAGGCCTCGATGCACAGCCCGCACAGGATGCAGCGCAGGTAGTTGATCTGGTAGACGCGCCCGTACCGCTCACCCGGCGAGAACCGCTCGTCGGCGGTGTTGTCGGCACCCTCCACGTAGATCGCGTCGGCCGGGCAGGCCCAAGCGCACAGCTCGCAGCCGACGCACTTCTCCAGCCCGTCCGGCCACCGGTTGAGCTGGTGGCGGCCGTGGAACCGCGGCGCGGTCGGCTTCTTCTCGAACGGGTACTGCTCGGTGAAGACCTTCCGGAACATCGTCCGGAACGTCACACCGAACCCGGCGATCGGGTCCCAGAGGGTCTCTTTGACGCTAGCCACGGGAGTCCTCTCTCACCACACGGGCGCTCTCCATCGGGGGCGGGACCGGATAGCCGCCGGCGAACGGATCGAAGGTCTCCTCCCGCTCCTCCTCTTCCTCGGCGGCAAGCTCCTCTTCCTGTCTGGACGGCAGGAACATGGTGACCACCGCGATCGCTGCGACCACCCCGGCGGCTATCAGCAGCCAGGTGCGGTTGAACGAGGCCTCGCGGCCGATCGCGCGCACCGTGGCGACCAGGACGATCCAGCCCACCGAGATCGGGATCAGCACCTTCCAGCCGAACCCCATGAACTGGTCGTACCGCAGCCGCGGCAGCGTCCCGCGCAGCCAGATGTAGAAGAAGATGAACAGCATCATCTTGCCGACGAACCAGAGCACCGGCCAGAAC
>JBKPSJ010000278.1:0-2634 GCA_046765875.1 Actinomycetota bacterium
CTTCTGCTCGACAGCGCGGTCAGCAGGCTGGTGGGCTGGCTGGCGAAATACCCTATCCGCACTGTTCGACCGGCCACGCCGAGACGGCGCGGATGGGTAGCCCAGTCGCTGACGTTGAGCATGATCCGCTTCACCGGCCCACGCAGGGCATCGATGGCCAAGACCAAACCCGGCAGTTCGGCCACGGGATCGGTCGAGCGCGGCCACCAGCCGCCGTCGAGCAGAGTGTTGGCGGAATCGGAGGATTGCAGCTTCAGGCGTGGTGTCGAGGGAGGAGACGGCGAGACCACGGTTCGGCGGTCGTCGGCGGTGAGGGTCATGACGGGTTCCTTTCGGCGCCGCCGTCTCGTGGTCGAACCGGCAACGGACTGGTGGTGACGAGGTGGTGGTGACGAAGTGGTGGTGACCGAGCAGGTGTGGCAAACAGTGCTACAGCCGGCGGCCGTGCGGGGTGGGGTCAGTGACGACGTTGGCGGACGAGGCGGCGTAGCTGAGTGATACGGGCCGCGCCGACGGTGACGGCAACGATCGCGGCGGCCACCCCGGCGATGAGCAGCGCCAGCGCGAGCGGCAGGCTGCCTTGCATCCACAGGAAGTGGACCTCGACGCTGCCGGTGTTTTGCAGCATGAAGATGATCAGGACCACGAAGCTGGCTACGGCGGCTGCGATACCCATCCAGGCGGCACCAGTGCGCGTGCGTGGCACCGGCCGCGTCATCGGGATTGCGGGTTCGCTACGGGTGCGATGCAGAACTGACATGAGACATCCACGGATGTGTGCCGGTGTGGCAGGCATCTCGGCATGGGATGTCGTCGGTTCCGGAATGATCTAATCGTACACCTGTTCGACCATCCGTCGTCGGTCGGCGCACCGGAATTTGTCAAGGTGGATGAGTCCAGTGGGAGTTAGGCGGCTGGTGGGTCGGCGGCCTGCTCGGCGGGGTGGTTGATCCAGGCGGTCTCGGGGAGCGCGAGGATCTTGGGGTCGGTGGTGGTGCTGAACCGTTCGGGGTGTGCGAGTCGGGCCGCGGCGAGGGCGGCGGAACGTGTCGCGGACACGTTGCGGGCGTGGCCATAGTGGACGTCGGCTGGGGTGTGTAGCCCGATGCCGGTGTGGTGGTGCTCGTGGTTGTAGGCGGTGGCGAACCGGTTCATGAACGCGCGGGCGTGGGCGAGCGAGCCGAATCGTTCGGGGAAGGTCGGCAGGTATTTGAGGGTCTTGAACAGCGACTCGGAGTAGGGGTTGTCGTTCGACACCCGGGGCCGGGAGTGGGACCGGGTCACGCCGAGGTCGGCGAGCAAGGTGGCTACCGATTTCGAGGTCATCGAGGTGCCGCGGTCGGCGTGCACGACGGTTGGGATGCCGTGGATCGCGAAGATCTGCTTCATCATCTCCTCGGCCAGCACCCCGGACTCACGGGCGTGGACGTGGATTCCGACGATGTAGCGGGAGTAGATGTCGATCATCACGTAGGCGTCGTAGTAGATCCCGCGGGCTGGGCCGGGGAGCTTGGTGATGTCCCAGGTGTAGACCTGCCCGGGGCCGGTGGCGACCAGCTCGGGCACCGCCCGGGCGGGGTGGCGGGCGAGCCGGCGTCGTTCCTTGACCTGGCCGGCCTCGGCCAGGACCCGGTACATCGTGGACACCGAGCACAGGTACTCCCCGCGTTCAAGCAGCCTGGCGTAGACCTGCAGTGGTGGCTGGTCGACGAACTCGGGCGAGTCCAGCACCTCCAACACCCCAGTCCGCTCGGCAAGGCTCAGCCTGTTCGCCGGGACCACCGGTTCCCCAGGCAGTGCCGCAGGTGCCGGCAGCCTGGCGTGACGGGTCGCGGTCGCCCGCGACACCCCGGTCAACTGCGCGGCCGCCCGGGTGCTCACCCCGGCCGTGGTGAGTGCGCGGTAGATGCCCATCAGTGCTTCTTGCGCGGCTGCTCGGTCTCCGCGCTCTCGGACAGCTGCTCCAAGAGCGCGTGCGCTTTTCCCATGATCTCCAGCGCGGTCTGGGTCGTGGCCAGCTTGGCCTCGGACTCAGCCAGCCGACGGCGCAGCCGGGCGATCTCGGCCTGCTCCGCGGTCGGTCTGCCGATCTTCTCTCCGGGCTGCTTGTCCTCCAGCACCCCGGCATCGCGCAGCCGTCGCCATTCGGAGATCAGCGAGGAGTACAGACCCTCACGGCGCAGGTACGCTCCACCCTCGGAACGGGCGCACGCCGCCTCGTACTCCTCAAGGTGCCGCAGCTTCTCGGCCGGGGTGAACGACCGGCGCCGCGACGGGCCGCCGCCACGGGGAGAACTCACGCCACCATCGTCCACGATGCGCGTCGGGCCCGGCAGAACAGAACTGGTCATCGGTGAATCGATCCTTGATCTCGCCCTGCGTCAGGCCAACTTGCTGTGAACCAATGGACTCAACTCACCCTGACACGCAGGGGTGGACTGCCGTCAGGATCGGTGCTGGTGGTGTCGGGTGACTCGCTACGGATCTGGCCGCGGCAGCGTGTGCCTTTCGTCTGACCTGTTCCCGGCAGTGCCGGCACCGGCCTGGCCCACCGGTTGGCTTGATAGAAGCCTGTCCGTGCCACGCGCGCGTGACTCGTCACAGATGTGCCGCTCGGTGACTCCACCCAGGCCG
>JBKPSJ010000279.1:0-3435 GCA_046765875.1 Actinomycetota bacterium
CCGCAACGTCGATCTCCAGGATCCGGTTGAGGCGCCCGGTGTCGAGGACGATCGCGTCCTCGGCGAGGGTCAGGCCGCCCTGGTTCTTACCCGCACCGCGCACGCAGACCTGCCGACCCTCCTGCCGGGCATCGGCGAGCACGCGGCGCACCTGCTCCTCGGTGGCAGGCATCTCGATCCGCGCCAGCCTGGCACGGTAGCCCCGCCCACCGTCCGTGCCGATGGCCACCCCCCGGTTCACGCCAGTTCCAGGGACACCGGGCGGGGGCCTCATGGCCGGCAACGCCTCCCGGGCCGCCCGGCGGGCCGGCTTCGACACCGCCGCCGCGGGCCGCGGACAGCCAGGGTTATCGGGCAGTTCTAAGTCGTGCGGTTCCAACCCGTCCGATCCTCCTTGGGAGGCACCCACCGGATCACCACCCGCGATGGGCGGCCGGGAGCGCGGTAGCTCTGCCAGAGCAGCGGCATTCGCCGTCGGTGGAAGTATCCGACCCGGAACTGATTCGAGGTGAAGATTTGGAGGATGGTTACCCCTCCACTGCGCTGTCAACGGTCGTTCCGCGGCGGCGACGCCGGCAAATCTTGGTCGCCGGCACATTGACAACCGGGCCGAGCCATGCGTGGACGCCGAGCCCACCCGTCACGGTGGCGATGCCGCCGGCAGGGTGTCAAGGCCGGCAAGCTCCGGTACGGCATGACGAACCCGGCCGCGTCGAACTCGGGCTTCTCAGCACTGGTGGGGGTCGCCTCGGCCTTCGCCGGTACCGGCCAGGCGCTGCGGACCAGGGACATCAACGCGGCGAAGTTGACCGAGTTCTTCTCCGGGCAGGCGCTGACCGCCGGCAGCTCCGGACCCCTCAGCGGCTCGCCTTCGCGACCAGCGGGATGCCCTCACGGTAGGTCGACACCGCCGGAGCCCAGCCCAGTTCGCGCCTGGCCTTGGCGTTGGAGACGCGCATCGAGGTGGTCATCAACGTGTGGAGGTACGGGATCGGCCGCAGCATCCAGGTCGGGACCCGCCACGGCCGGCGCGCCCCGAGTTCGGTCGCGAGCGTGTCCAGGTAGTCGCGCCAGCGCACCGGTTCGTCGTCGACGATGTTGTACGCCTGTCCGGAGTGCCCCTTCTCCAGGGCGGCCACGGTCGCGGCGGCGGCGTCCTCCAGGTAGATGAAGTCGGCGAACCCGCCGCCGGAGGAGGGCACCGGCAACCGGCGCTTGCGCACCAGGTTGATGATCATGCGGGTGAAGCTGTCCGACCCGTAGAAGCCTCCGTAGCGCAGCGCGATACCTTCCATTTCGTCGGCCGAGAACACCTGTTCCTCGGTGGAGCGGATGGCCGCCATGACGCCAGCGAACGGGCCGCTGGCGGGTTCGCCGAACGGGTCGTCCTCGGTGATCACGTGCGGGCCGTGGTCCCGGTAGCCGTACCCGAACACGATCGACTGGGTGAGGAAGCGGTGGGCGCCGACCGCCCGGGCGGCCGCGAGCAGGTGGGCGGTCCCGGTGGTACGCAGGTTGTTCGTGCCCCGCATCGCCTCCCGCATCTTCGTGGTGCCCAGCGCGGTCAGCTGGTGCATCACCGCGTCAGCCCGCACGTCGCGCACGGCGGCAAGCAGGCTCTCGCGGTCCATCACGTCGGCCACCACGGCCTCGGCGCCGGCGGTGCGCAGCCGCTCGGAGTTGGCCTGGCTGCGGCTGATGCCGACGACCTCGTGGCCGGCCGCGAGGAGTTGGCGGGTCAGTGGCGTACCGATGGCGCCCGAGGCGCCGGCGAGCAGCACTCTCATGTTCCGGTCCCTTCCTACAGGTCTCACCCCTACAGACGGGATACCGCCCGGGCGTGTGACGGTCAGCTACCGGTCCGGGCTGCCCACGGCGATCTGGACCTCCCGGACGTCGAAGCTCCGGGTGCGGGAGGTCCACACGGTGACTGCCGTATTACCGAGGGTGACCTTCCATCGGACGAAGAACCGGAAGGTGTACCGCTGGCCCGGCCCCGTTGGTCGGAGGAAACGCAGGTAGCACTGGTCCCTGGCGGTGGGGTGGGCGTCCCGGCGCCACGGCTGGCCGCCGCCGGAGCAGCCGCCGGACCTGGGGTCGGAGTCGTACACCTGCACGTCGCCGGGACCGACCCCGGTACGGTCGGACATCACCACCCCGGTGGCCCGGGCGTGCACCTGGTACGGGCCGACCTGGAGGTCCACGACACCCGGTTCGGCCCACACCCAGGTCTCCAGGTTCACCACCGAGGTCGCGGCGGGGCTGGTCATCACCGGGCTGTCCATGGCCTGCTCGACGGCATAGAAGCCGGTCAGGCCGCTCTCCACCAGCCGGATGGTGCCCGGATCGATGATCGTCGAGGAGTACACCCAATGCGGGTGGCTGTAGTAGTCGCCCTGCACGGCGGTCTTGTGGCCGGGCGGCGCGCCGACGATGTCGGCCGGGGTGGGGTGACACCAGTAGTGGTACCAGGTGCCGGTGTCGCCGTGCGCGCCGACCCGGCGGGCGGGCCGCAGCGGCGGCCAGTGGTCGTACTTGTAGATGTGGTGGTCCGGCCGCTCGGCCCACAGGCCGTGGCTGGCGTGGTAGACCTGCCCGGTGTCGTACCACGGCGCGTACCAGCAGTGGGCGGTGTCCCTGGGCACCCGCACGGTCGCGCCGCCGCGGCTGCCGGGCACCGCAACCACCCACGTGCTGCTGCCGCCGACCACCGCGCGGAAGGTCACCGGGTTCTCGTAGAAGGAGTCCGGGTTGAGCCCGTCCATGAGCTCGCGCTCGTTGCGGAACGTCGGGTCGTCCGCGGTGTCGTAGATGTCGTCGTCCGGGCTGGGGCCGGTGTCCGGGGTGTCATCGGCTGGTGGCGCCTCGTCGTGGTCGCTGTGGCACCCTGCGGTCGGGATGGGATCACCCAGCCCGCCAACGCCGCAGTGCGCTTCGTCGACCCTCAACTGGCCGGCGGTGTCGGGATCGATGACGATCTCCCCGCCGTCGGGAGCCGCCGCGGTCACCGAGCCTCCGCCGAGGGCGGTCACCAAGACGGCAACCGTGCCGGCCGCGCCCAGCAGCCGTGCGCCACGCCATGTCGTTCGGATGATCAACACCTCGTCACGCTGCGCTTGACGTCGCCGGCGACCAGCCAGCGGCTATTTAACCAGATAAGTGAGGTAGTTACTAGTTTGCGTGTTTCGTAATAGTCCAGCCGGCCGGCGGCGTCGCGCATGGCCACTCGGCTCAGGTCCAGGCAGGCCTGGACGCTGGCGGACCGGCCAGGCGTGAGGGCGCCGACCCGCACGGAGGCCGCGACCGGTCCGTACTCGGCGTAGCCCAGCGCGGCCAGCCGGGAGATGTGGGTGCGTATCCCGGCCCGGACCGCCGGGGTGGCCAGCCCGGCCAACGGGTCGGTCCGCAGCTCCGGCTGGGCGTATACCCCGAGGT
>JBKPSJ010000280.1:0-10103 GCA_046765875.1 Actinomycetota bacterium
CAGGATCTGACCCTTGGTACGCCGCCGTGGCAGCGCGGTGGTGGTGCTACCGATGGCGCCGGTGCGCTCGGCGTAGTCGGTCACTTCTCCCCCTCCGTCGAGTACCCACCGATCGTGGTCGAGTCCTTGCCACCGGTCGCGAAGCCGGTCTGGCCTTTGTCGGCCAGGTCCTTCAGATGCGAGTCGTACTCGGCCCGGCTGACGACCCTGACGCTGAACGTCATCCGCGAGTGGTACTGCCCGCACAGTTCGGCGCACTTGCCGGCGAAGGTGCCGGTCTTGGTAGGCGTCAGGTCGAAGTGGTTCGGCCGGCCGGGGATCACGTCCCGCTTGAAATAGAACGCCGGCACCCAGAACGAGTGGATCACGTCCGGCGAGGTCAGGTTGAACTTGACCGGCTCGTTGACCGGCAGCCACAACGTCGCCGGCGCCGAGACCGTACCGGTCTCCCAGACGCCGCGCTCGCTGGCACCCTCGACCTGCTCGTCGTAGTTGAACGTCCACTGCCACTGCTGGCCGACCACGTCGATGGTGTGCTGCACCTGGACCCGGTCGTCGACCTTGTGCCGTACGTCCTCGGTGTAGAAGAACAGCACCGCGATGATCGCGAACGGCGCTAGCGTGTACAACGCCTCGAGCGGCAGGTTGTAACGCACCTGACGCGGGGCGTCATCGTCGCGGCGGTGGTATCGGATCACGACCCAGAGGATCAGTCCCCAGACCAGGACACCGACGATGAGCGCGGCGATCCACGACCCGACCCACAGATTCTCGATGTGGTCGGTCCGGTCCGACGCGCCCGGCGGCAGACCGAGACGCTTCCACTGCTGCGTCGTCTCTTCGGAACAGCCGGTCATCAGCAGTACGCCGGACACCGTGGCCGCCAGGGCAGTGGAGCGACGCAATGGTCGTGTCACGGGGCGCCCTTCTTCGCATGGGAGACTGACAGCCAAACACTACTGGACCAGGTATCCAGAACCGCCCCCAGGTGGCCGGGTGTTCCCGGGGCCTACTGTGACGGATGTGACGGCTGACCCCATCCGGCGTGCCTACCTCGACGCGGCGTCGTCCGAACCGCTGCACCCGGCGGCCCGCGAGACTCTGCTGGCCGCGCTCGACTCCGGCTGGGCCGACCCGTCCCGGTTGCACCACGAGGGGCGTACCGCTCGACTGCTGTGGGATAACGCCAGGCAGGCGGTCGCAGAAGTACTGGATGCCCGGGCGGACGAGGTGTTCTTCACATCCTCGGGTACGTCGGCCATCCACACGGGCATCACCTGTCTCGCCTCGGCACGGCGGCGTACCGGCTCCCGGGTGGTGCACGGTGCGGTCGAGCACTCGGCGGTACTGCACGCCGCGGCAGTGGCTGGCGAGCCGGTCGAGATCGGCGTCGACCGGCTCGGAAGGGTGGACACCGAGGCGTTCGCCGCGGCTGTCGCCGCACCCGGTACGGCGCTGGCCGTGCTCCAGTCGGCGAACCACGAGGTGGGAACCCGACAGCCGGTCGGTGTTGCAGCCGAGTCGTGCCGGGCCAACGGAGTGCCGCTGCTCGTGGACGCGGCCGCGTCGGTTGCCCACGACAACGTTCCGGACGGCTGGTCGGCCCTGACGGCGAGCGCGCACAAGTGGGGCGGGCCGGCCGGTGTCGGGATCCTTGCCGTACGCAAGGGAGTTCGGTTCCTGCCGCGGTGGCCGGCCGACGAACGCGAGCAGGGCCTGTCCCCCGGCCACCCGGACATACCGGCGGTGCTCGCCGCGGCAGCCGCCCTGCAGGCCCGGCGTACCGAGGCTGCCGACCTGGACCGCACGCACCGCGACTGGATCGCCGAACTGCGCGAGCGGATCGCGGCCACGGTGCCGGACGTGGAGATCACCGGCGACCCGGAGGACCGGTTGCCGCACGTGCTCACGTTCTCCTGCCTATACGTCGACGGCGAGGCGCTGGTGACCGCGCTGGACGCGGAGGGGTTCGCGGTGTCGAGCGGTTCGGCCTGTACGGCGAGCACGCTGCGTCCGTCGCATGTGCTGGCCGCCATGGGTGTGCTGACCCATGGCAACGTACGGGTCTCGCTCGGGCGTACGACGACGTACGAGGATGTGGACCGCTTCGCCACCGTGCTGCCGGGAATCGTGGGCCAGATCCGGGCAGAGGTCGGGCTGTGACCGAGCTGGACTGCCGTGGGCTGTTGTGTCCGCTGCCGGTGATCCGGCTGGCCCAGCGGATCGGCGACGTCGCGGTCGGCGCGACGATCACGGTGCTGGCCGACGATCCGGCGGCCGAGACCGACATCCCGGCGTGGTGCCGGATGCGCGGCCAGGAGCTCACCGAGGCCGCCGGCGGGCGCTTCGTTGTCCGCAGACTGGTCTGAGATTGGCCCAATCAAACGACCACGAAATGGCCCGGGTGTCTGGGCTAATCCGGGACTAGGTTGGAGCCATGACAACCCCCGATTTCACCGTCCGGATGGACTTCGACGCACACGCGCCCCGGTTCAGCAAGCTACTCAGCGCGCTCGACACCGCTTCTCGCGACGGCGACCTGGACAAGCCGCTGACCGAACTGGTCCGCGTCCACGCCTCGCAGATCAACGGCTGCGCGTACTGCGTGGACATGCACACCAAGGACGCCCGGGCCGCCGGCGAGTCCGAACAGCGGCTGTACGCGCTGCCGGTGTGGCGGGAGACGCCGTACTTCACCGAGGCAGAGCGGGCCGCACTCGCGCTTACCGAGGTGATCACCCGGGTGGCCGACCGCAAGGAGGTGCCCGACGAGATCTGGCGGGAGGCCGCCAAGCACTTCGATGAGACGCGGCTGGCCCAGCTGATCTCGGTCATCGTCATGATCAACGCCTGGAACATGGTCTCGGTGACCACCCACGCATGGATGCCCGGGAGCTACCAGCCGTGAGCCTGCGCGATCTGCACGTGCCCGGCAGGCCGGTGGTGCTGCCGAACGTCTGGGACGCCGGTTCGGCCCGCCTCTTCGCTGAGGCGGGCTTCGCCGCGCTGGCGACCTCGAGCAGCGCGGTCGCGCTGTCGCTCGGGTACGCCGACCACGAACAGACCCCGGCGGACGAGATGTTCGCCGCGATCGGGCGGATCACCCGCGCCGCCGGCGTACCGGTGACGGCCGACATCGAATCCGGGTACGGGCTGCCGGCCGCGGAGGTGGCCGAGCGGCTGCTGGGCGCGGGAGCGGCGGGCTGCAACCTTGAGGACTCCGACCCGGGGACCGGCGTGCTCCGCGATCCGGCGTGGTGGGCCGAGCAACTGGCGGCGGTACGCGCCGCCGCCGGACCTGACCTGGTGATCAACGCCAGGGTCGACTCGTTCGTCGCGGTGGTGCGGTCGACCGGGAGCTTGGACGCGGCCGCCCAGGTAGCGGTGGCAGACGCGGTCGCGCGGGCGCAGCTCTATCTCGAGGCGGGCGCCGACTGCGTCTACCCGATCGTCGCTCCGCGGGACGCGCTGGCCGTGTTCACCAAGGCCGTGGACGCGCCGGTGAACGCGCTGTACCTGCCCGGCGGCCCGTCGATCGAGGACCTGGCCGGCCTTGGCGTCGCGCGGATCACGTTCGGCGGCGGCCTCTACAACCGCACCGCCGATTACATCCGAAGCCTCGCCACCGAACTGGGCTCGCAGAACCTGGAGGGCTGACAGTCATCCCAGGTCTTCCCAGGGCATTCGGCGACGGGTTAGCGTCCGGGCAAGGACCGTTCAGGGGAGGAATCCGCCCATGCTTTCCATGCCCTCTATGCCTGCTGTCGCGCGCCGCGTCATCACGGTCGTCACCGTCACCGCCACTGCTGTGGCCGGCCTGGTCGCCGTACCGCGGCAGCAGGCCGTCGCCGCGGACCGGGTGGTGACGGTCGCCGGCTCGCTGCAGGACGAACTCGGCTGCTCGGGTGACTGGCAACCCGACTGCGCCGCGACCGAACTGCCGAACGCCGGCGGTACGACGTACCGCCAGGATTTCCAGGTGCCCGCCGGGACGTACGAGTACAAGATCACGATCAACCGGTCCTGGGACGAGAACTACGGCGCCGACGGCGTCCGCGGCGGCGCGAACATCCCGCTGCGAATCGCCGGACCGGCCCGGCTGCGGTTCAGCTACGACGACACCTCGCACAAGGTCGTCGTCACACCGCTGGACGTGGCCGGCACGTCCGTCACCGCGGCCGACCGGGCGCTCGCCTCGCCCAGCCTGCGCGCCGACCTGACCCGCGAGCGGTTCTACTTCGTGATGGCCGACCGGTTCGCCAACGGCAACACCGCCAACGACGAGGGCGGCCTGACCGGCGACCGGCTCACCACCGGGTACGACCCGACCGACAAGGGCTTCTACCACGGCGGTGACCTGGCCGGAATCATCTCCAAGCTCGACTACGTCAAGTCGCTCGGCACCACGGCCATCTGGCTGACGCCGTCGTTCAAGAACCGGCCGGTCCAGGGCACCGGCGCGAACGTCAGCGCCGGGTACCACGGCTACTGGATCACCGACTTCACCCAGATCGACCCGCATATGGGCACGAACGCCGATATGACCCGGCTGATCGACATGGCGCACGCCAAGGGCATGAAGGTCTTCTTCGACATCATCACGAACCACACCGCGGATGTGATCGACTACGAGGGCGGCCAGCACTCCTACATCAGCAAGTCCGCGAGCCCGTACAAGGACGCACAGGGCAACGTCTTCGACGACAAGACATACGCCGGCGGCGACACCTTCCCGCCGATGGACGCGCAGACCTCATTCCCGTACAAGCCGTTCTTCCACTCCGAGGCCGACGCGAACGTCAAGGTGCCGGCCTGGCTGAACGACCCGACGCTCTACCACAACCGCGGCGACTCGACGTTCGCCGGTGAGTCGGCCGAGTACGGCGACTTCGTCGGGCTGGACGACCTGTTCACCGAGCAGCCGCGAGTGCGTGACGGCATGATCGACGTCTACAAGGCGTGGGCGACGATGGGCATCGACGGCTTCCGGATCGACACGGTCAAGCACGTCAACATGGAGTTCTGGCAGAAGTTCTCCCCCGCGATCCTGCAGGCCGCGAAGGCCTCCGGGAAGAGCAGGTTCTTCATGTTCGGCGAGGTCTTCGATGCCGACCCGCGGCTGATGTCGCCGTACACCACCAAGGGCAAGCTGCAGGCGACGCTGGACTTCGGCTTCCAGACGAATGCGACCGCCTTCGCGCAGGGCAAGGCGACCACGGGGATGCGGGATTTCTTCGCCCAGGACGACTACTACACCGACACCGACTCGAACGCGTACCAGTTGCCGACGTTCCTGGGCAACCACGACATGGGCCGGATCGGCACGTTCCTCAACCTGCCCGGCACCTCCGACGCCGAACTGCTCGCCCGGGACAAACTCGCGCACTCGCTGATGTACCTGACCCGCGGCCAGCCGGTCGTGTACTACGGCGACGAGCAGGGCTTCACCGGCGCCGGCGGCGACAAGGACGCCCGGCAGGACATGTTCGCCACCAAGACCACCGACTACACCGACGACGAGATCGTCGACGGTAACGGCGGCACGATCGGCAGCCAGGACCGGTACGACACCAATGCGCCGATGTACAAGCACATCGCCGCGCTGCAGAAGCTGCGGGCCGAACACCCGACACTTGCCGACGGTGCGCAGATTCACCGGTACTCATCGAACGAGCCGGGCCTGTACGCCGTCAGCCGGGTCGGCTCGGACAAGACCGAGTACCTGGTCGTGGCGAACAACGCGACTGCGACGAAGTCGGCGACCATCCCGACCTACACGACCAGCGGGCAGTTCAAGCCCGTGTATGGCTCGACGGAGTCGCTCAAGCCCGACGGCGAGGGCCGAGTCCGGGTGACGCTGCCGGCGACCTCGGTGGCCGTGTTCCGCGCGACCGCCAAGCTTCCGAATCGGTCGCAGGCGCCGCAGGTGTATCTGAACGCTCCCGCGGTGGCCGGGGGCCGGGCCGAGATCCCGGCGGCGGTGCCGGAGAACGCGTTCAGCACGGTGACCTTCGGCTACCGCGAGGTCGGTACGTCGGCCTGGCACCGGCTGGGCAGCGACGACAACGCGCCGTACCGGGTCTTCCACGACGTGACCGGGCTACCGAAGGGCACCCTGGTCGAGTACCGCGCGGTGCTCGAGGATGCCTCCGGCAACTACTCGGTCAGCGGCGGCACCAGCGTGGTCGGCGATGCGCCGGCTACCGGTGGCGGCGGTGGCGGCGGTGGCGGCCCGGTCGTCCAGCCGGCCAACGTATCCGTACCGGGCGACCACAACTCCGAGATGGGCTGCTCCGGTGACTGGCAGCCGGACTGCGACCAGGCCCAGCTCACGCTGGACCCGAAGGACAAGGTCTGGAAGGGCACGTACACGATCCCGCCCGGCGACCACGCGTACAAGGTCGCGATCAACAAGTCCTGGGACGAGAACTACGGCGCCGGTGGCGTGCCGAACGGCGCGAACATCCCGTACGTCGCACCCGCCGGACCGGTGCACTTCTACTACGAGCACGGGCGCCATTTCGTCACGAGCGATGCGGAGGGCCCGATCGTCACAGCGCCCGGCTCGTTCCAGTCCGAACTCGGCTGCCCCGGGGACTGGTCTCCGGACTGCATGCGGCCGTGGCTGACCGACCAGGACGGCGACGGTACGTTCACCTGGTCGACCAGCGAGATACCCGCGGGGAGCTATGAGGTCAAGGTCACGCACGGGCTGTCCTGGGACCAGAACTGGGGCGCGGGCGGTGCGCCGAACGGCGCGAACATCCCGTTCCAGGTCGCCGACGGCAACGTGGTCACCTTCTCCTACGTCCTGGCTACGCACGTGCTCACCGTGACAACGGCCCGCCCCGGGCCGCAGGCGGACCTGACGAAGCAGAAGGCGTACTGGGTCGCCAAGGACCTGATCGCCTACCCGGCCTCGCCGGCGCCGGAGCAGAAGCGCTGGCGGCTGCACTGGTCACCGACCGCGGACCTGAAGGTCGACGCCGACGACATCGGCGGCGACTCGGCCGCGCTGCAGTATGACCCGAGCGGACTGCCTGCGTCGGTGCTGGACAAGTTCCCGCAACTACAGGGCTACACCGCATTGCGGCTCGACAAACGGACGGCCAATGACGCCGGGCGGATCCTTACCGGTCAGGTCGCCGTCGCCCAGTACGACGACGTCGGCCGACTGCTCGACGCCACCGGGCTGCAGATCCCGGGCGTACTCGACGACCTGTACGGCAACGCCACCAAGCGCGACTACGGCGTCACCTGGGACGACGGCCGGCCGACGTACCGGCTCTGGGCGCCGACCGCGCAATCGGTCGCCCTGCTGGTGCGGACGGGTGCCGGCGACCAGCGGGTGCCGATGGGCCGGTCCGGCGACGGATCGTGGTCGGCCTCCGGCTCGTCCGGCTGGAAGGACACGGCGTACCGGTACGAGGTGAAGGTGTACGCACCGACCACCCGGAAGATCGAGACCAACCAGGTCACCGATCCGTACTCGCCTGCACTGACCACGGACTCGGCGTACTCGGTCGCGGTCAATCTCGACGACCCGGCCGGCAGGCCCGCGTTGTGGCGCAACACGGCGTCACCGAAGCTCGACCAACCCGTCGACAGCACGATCTACGAACTGCACGTGCGGGACTTCTCGGTGAACGACGCCACGGTGCCGGCTGCGCACCGCGGGACCTACCTGGCGTTCGCCGACGAGGGCGACGGCACCAAGCACCTGCGCGCACTCGCCCAGGCCGGGCTGAACACGGTGCACCTGCTGCCGACGTTCGACATCGCCTCGATCCCCGAGGACCCGGCCGACCAGCAGAGCCCGGCGTGCGACCTGCACTCGTACGGGCCGGCGGCCGAGGACCAGCAGGCCTGCGTGACCGCGGTGGCCGACAAGGACGCGTTCAACTGGGGCTATGACCCGTGGCACTGGCTCGCGCCGGAGGGCTCGTACGCGACCCAGCGCGACGGGCTGGCCCGGGTGGCCGAGTTCCGCACCATGGTCGGCGGACTGCACCGCGACGGGCTGCGGGTGGTGCTCGACCAGGTGTACAACCACACCCCGTCGGCCGGCCAGGCGCCGACTTCGGTGCTGGACAAGGTCGTGCCCGGCTACTACCAGCGGCTGAACGCGACCGGCGGCGTCGAGACCTCGACCTGCTGCAGCAACGTCGCGACCGAGCATGCGCTGGCCGAGAAGATCATGGTCGACTCGACCGTGTCGTGGGCGCGCAACTACCACGTCGACGGCTTCCGCTTCGACCTGATGGGCCACCACAGCAAGGCCAACATGGAGAACGTCCGGGTCGCACTGGACAAGCTCACCCTTGCCAAGGACGGTGTCGACGGCAAGAAGATCTACCTGTACGGCGAGGGCTGGAACTTCGGCGAGGTCGCCAACGACGCGCTGTTCGTCCAGGCCCGGCAGGGCAACCTGGGCGGCACCGGGATCGGCACCTTCTCCGACAGGCTGCGCGACGCGGTCCGCGGCGGCGGCCCGTTCGACGACAACCCGCGGATCCAGGGCTTCGGCTCCGGCGCGGCGAGCGACCCGAACGGCGACCCGGTCAACGGAACGCCCGTACAGCAGGCGCAGCGGCTGGCGCACTACACCGACCTGATCCAACTCGGTATGGCCGGCAACCTGCGCGCGTACCAGTTCCGGTCGGCGGAGACCGGCGACGTGGTCAGCGGTGACAAGGTCGACTACAACGGCTCCCCCGCAGGGTACGCAGACCAGCCGGACGAGATCATCACGTACGTGGACGCGCACGACAACGAGACGCTGTTCGACACGCTGACGTACAAGCTGCCGCCGTCGATGCCGATGGACCAGCGGATCCGGATGAACACGATCTCGCTGGCGACCACCGCGCTGGCGCAGACGCCGTCGTTCTGGCACGCCGGCGCCGACCTGCTGCGCAGCAAGTCGCTGGACCGCAACTCGTACAACTCAGGCGACTGGTTCAACACGCTGGATTGGACCGGTGCGGACAACGGGTTCGGGCACGGCCTGCCGCCGAAGCCGGACAACGAGGCGAAGTGGAACTACCAGCGGCCGCTGCTGAGCGACCCGGCGCTGAAGCCGTCCGCGGCGCAGGTCGCGACCGCGTCCGCGGCGGCGCAGGACCTGCTCAGGCTGCGGTTCTCCACCCCGCTGTTCCGGCTCGGATCGGCGGCGCTGATCGAGCAGAAGGTGTCGTTCCCGCTCAGCGGTACGCCGGCCGCCACGCCGGGTGTGATCGTGATGCGGATCGACGACACCGTCGGGACCGACGTGGACCCGGCGCTCAAGGGCACGCTGGTCGTGATCAACTCCACCGGCTCGGCGGTCAGCCAGACCGTCGCCGGTCTGGCCGGTCAGCAACTGTCGCTGTCGCCGGTCCAGGCTCAGGGATCGGACCCGGTGGTCAAGCAGACCGCCTGGGACGCGTCCAGCGGCACGGCAACTGTCCCTGCTCGTACGGTGGCGGTACTCGTCCACTGACACTGGTCGGGTCCGAGGAGGCACACGCGTCCTCGGACCCGACGCATAGGGTTGCTCGAGTGAGGAGCCTTCCGCGGAGTACACCCGAAGCCCAAGGAATCAGCTCGTCCGCGCTGCTCGACCTGGTCGAGGCACTCGACGCCTCGGCCTGTGAGCAGCACAGCCTGCTGGTCGTGCGGCACGGCCACGTGATCGCGGAGGGCTGGTGGTCGCCGTACCAGGCCGACCGGCCGCACCTGCTGTACTCGGTGTCCAAGAGCTTCACCTCGATGGCCGTCGGCATGGTCGTTGCCGAGGGCAAGCTGTCGCTCGACGACCCGGTGATGTCGTTCTTCCCCGAGCACCTGCCGGAGGATGTCGGCGACAACCTGGCGGCGATGCGGGTACGGCACCTGCTGACGATGACCACCGGGCATGCCGAGGAGCCGCAGGCCATGCTCGCGACCGGTAGCTGGCTGACCGCCTTCTTCGCCGCGCCGGTCGAGAAGGAGCCCGGTACGCACTTCGTGTACAACACTCCCGCGACATACGTGCTGTCCGCGATCGCGCAGAAGTTGACCGGGACCACGGTGCTGGACTTCCTCCGCAGGCGCTTGTTCGGGCCGATGGAGCTGACCGAGGC
>JBKPSJ010000281.1:0-24658 GCA_046765875.1 Actinomycetota bacterium
GGTCTTGGCCGTGGTGAGGTCCCGGCCAGCGCCGAGCAGAATGCGCAGCGCTTCGCGGTCACCGTCGGCGCGCGGCGTGGGCAACCGATCGGCGTCCAGGCGCAGCGCGTGCAACGCTGCCAGATGGGCGTCGATCGGGTCGGACTTGCCGCGCCGCCGCTCGCCCCGGCGGGGACCCTCGATCTCCACCCAATCTCGAACACGGTCAACCCCGCCGCCTGCACCGCCCGGGCCAACCCGATGCCACAGCTGCGGGTGCCCTCGAGCGCGACCACCAGGCGCGGGCCCGGCGCATGCTCGGCGACCCAGGCAAGGGCCTCGGCATAGCCGCGCTCATCATGCCGATCACCACCGTCGCGATCGTGACGCCACTAGGCGCGGTCAACTCAAGAGCGTGTGTATCGCGGTGCGTGTCGCCACCAACGACGGCGTCGACACCCTCTGCCAACATGGACATGCGGTCTCGGTTCTCCTTCCAGACATGAGGCCGTTAGGTCGGCGCCGGCCTGGGTGGAGTCACCGAGCGGCACATCTGTGACGAGTCACGCGCGCGTGGCACGGACAGGCTTCAATCAAGCCAACCGGTGGGCCAGGCCGGTGCCGGCACTGCCGGGAACAGGTCAGACGAAAGGCACACGCCGCCGCGGGCCAGACCCGTAGCGAGTCACCCGACACCACCAGCACCGATCCTGACGGCAGTCCACCCACAACCGCCGCTACGACACACTCACAGATCCGTGGGTCGGCGGTCCCACCGGTCGCGTTTGGCGCGGACGTGTGGTGGGCGGGTCGTAGGGTCGGGGCGTGACGGGATCCGGGGAGATGGCGGGGTTGTGGAGCCGGGCCGCGGCCGACTACGAGCGCAGTGGCGCGGAGTTCTTCGGGCCGCTCGGGCGTGAGTTGGTCACGAGGGCTCGGCTTCAGCCGGGCGACCAGGTGCTCGACGTCGGCACCGGCCGAGGGCATGTGCTGTTCCCGGCCGCGGAGGCGGTCGGCTCCGACGGCATCGTGACCGGCATCGACATCGCCGAGGAGATGGTGCGGCTGACGGCGGCCGAGATCGAGCTTCGCGGTCTGCGGAACGTGTCGGTGCGGGTCGGGGACGCCGCCGCACCCGGTCTGCCCGCTGAGAGCGTCGACGCGGTACTCGGTGGGTTCATGATGTTCCTGCTGCCGGACCCGGCCGCGGCCCTGCGTGCGTACGCGCGGCTGCTGAGGTCGCCGGGCCGGCTGGCGTTCAGCACGTACGGTCCGCTGGATCCGAACCTGGCCGCGGCGCGATCCCTCTTGCGCGAACTGGCTGGGATGCCCGAGTCCGAGCCGGACGTCTGGGACGACGAGAAGGCGATGACCGAGGTGGTCGGCGACGCCGGCTTCGACGACGTGACGATCGCCGAGATCATCGTCGAGACCCGGTTCGCCGACATCGACCAGTGGTGGCGGTGGGCGTGGTCGGTCGGTATCCGTGCCAGCCTCGAACGCATCGACCCGATCCGCCTGCGGCACTACCGTCCGGTCATCGAGGAGCACCTGTCGGTCTGGCGCCAACCCGAGGACACCCTGCTGATGCCCACCGCCGTACGCTTCACCACCGCCTCCATCTAACCGTTGCCCCCGGCAACTCAGGTACGGCGCAGGACGAGGACGGCCGAGTCGACCTTGGGCGGCGGGCGAAATGCCATGCGTGGGAGAGGGAGGCCGATGGAAGCGTCGTAGCGACGTAGCCAGCGTTCGGACCCGCTCGCACGACCCGCGACGTACCGGTTCACCACGGCTCGCTGCAGCACCAGGTCCGCAGTGACCAGCCGGGATCCCGGCGCGAGTAGCCGTCGCAGCAAAGCCGTCGAGATCCCGTACGGCGGACTCGCCACAACGCGGAACGGTCTGGTCGGCAACCGCAGGTCGGACGCGTCGGTCTGGATAACCGTCACCGGCTCGTCGCGGAAACGCCGGCGTAACCCGTCCGCTCGGCCGGGATGCAGTTCGACCGCGAGCACGCGCGCACCGGCACCGATCAGCGGAGCCGTCAGTGCACCGGTCCCGGCGCCGACGTCGAGCACCAACTCACCGGGGCGGACCCGCGCAGCGTCGACCACCCGCTCGGCCCAGGTGTTATCGAGCCGATGCCATCCCCACGGGCGTCGCCCGTACCCGGACACGACGCACCATCACGAAGAAGTTCATCGCCATGCCGCGACGCTAAGCCCCCGACCCAGCCACATCAACAGGTTTTCACTCGGACGCTACGGCGAACTGATCGGCGTGGCACCGTCCTCGGCGGCTCCGCGGCTGTTCACGATCGCTTCGGTACTCCGCTGCGCCTGCCGCAGCCGATCCGGCGATGCCAGGCCACTGCCGTGCGTCCCGAGCTCGTGTCGCACGTCGAGCACTCGCACCGGTACCGCAGCCGTGTCCAGCAGGGCAGCGTACTCGGCGTTCGAGGTGTGCCAGCTGCCGTCGGCGGCACGGCGGAAGGTGAACCGGACCAGCAGCCCTTCGGTGTTCGAAGCCGAGGACTCCGCGTGCGCGGCGACGAAATTGCCGAGCCCGTAGGCCACCCAGGTGTCGCCGATCTTCTCCAGCGGCTGGACGACATGCGCGTGGTGCCCTACCACGAGGTCGATGTCGGGATCGGCGGCGAATCGGGGCGCCAAGGTGCGCTGCTGCGTGTTCGGCTGGTGGCTGTATTCGGTGCCCCAGTGGCAGACCAGGACAACGATCTGCGCACCCGCGGCCCGCGCCGTCTTCGCCGCCGCACGGATGCGCGACTCGTCGAGGCGGTTCGCGCGCCAGGTGTCGCCGCCCGGGTACGGAAGGCCGTTGAAGCCGAACGTGTAGCTGAGCAGCGCCACCTCGACGCCGCGGACGTCGATCAGCACGGGCGTCACCGCCTCAGCCGGTGTACGCGCGGTGCCGGCATGCCGCAGCCCGACAGCGTCGAGTGTGTCCAGGGTTCGCGTCACGCCGGCCGCGCCACCGTCGAAGCTGTGGTTGCTGGCCGTACTACAGGCGTCGTACCCGGTCTGCTTCAGTGCCGTGGCGACCTGCGGCGGGGCCGAGAACCGCGGGTAGCCGTGGTAGGGCCCGGCCGCCGGCGCAAGCGGGGTCTCTAGGTGGCAGATCGCGAGGTCCGCTCCGCTGACCAGCGCTTTCACCGGTGCCAGCGCGGGCGCGAAGTCCATCGCTCCATGGCCGTCGAATCGGGCTGTCGCCCACAGCCGTTCGTGCAGGAGTACATCGCCGGTGATAGCGATGCTGATCCGGTCGGTCGCTGCGGTCCCCGCGCTCCCCGGCACGCTGTGCGAGCTCTGTGGGTCCTGTGGGCTCTGTCGGCTCTGTGGGCTCTGCGTGCGCCCGCTCGGGGTACTGGATGGCTCCCCGGACACGTCTGGCGGCGTGTTGGTGCAACCGGCGAACAGCGCGGCGAGCAGGCCGACGACCAGCAGCGCGCGACGCGGCCGGCAGGTCAGGGACACACTCATTCGACGCAGCAAAGACGGCACAAAGTTGGCAGGCGTGATTCTCGTCCGGAGGACTCACCACGACCCTAGACACCTACCGCAACCGGCCTTCGAGCGCCCTGGTCCGGCTCGTGCGACGTAAGCCGGATGCGCAGCATGAGCAGCGCGGAGGCCAAGCCGAACAGCCCGGCGATAGCCAGCACGAAGCGGTAGTCCAGTACGCCGACCAGCCAGGCGCCGATCGCCACGGAAATCGTCTGCGGAACGGTCGCCACCACCTCGAATCCGGCATATACGCGCCCTTGCAGATGGTCCGGCGCGGAACGCTGCAGCACAGTGATGGCCGAGATTGTGAGCAACGGGAAGCCCGAACCGACCAGGACCCGCCCGGCCATGACGACAGGTAGGTTCTGCGCGATCTGCAGCACCTCGCCCGCGGCGAACAGTGCCGTACCGATCGCAGCGACCCGGATCTCACCGAGCCGGCGGATCGCCGCAGACGCGAGCAAACCCGCGACGATCGCGCCTATCCCCTGAGCCAGTTGCATCACGCCGGCGAACTCTGGTCGGCGATGCAGGCCGTCGGATATGACCGCCCAACTGGTCGACTCGCCGAACCCCACAACCAGGGTCAGCACGACCGCCGCGACGGTGAGCGGACGCAGCACCGGGCTGCGCCGGATGAACGCCAGACCGGCGGTGATCTGCGCGACCACATGCCCGTCCGGTTGCGAGGGCTTCGGCTCACGTACGGACAGACTCCAGGTGAACGCGGCCGCTGCGAGGAATGTCGCCATGTCCAGCAGCACGACGGCCGGCCCACCAAACGCTGCGAACAGTCCGGCACCGGCGAGCGGAGCCAGGATCCGCAGGCTCTCCTGGGCCGTACGCAGCGCACCATTGGCCGCTGCGAGGAGATCGCCGGGCAGCATCCGGGTCAGCAAGGCGGACTGGGCCGGCTCGATGACGATGTCGACCGCGCCGTACAGCAGCATCACGACGTACACGATCCAGACATCACCGGCGTCGCGGACGGCGAGCAGTGGTATGAGGATCAGCGCGCCGAGAATGTTCAGCAGGATCAGCAACGGTCGGCGACGTACCCGGTCGACGACCAATCCGGCCAGCGGTGCCGCGATCGCAGGCGCGAGGAAGAAGAGGAACGTCAGGCCGGCCGCGCTGTTGCTGCCCGTCAGCGTCTTGACCCAGATCGCGCAGGCCATCCACATCGAACTGTTGCCGAGCAGCGACAGCGTCTGACCGGTCAGGTAGCGGCGGGCATCGGACCGCGCGAGTAGTCGCCGGTAGCTCATGACCGCCCCTGGTCCACCGGGTAGGCGAAGAACAGGGTCTCGACCGGGAGCGTCCCATCCGGGCGTGTCTTCGGCCGCTGGCTGCGCTCGGCATACCGTTCGCGGAAGTCATTGGCGACCTTCCGGTACGCCGCCACCAGTTCGCGCAACTCGTCCGCGGTGAGGTGCAGCATATTCTGCGAGCCGTCCATCGCCTCGAACCACTCACGCGGGTAGCTCGGCGCGGTCGCGATCGCGCGGCGCATCCGCTGGACATACCGGTCGGGCAGCACCTCGTCCAGCGCCTGCGACGCCCGGGTGAACTCCAGGTCATCAGGCCGGGCGCGGGTCGGTGATGGTGCGGTTCTCCTCGGCCGTCAGTCGAGAGATATCTCTCGACAATGTGTCACCGCTGACAGGGCACAATTCCTCCCATGGTCGAGCTGAAGTCACCGGAGGAGATCGCGCGGATGCGCGAGGCGGGCAGGGTGGTCGCGCGGGTACTGGACACGGTGCGCAAGCACGCTGCCGTCGGCACCACGCTCGCCGATCTGGATGCGCTTGCACGCGAGGTGTTACGCGACGCGGGCGCGGTCTCAACCTTCGACGGCTATCTGCCGCGGTTCGCGCAGACCCCGTTCAAGGGCGTCATCTGTACGTCGGTCAACGACGCGGTCCTGCACGGATTGCCGGACGGCACCAAGCTGGCCGACGGCGATCTACTCAGCGTCGACTGCGGCGTGACGGTCGACGGCTGGGCGGCGGACGCGGCGGTGAGCTTCATCGTCGGCGAGCCTCAGGACGGTGACCAAGACGTGATCACGGCCACCGAGCGGGCGCTCGAGGCCGGGATCGCGGAGGCACGGCCGGGCAACCGGCTCGGCGACATCGGCCGGGCGATCGCCGACGTCAGGGCCGCGGCGGGTTTCGGTACCAACCTGGACTTCGGCGGGCATGGGATCGGCCGCACCATGCACGAGGATCCGCACGTCCCGAACGGCGGCCGGCCTGGCCGCGGGATGCCGATCCGACCCGGCCTGGTGATCGCGATCGAGCCATGGTTCTGGCGTGGTACGACGACGCAGTACCGGATCGACGATGACGGCTGGACTCTGCGCTCGAGCGACGGAAGCCGAGGCGCCCACTCCGAACACACCGTCGCAGTCACTCCCGACGGCCCGGTCATCCTCACCGTCCTCTGACCCGCGGCGTCAGAACAGGGACTGCTGCTCGAAGACCGGCACACCGCTCTCGCGTGACTGGCTTCCGCGGTCCGGCCGGCCGAGGCGGGAGTCGACGTCGCGGTGCTCCGAGCTGTGGCCGAACCCGTACTTGTGCAGCAGCGGCTTGACCCGTTCGTCGAAAGCCCGCTGGAAGCTCGGCGGTGCGTAGGCGCCGCGGCCGTACAACTGCTTGTACCGCCCGACCAGCTCGGGATGCTCACGTGCCAGCCAGCTCATGAACCACTCCTTCGTACCGGGTCGCAGATGCAGCACCAGTGGCGTCACGCCGCTCGCACCGGCGTCGGCCAGCCGGGCGAACAGTCCCTCCAGGTGGTCGTCGGAGTCGGTCAGCCAGGGCAGCACGGGCGCCACCATCACCCCGCACGGCAGGCCGGCGTCGCGGATCGCGCGCACCAGGTCGATCCGTGCACGGGGCGTCGGCGCGCCCGGCTCCATGCTCTCGTGCAGTTCCTCGTCCGCCAGCGCGACCGACACCCCGACACCGACCTTGACCCGCTCGGCTGCCGCGGTGAGCCGGCCGAGGTCGCGACGTAGCAGCGGACCCTTCGTCAGGATCGAGAACGGCGTATCCGAATCCGCGAGCGCGTCGATGATCCCCGGCATCAGCCGATAGCGGCCTTCGGCCCGCTGATAAGGATCCGTATTGGTGCCCAGGGCAACGGTCTCGTGCGACCATGACGACCGGGCGAGCTCACGTCGCAGCACGTCGACCACATTCGTCTTCACCACGATCTGACGGTCGAAGTCCTCACCCATGTCGAGGTCAAGGTACTGATGGGTCGGCCGGGCGAAGCAGTTGTGCGACACCACGCCGTCGGCGATGAAGTCGCCTGTGCCGGTGGTGATGTCGTACATCGGCATCTCGAGATCGAGGTCCTCGATCGACGCGACGGCCAGCCGTGGGGCGCCCTCGTCCGGGTCGCCGGGTCGTCTGCGGCCGACGGTCAGATCGACGGCGACGAGCATGCTGCCCGGGGCGAGATGGAAGCGTCCGGTGCCGCCCGAGGTCACGTACCGCCAGCCCTGGCTGGTCAGGAACCGGTGGTCGCCGCTGGTCACGAGTCTGCGGCCGTCCTCCAGAGTGATCCGGTACGCATGTTTGACCGTCTCCCAGTGCGCGAGCACCTGGGTGGTCACGAAATGACGGCCGTTGCGGTCCCGCAGCGTCCCATAGATCCGGTCGCCCACGGACAACTCGCCGAGCGGTCGCGACGTGCCGTCCGCCATCAGGACGGGCGTTTCGCCGACTGCGCAGTACGTACAAGCGTGACTGCAGCCGCGGTACGGATTGATCGTCCAGTTGAAGGGCAGCGCCTGGCCGGGCACGCGGTTCAGGGCGGACTTGGCCAGCACCTCGTGAAATGTGATACCCCGGAACTCTGGTGTGCTGACGCTGCGCACCAGGTTGGCGATCCGCGCCATGCCCGGCAGTGCGGCGTCGTCGTACGACGCTCTGGACTGCCCTTCCCACCGCATACATATAGTCGAACACATGTTCGACTGTGAATCAACCCATGTTCTCCCCCAGCGGAAAACGATCGCCGGCGTTGTCACCGGCGATGTGGCTGGCGCCGGTTCCTGCACGTCCCGATCTTCGCTCGGCTGTGTCAACACGCAGGAGATGCTGTAGCATGTCGTCGAATCGTTGACAAGTGGGTCAGTCAGCACAGCGCTGACCAGTCCTCGAGAAGGAAGGCGATGGACCTGAGCGCAGGCAGCCTCGACGCGATGAAGGCGCTTCAGGCGCCCGGTGCACTGGCCGGTGCGACAGCCACCGAACTGCTGGCCGCGCTGACCACCGTGCACGACGTCCGGGCCTATCTCGACCAGTGGGAGCCCGCGTTGATCGGCGCCGCCCGGTCGCGCGGCATGACCTGGGCGCAGATCGCGCCCGCGCTCGGCCTGTCCAGTCGGCAGGCCGCCGAACGCCGCTACCTGCGGCTGAACCCGCAGATCGCCGACCAGCCCGGCATGACTCGCGAACACCGAGTCCGTGCGACCCGGGACCAGCGTTCCGGCGATCGCGCCGTGGCCGACTGGGCCCGTCACAATGCGGCCGAACTGCGACAGCTCGCGGGCCAGATCGCCGCGATCGGCAGCAGTGCGGACCTGCCCCCCGCCGCACGCGACAGCGTGGACCGGATCCGGTTGGCCCTCGGAGGTAACGACGCCGCCGATCTTGTCGGTCCGCTCGCCGAGGCCGGCCCGGGGCTTCGTAGCAGTCATCCCGGTCTCGCCGACCAGGTCACCACGATCGGCACGACCCTCGACCTGATCCGCAGCGCCGACCGTACCCGACGCACCACCCCAGGAGGCAATGACAAGTGAAGTCCGCGCGAACGCAGACCGATGAGGACAAGGGCACGCCCGACAAGTACGTCGAGACCTACTACGCCGGCGGCGCCTGGCACTCGCGCCGCCACGACAGCGACATCCCGTTCGCCAGCGGCGCCGACGAGCTCGAGCAGATCGCACTCGGCACCGAGGTCGCGCGCTGGAACCAGATCCCGCACGTGATCCGGACCTCGACCGGCGCCATCGACGAGATCCTCCCCGCCAGCTGAGCGACCAGGACCCACTTCACCGCTCAACCGGCCACGGCGAACAAGTAGGCCCTACTCCCACTCGATCGTGCCGGGCGGCTTGCTGGTGATGTCGAGCACGACCCGGTTGACCTCGGTGACCTCGTTGGTGATGCGGGTGGATATCCGCTCCAGGACCTCGTACGGGAGCCGGGCCCAGTCGGCCGTCATCGCGTCCTCGCTCGTCACCGGTCGCAGCACGATCGGGTGGCCGTAGGTGCGGCCGTCGCCCTGCACGCCGACCGAGCGAACGTCGGCCAGCAGCACCACCGGGAACTGCCAGATGTCGCGGTCCAGACCCGCCGCCGTCAGCTCGGTCCGCGCGATCAGGTCCGCGGCGCGCAGCACCTCGAGCCGCTCGCGGGTGACCTCGCCGACGATCCGGATGCCCAGCCCGGGGCCGGGGAACGGGTGCCGATAGACCATCGCCTCCGGCAGCCCGAGCACCAGCCCGAGCTCGCGCACCTCGTCCTTGAACAGCGTCCGCAGCGGCTCGACCAGCGCGAACTGCAGGTCGTCGGGCAGCCCGCCCACATTGTGGTGCGACTTGATGTTCGCCGCGCCGGCGCCGCCGCCGGACTCGACCACATCCGGGTACAGCGTGCCCTGGACCAGGAACTCGATGTGCCGCTCGGCGTCCAGTTCGCGGGCCGCGGCCTCGAAGGTCCGGATGAACTCGCGGCCGATGACCTTGCGCTTCTGTTCCGGATCGCTGACCCCGGCCAGCGCGCCGAGGAACCGGTCGGACGCGTCGACGACCTCGAGCCGGATCCCGGTCGCGGCGACGTAATCCTTTTCCACCTGTTCGGACTCGCCGGCCCGCTGCAGGCCGTGGTCGACGTACACACAGGTGAGCTGGTCGCCGATCGCCTTGTGGACCAACGCGGCGGCGACCGCGGAGTCGACGCCGCCGGACAGCGCGCACAGCACCTGCTTGCCACCGACCTGGTCGCGGATCAGCGCCACCTGCTCGTCGACGACGTTGCTGGTCGTCCAGTCCGCCGTGCAACCGGCGATGTCGTACAGGAAGTGCTCCAGCACCTGCTGCCCGGCCTGCGAGTGCAGCACCTCCGGGTGCCACTGCACACCGGCGAGCCGCCGGTCCAGATCCTCGAACGCCGCCACCGGCGCACCGTCGGTCCCGGCCAGTACGGCGAACCCGGCGGGCGGTGCGTACACGGCGTCTCCGTGCGACATCCACACGTTCAGGTCTTCCGGTACGCCGGCCAGCAGGGTGCCAGAGGTGCCGACGGTCACCGCGGTACGGCCGAACTCGCGCAAACCGGTCTTGCGCACCTCTCCGCCGAGCGCCTGCGCCATCGCCTGGAACCCGTAGCAGATCCCGAACGCCGGTACGCCGGCCTCGAACAGGCCGGAGTCCACCCGCGGTGCTCCCTCGGCGTACACCGACTGCGGTCCGCCGGACAGGATGATCGCCTTCGGCTTGCGGGCCAGCATCTCCTCGACCGGCATCGAGTGCGGCACGATCTCGGAGTACACCTTGGCCTCACGGACCCGCCGGGCGATCAGTTGCGCGTACTGCGCACCGAAGTCGACGACCAGGACGGTGTCGTGTCGAGGGTCGTGTGATGTCACTGACGAATCGTATCGACCGGCACCCACGACCCGGCGCGGAACTCCACAGGGTCCAGCGATCCGGCGCCCTCCGGCACCTTTCCGAGTACCGGCAGACCCGTCACCTCGGGCAGGTCGTCGAGGTTGCACCGCTCGGCCAGCCCAGGCTCGGCCGGCCACGACCCGATGACCAGCCCGGCCACCGGCAACCCTGCCAGACGCTCAACGGTGAGCCGGCTGTGATTGAGCGTCCCCAGCCCGGGCCGGGTGACCACCACGATCGTGTACGGAGTCCGGAGCGCGGCAGCGAGATCAAGCAGGGTACGGCCGGCGTTGTCGAGCCCGACCAGCAGTCCGCCGGCACCCTCGACCACCACGCTGTCGTACGCCGCCGCCAGCCGGTCGACCATGGCGGCGTGCTCGGCCACATCCGGCAACACGGTCCCCCGCAACCGCGCCGCGGTGGTCGGGTTGAGCGGATCATCGACCCGCGCGCCCTCGAAGACGTCCGGTACGCCGGACAACCGACGGACCTCGTTCGCATCGGCCGGCAACCCGGCCTGCACCGGCTTCAGCACGGCCACCGAACCATGCTTGCCGAGGGCAACGGCCAGCGCGGCGGTTACGACGGTCTTGCCGACATCGGTGTCCGTACCGGTGACCAGGACAACGGTCACGACGCCTCCTCGATCGCATCGGCAAGGACCTCGCAGGCTCGGTCCAGTTCCGTCCCCGTCAGAGTCGCGCGGGCGGTCAGCCGCAGCCGGCTGATCCCGTCCGGGACCGATGGCGGCCGGAACGCGCCGACCCGCACGCCGTACCGCGCGCACGACTCTGCGGACGCGACCGCCTCGCGTGGGCCGGGCATCGGCACCGACAGCACGGCGCCCGGTACCGGGGCGACCCCAGCGGCGTCGGCCAGCCGGGCCGCGACCTTGTGCACCGCCTCCACGCGGTGCGGCTCGGCGCGGATCACATCGATCGCGGCGAGCGCCGCACCGGCAGCCGCCGGCGCCAGACCGGTGTCGAAGATGAACGAGCGCGCCGAGTTCACCAGATGCTCGCGCAGCAGGGGTGAGCCGAGCACCGCTCCACCCTGCGCACCCAGCGCCTTGGACAGGGTCACGGTCACCACCACATGATCGGCTGCTGTCGCGAGCGAACCACGGCCGTCGCCGGTCACGCCGATCCCGTGCGCCTCGTCCACCAGCAAAACGGCGTCGTGGGTCGCACACGCCTCGACCAGCCGGGCCAGCGGCGCTGCGTCGCCGAGCACGCTGTACACGGACTCGGCCAGCACCAGCGCCCGCGGCTCGGACCTCCATGCGAGTGCGCGCCCGACAGCGTCGACGTCGTTGTGGGGCACGATCGTCAACGGCGAACGGGCCAGCCGGCAGGCGTCGACCAGCGAGGCGTGGATGTGTGCGTCGGAGACGATCAGCGTGTCCGACCCGGCCAGCGCCGTCACCGCTCCGACGTTGGCCAGATACCCCGAGGAGAAGACCAGCGCGGCGGGTTGGCGGCAGAAGTCGGCCAGGCGTTGCTCCAACTCCAGGTGCAGGTCGGTCGTACCACTCACCAGCCGGGAGCCGGTCGAACCGGCACCCCAGGTCCGCGCCGCGGCGACGGCCGCCTCCACCACCCGCGGATCGGTCGCCAGACCGAGGTAGTCGTTGCCGGACAGGTCGATCTCGGTGCCCGGCGAGCGCGGCCGGAGCCGCCGGGTCAGCCCGCGTGTCTCGCGGTCGGCAGCCCTGTCGGCAAGCCAGGCTTCGAGAGTCATGTCGCCGCCACGATCGCCGTACAGATCTGAGCGATGTCATCGTCGGCACAGACGTACGGCGGCATCGTGTAGATCAGGTCCCGGAACGGCCTGACCCATACGCCGTGCTCCAGCGCGGTCGCCGTAACCCGCGGTACGTCGACCGGACCCTCGAGCTGGACGACACCGACAGCACCCAGCACCCGCACGTCCTTGACACCGCGCTTCCCAGCGGCGGGCGCCAGCCCGGCCGACAGCCCGGCCGAGATCCGGGCTACCGAAGCCGTCCAGTCCTGCGAGAGCAGCAGGTCGATGCTCGCCAGCGCGACCGCACATGCCAGCGGGTTGGCCATGAACGTCGGGCCGTGCATCAGCGCACCACCCGCGCCACAGGACACGGTCCGCGCGACATCGGGCGTACACAAGGTGGCCGCGAGCGAGAGATATCCGCCGGTCAGCGCCTTGCCCAGACAAAGGATGTCGGGGGCAACAATCTCCGAGACGAACAGCGAACCCGTACGCCCGAACCCGGTCGCGATCTCGTCGAAGATCAGCAGGAAGCCATGCTCGTCGGCCAGCGAGCGCAGGACCTTCAAGCAGCTCGGGTGGTACGGATACATCCCGCCCGCACCCTGCAGCAACGGCTCGACGATGATCGCCGCGATCTGGTCGGCGTGCCGGCCGGCCAGCGCGGACATGGTCGCGGTCCACTCCGCCAGTTCGACCTCGTCAACGGGCGGGCGTGGACCGAAGACCTGCTCGGTGAGGACACCGGTGAACAGCGAGTGCATCCCGTTCACCGGGTCGCACACGCTCATCGGCTCGAACGTGTCGCCGTGGTACCCGCCCCGGACGGTCAGCAGCCTGGTCCGGCCCTGCCGGCCGCGCGCCACCTGGTACTGCAGCGCCAGCTTGATCGCCACCTCGACCGACACCGAGCCGGAGTCGCAGAAGAACACGTGCCGCAGCGGGTCGGGCGTGATCTCGATCAGCCGCTCGGCCAGCCGGATCGCGGGCTCATGTGTCAGCCCGCCGAACATCACATGGCTGAAGCGTCCGGCCTGATCAGCCAGCGCGGCGTCCAGCACCGGATGCCGGTAGCCGTGGATCATGCACCACCACGACGCCATCGCGTCGATCGCGGTAGTGCCGTCCGCGAACCGCAGGCGGACACCCTCAGCGCCATCGACAAGCCGAGTCGGCGCGCCCGGTGCGGCGTACGGGTGCCACAGCAGCTCGGCGTCGAGCCGGAGCAGGTCGTCAGCCCGGGACACCGCGTACCTCGCCGTGCCGCGAGCATCGGGCGGTCCAGCCGGTCGGGGTCACCTGGACCACCATCCGGCGCCGGCAGTGCGCGCAGTACCGGGGCGGCTCCAGCCGGAGCGCCTGCTCACACGGATGATGGTTGCCGACGGCAACCGGCTCTCCGCATCGTCCGCAGTACTCGATCACAGCGTCTTCTGGAGTTCCTTGACCGGCATCCGGAGCTCGCGCAGCAGCTCGAGGTCCTGGTCCGCCGGGCGGCCGAGCGTGGTCAGGTAGTTTCCCACGATGACGGCGTTGATCCCGCCGAGCAGGCCGTCGCGGGTGCCCAGGTCGCCGAGGGTGAGCTCGCGGCCGCCGGCGTACCGCAGGATCGTGCCCGGCATCGCCAGCCGGAACGCCGCGATCGTGCGCAGCGCATCCTGGCCGTCCATCACCGGCAGCTCGCCGAACGGCGTACCCGGGCGCGGGTTGAGAAAGTTCAGCGGCACCTCGTCGGGCTGCAACTCGGCCAGCTGGGCGGCCAGTTCCGCTCGCTGCTCCAGCCTCTCGCCCATCCCGACCAGGCCGCCGCAGCACAGTTCCATGCCGGACTCCTTGACCATCATGCAGGTCTGCCACCGTTCCTCGAACGAGTGTGTGGTGACCACGTCGCCGAAGTACGACCGGGCCGACTCGAGGTTGTGGTTGTACCGGTGTACGCCCATCGCCCGGAGCTCGTCGACCTGCTCTTGGGTGAGCATCCCCAGCGAGCAGGCGATGTTGATCTCGACCGCGGCGTTGATCGCCGCCACGCCGGCCCGGACCTGACTCATCAGCCGCTCGTCCGGCCCGCGTACCGCGGCGACGATGCAGAACTCGGTGGCACCGGTCTTCGCGGTCTCCACCGCTGCCTCGACGAGTTCGGGGATGTTCAGCCACACCGAGCGGACCGGCGAGCTGAACTGGCCGGACTGGGAGCAGAAGTGACAGTCCTCCGGGCAGCCGCCGGTCTTGAGCGAGATGATCCCCTCGACCTCGACCTCGTCGCCGCACCAGGCCAGCCGTACCTCGTGCGCCAGCGCGAGCAGCTCGGACACCCGGTCGTCGGGCAGCCGCAGCACCTCGATGAGTCGTTCCTCGGTGAGTCCTTCACCGCGTCCGAGGACCTGCTCGCGGGCCACCTGCAGGATGTCTCCCATGGATCTGGAGCGTAGGCGATGCCGATCCGCAGCTGGCCGTGACCTTCGTCTCGGACACTCGTTACCTCTCTCCGAATGCACAATACGACTGCGTAATGTCGCAGCTCCGTGACAATCCGTCAATTTGCTTCAGCCGTTGATAGCGGCAACTACACTTTCATCAGAACTGGAAACCAAGGCGACGGTTCGACCGTTACCTCCATAGACGCCGGGAGCCTCACCCCGGCCGAGTGAGCCCCCTGGCGAGTGGGTTGGGCGGAATCCGCGCCGGGGGGCTCCTTCTTTCTCTACGCCAGCCTCAGAGCAGCAGGGGCCGAGGCCGGTACGACGGGACTGGCGGGCGCGACCGGCTCGATCCGCTGGTACGCCGAACCCAGCTCGGGTCGCTTGTCCGCCTCACCCTTGTTCGGCCAGAACGCCATCGCCCGTTCGGCCTGCGCGGTGATGGTCAGCGAAGGGTTCACCCCGAGGTTCGCCGAGATCGTCGAGCCGTCGGTGATATGCAGGCCCGGATAGCCATAGACCCGGTGGTAGGGGTCTACCACGCCGGTTGCCGCCGAGTCGCCGATCACGCAGCCGCCGATGAAGTGCGCGGTCATCGGTACGTTGAACGGCTCGCCGACGGTGCCGCCCGCCGTACCACCCATCACGCTCGCCATCCGGCGTACCACCTGATGCGCGACCGGGAGCCAGGACGGGTTCGGCGCGCCATGGCCTTGCCGGCTGGTCAGCTTCCAGCGGCCGGTACGGTCCCGGCGCCCGAACGTCGTGATCGAGTTGTCCGCGGTCTGCATCACCAGGGCGATCACGGTCCGTTCCGACCAGTGCTTCAGGTCGTACAGCCTGCCGATGTTCCTGCGCTGTATCCAGATTTCGCGCATCCAGTTGCGCCAGCCCGGGCCCGGGGCGTCGCCTTCGACCAGCACCGTCTGGAGCAGCGACATCGCGTTGCTGCCGCGGCCGTACCGGACCGGCTCAACATGGGTGATGTCGTCGGGGTGGAACGACGAGGTGATCGCAACACCCTGCGAGTAGTCGACCTTGTCGTCGCGGGCGATTGCCCCGAGCAACGACTCTGAGTTGGTCCGGGTCAGTACGCCGAGCCGGTCCGACAGCGCGGGGAGCCGGCCCTCGTCCCTCATCCGGTGCAGCAGTTTCTGGGTGCCGAGCGCGGCCGCCGCGACGACGACCTGCTCGGCGGTGAACGTCCGTGTCGCCCGCCGCTTCGAGGTCCGCCTTGTCTCCACGGTGTACCCGCCCGACGGAAGTGGCTCGAGCCCGGTGACGGTCGTCATCGGGAACACGTGGGCACCCGCCGACTCGGCAAGGTAGAGGTAGTTCTTGGTCAGCGTGTTCTTCGCGTTGTGGCGGCAGCCGGTCATGCATTCGCCGCAGTTGAGGCAGCCGGAGCGACGCGGCCCGGCGCCGCCGAAGTACGGGTCGTCCACCTCGACACCGGGATCACCGAAGAACACGCCGACCGGTGTCGGGTGGAAGGTGTCGCCCACGCCCATGTCGTCGGCGACCTGCTTCATCACCTTGTCGGCCGGCGTGGTGTGCGGGTACGTCGTGACGCCGAGCATCCGCTTGGCCTGGTCGTAGTACGGCGCCAGTTCGTCACGCCAGTTGGTGATGTGGGCCCATTGCTTGTCGGCGTAGAAGGCGGGCAGCGGCTCGTACAGCGTGTTCGCGTACACCAGGCTGCCGCCACCGACACCCGCTCCGGCCAGGATGATCACGGTGCGGACCGCGCTGATCCGCTGGATCCCGTACCAGCCGAGCCGGGGCGCGAACAGGAACTTCGACCTGTCCCACGAGTTCTTCGCGTACGTCGACTCGTCGAACCGGGCGCCGGCCTCGAGGACGGCGACCTTATAGCCCTTCTCCGTCAGCCGTAGCGCGCTGACCGAGCCACCGAAGCCGGAGCCTATGACGATGACGTCATAGTCGAAGCTCGTCACGGCCTGCCCAGTTTCTTCAGGAACCGCAGCGCACTGGTCATCATCTCGGCATACGTCTCGTCGCTGATCCCGTGACTGGCCGCGAGTGGCAGCAGCCGCTGGGTCGCGATCGCCTGGCTCTGCTGGTACCGGCGGATGCCCTCGACCCCCTGCCGGCGGCCCAGTCCGGAGGCCCGCATCCCGCCCATCGGAGTGTCGATCGAGCCGAAGGTCGCGCCGTACCCCTCGTTCACGTTGACCGTGCCGGCGACCAGCCGGGCGGCGATCGCACGGCCGCGGCGGGCGTCCCGGGTCCACACGCTGGCGTTCAGCCCGTACTCACCCTCGTTCGCGCGCTGGATCGCCTCGCCCTCATCGGAGAACCGATACAGCGACACGACCGGGCCGAAGGTCTCGTTGTCGAAGCACTCCATCCGCGGCGTGACGTGTTCGAGCACGGTCGGCTCGTAGAACAGCGGGCCGATGTCCGGACGCGCCCTGCCGCCGGTGAGAACGGTCGCGCCCTTTGCCCTGGCGTCCTCGACGTGCCGGGTGACCGTGTCGAGCTGGGATCTCGAGATCAGCGAGCCCATGTCCGCGTCCCATCCGGCGCTCGCCGACAGCCGGATCTTGTTCACCCGCTCAAGGAACGCGGGTACGAAGTCGTCGTAGATCTGGTCGGCCACGTACAGCCGCTCCATCGAGACGCACAGTTGACCGGCACTGGCGAAGCAGGCCCGTACCGCGCCCTCGGCCGCCCGGCTCACATCGGCGTCGCGGAGCACCAGCATCGGGTTCTTGCCGCCCAGTTCCAGCGAGCAGCCGATCAGCCGCTCGCCGCACTGCCGCCCGACCAGCCGGCCGGTCTTGGTGGAACCGGTGAAGCAGATGTAGTCCGCCGCCTGGATGAGCGCCGTACCGACGACCGGACCGGGTCCGTGCACGACCTGCCAGACGCCCGAGGGCAGCCCGGCCTCGTACAGCAGCTCGACCGCGCGCAGTGCTGTCAGAGGGGTCTGGCCGTCCGGCTTGTGCACCACCGCGTTCCCCGCGACCAGCGCGGGCAAGCCGTCGGACACCGCCATGGTGAGCGGGTAGTTCCACGGCGAGATGATCCCGACGACGCCCTTGGGTACGTACTGCTCCTCGGCGCGCGTGAGCAACGGGAACAGGCCCAGCCGGCGCTGCGGGGCGAGGAACTCATCGGCCTTGTGGCCGTAGTACCGCGCGGTGAGCGCGACGTGCGCGACCTCCTCGAACGCCTGCTTGCGGGCCTTGCCCGACTCGACCTGGATCAGGTCCATCAGCTCGTAGCGGTGGTCCAGCACCAGGTCGTGGTATCGCAGCATCATCTCGGCACGCTCGGCCGCGGTGGTCCGGCGCCAGCGGTCCTGCGCGGCCCGTGCTGCCCGGTCGGCGGCGGCCACGTCGGAGGGCGTCGACGTCGGTAACGGCGCTACCGGCTGGCCCGTCGCGGGCGCGTACGTGGTGGTGGTCTCGCCGGTCGCACGCAGCAGCCGGGACAGCCGGCGGATCACCGCCGAGTCGGTCGCGTACGTCGCGGTCGGGTCGAGCTCCGGGTCGGCCGGGATGGATGTCTGCTCGCTCACATCCGATAGGCTACCTGCGGGTAACCAGGCTGTCAGCAGCCCGTCAGACGCGCAGCGAGATCCTCGTCTCGGCAGGTGACTGCTGGGCGCCCGCCGTCGCCCTGGCTAAAGTACCGTGACGGCCTGGTACGGGGATGCGCGCAATACAGACTTCGGCGGAACGGCGGCGACGGTGAGGCCACGCGACATCCTTAGCGAGACCGAGCAACACCGGCTCGACGCCCTGCTTTCCCAGGCGCGCCTGCTGGCCGACGAGGGCCACCACGACGAGTCGATCACCGTGCTGCTGCAGGCCGAGCAGGAGTACCTCGCACTCGTCCGCGGCGCCGGGGACGACCCGTATCTGGCCGACCTGTGGGTGACGCGCGGGATGGCACAGTCCAGCCGTGGATACGGAGCATCAGCCGCACTCGATCTCGATGCCGGCGTGCATGCGTACAGCGCGTCCGCCGACGACCTGCCGCTCGAACTCGCGACCGCGCTGGCGCTGAACGCGTCGGTGCTGGAGGACTACGGCGATCCCGATCTCGCGGTCCGCTCGGCGGACGCCGCGATCGGGCTGTTCCTGCGCCACCAGGACGAACTGGACGAGGGACCGGAGGGCGCGACGTACGCCCACCACCTGTGCATGGCGGCACGGGTCGCCGGCGACGTCCATGCTGGTGCCGGCCGGCTCGACATCGCGCTGCGCGCCGACGACATCGGGCTGAAGACCGCCGATCGGCTGGCCGACTCCGAGTCCGAGCCGGACCAGAGACTCCTGGTCGAGGCGATGACCCGGCGGGCGCTGCGGCTGCGCGCTGCCGGCAGCCCGGAGGAGGCGCGGCCGTTGTTCCGGGCCGCGATCGACGCCGATCTGGCCGCCGCTGAGGCGGTGTCCGAGCGGCTGTCCCGGCCCCACCGGCCGACCCTCGGCGAGGCACTGGCAGCGGTGACCGACAAGGTCGGCCGGCCGTCGGCGTACCCCTCGCTGGTCGCGCTCACCGAGGGCGGCGACCGGCCACTGGTGGCGCCGTCGGGCCGGTGCGAACTGGACAGCGCTACCGGTGCCGCGCGCGAACTCGCGGCGCTCGCGGGACCCGCATTGTCCACCGAGGGCCTCGGCCCGGCCGGGCGCCGGATCGGGCTGGAGGCCCACTACCTGTTCGCGATCGCGTCCCGGTACGGCGCCCACGCGATGCGGTTCGAGCTCGGCGAGCACGGACCGCCCTGGGCCAGGCTGCTGCTCGACCTGTCGGCCGCCTTCGAGGCCGACAAGAACCCGCGACTGGCGATGGACATGGCCGCCTGGGGCGGCGGGCTGGCCAACAGCCTGCTGCCGTTCGGCGCCGGCGATCCGCAGACCCGGGCGCTGGCCGCGGACTGCATCGAGCGACATGGAAGGCTGCTGGCCGCGGCCGGTGACGCCGAGCGGGCCGCCGACGCGATAACCGCGGTGCGAGAACTCCGCCGCTGACCCGCCGCCCGCGCCGAGACGCCATGTCGGATGGCGCCGAACAAGACGCTGAGGTCGAGGGCCAGGGGCGTTGACGCGGGCGGGCAGGCCCGAGGACGCTGGGCGTTGGGGAAGCCAGCGGTTTCCCCGGGGGTCATATGCCTGAGGGGGGCACGCCATGGATGTCGTCGAGATGCACCGTCGCGCCACCGATGAGTTCGCGCGGCTGGTGGCCACGGTCGCTCCGGACCAGTGGAGCGGGCCGACGCCCTGTGTCGGCTGGACGGTCCGCGACCTGGTCAACCATGTGATCGGCGAGGAACGCTGGGCGGTCCCGCTGCTGCACGGCAAGACCATCGCCGACGTCGGCACCAGCCTCGACGGAGACCTGCTCGGCGACGATCCGGTCGGCGCCGTCTTCGAGGCCGCGCAGGCCGCGCAGGACGCCGTTCCCGAGCCGGTACACGAGCGTCGCAAGGTCCACCTGTCGTACGGCGAGGAGGACGCGGACGAGTACATCAGCCAGCTCATCGCCGACCACCTCGTTCATGGCTGGGACCTGGCCGTCGCGATCGGTGCCGGGCGCAAGTTCGACCCGGAGCTGGTCTCGTCGGTGAGCCGCTGGTTCGCCGATCGCGAGGAGCTATACCGAACATCCGGCGCTATCGGCCCGCGACCGGCCGTTGACCATGACGACCCACAAGACGCCTTGGTCGTCGCGTTCGGCCGCGATCCGGGCTGGACCCAGCAGCACGCGGTGGTCGCCGAGTTCGGCGCGGCCACCGGCCGCCGCGACGTCGACGCGATGATGGCGCTGATGACCGAGGACTGTGTGTTCGAGTCCACCGGCCCGGCACCCGATGGCGGACGCTACGAGGGTGCCGACGCCGTCCGCGAGCAATGGCAGCGGCTGTTCGACGAGACCACCGAGCCCGAGTTCCACACCGAGGAGACATTCGTCAGCGGTGACCGCGCGATGGTCCGCTGGCGGTACACCTGGCGCGGGCCGGACAACTCGCCGGGCCACGTCCGCGGCGTGGACGTGATCCGGATCCGCGACGGCAAGATCGCCGAGAAGCTCTCGTACGTGAAGGGTTAGTGGCCCGGGCTGGTCTTGGCCTCGCGCCAGACCCGCTCGAACGGCAGCCGCCAGGCCGCCGGCGCGACCAGCTGGTGGATCTGGTTCGGCCCCCACGATCCCGGGTTGTACGGCCGGACCACCGGCGGGTTGTCCAGCAACGGCTGCGACAGCTCCCACAGTCTCTCGATGCCGAGCGCGGTGGTGAACAGCGTCCGCTCGCCGCGGATCGCGTCGTAGATCAGCCGCTCGTACGCCTCCAGCACGGAGCCGGCCCAGTCGGTCTCCTGGACCGAGAACTGCATCGACAACTTGTCCAGGTGCATGCCCGGCCCGGGCCGCTTGCCGTAGAACGACAACGACATCCGGGGCGTGTCCGACAGGTCGAAGGTCAAGTGGTCCGGCCCGTGGTCGCCGATGCCCGACCGCGGCGGGAACATCGACCGCGGCGGTTCCTTGAATGCGATGGAGATGATCCGCGAGCTCTCGGCCAGCCGCTTACCGGTACGCAGGAAGAACGGCACCCCCGCCCAGCGCCAGTTGTCGATGTAGGCCGCCAGCGCGACGAACGTCTCTGTCTCCGACTCGGGATCCACGCCACGCTCGTCGCGATACCCGACGTACTGACCGCGGACCACCTTCGCCGGGTCGATCGACTCCATCGAACGGAAGACCTTGTCCTTCTCCTCGCCGATCGCGCCCGGCTCCAGGGCGGCCGGCGGCTCCATCGCGGTGAACGCGAGGATCTGGAACAGGTGTGTGACGACCATGTCCCGGTACGCGCCGGTGGCTTCGTAGAACTCCGTACGCTGCTCGATCCCGAGCGTCTCCGGTACGTCTATCTGGATGTGGTCGATGTGGTTGCGGTGCCAGATCGGCTCGAAAAGGCCGTTGGCGAACCGGAAGGCCAGGATGTTCTGCGCGGCCTCCTTGCCGAGGAAGTGATCGATCCGGAAGATCTGCTCCTCCGCGAAGACCTCGTGCAGCCGCGCGTTCAGCTCGACAGCGGTACGCAGGTCGGTGCCGAACGGCTTCTCCATCACGATCCGGCTGCGCTCGACCAGCCCGGCCGCGTCGATCGTGCGTACCACCGGCAGCGCGGCCGACGGCGGCACGCTCAGGTAGTGCAGCCTTCGCGGGTCCGGCACGCCGAACTTCTTCTCCACCTCGATGACCGTGGCACGCAGCGCCTGGGGACCGCCGGAGTGCGGCGCCCAGTCCAGCAGCGACGCGAAGGTCGCCCAGTCCTCGGCGCTGATCTCGTGCTCGCTGAACTCGCGTACCGCCTTCTCGGCCACGTCGACGAAGCCTTCGCGGTCAAGCTCGTCGACCGCGGTGCCGACGATCCGCAGGTCGCCGAGCAGACCGGTCTGGTGCAGGTGCAGCAGGCCGGGCAGCAGTTTGCGGCGGGACAGATCACCCGTCGCCCCGTAGAGGATGATCGTCGTCGGAACACTCATACCCACCAGCGTCCCAAACCCGGGTTGGCACCGAAAGCTGGGCGTGCGCCGCACGCGCCGACCACATGAACCCGTCCCGGTCGTCGGTCGCCACCGGCGGCCTACCCGACGACGACCTCGACGCGCTGGAACTCCTTGAGCTCGGTATACCCGGTCGTGGCCATCGCCCGGCGGAGCGCACCGACCAGGTTCATCGTGCCGTCCGGCACCCTCGACGGTCCGAACAGGATCTCCTCCATCGTCCCGGTCACGCCGACCTCAACCCGCTCACCGCGGGGCAGGTGCTGGTGCCAAGCCTCGGCGCCCCAGTGGTACCCGCCGCCCGGCGCGTCCGAGGCCCGGGCCAGCGGGGAGCCGACCATCACCGCGTCTGCCCCGCACGCGATCGCCTTGGTCAGGTCGCCGGACCGGCCGACCGACCCGTCCGCGATCACGTGTACGTACCTGCCGCCGGACTCGTCCATGTAGTCACGCCGGGCCGCTGCCACGTCCGCGACCGCCGAGGCCATCGGTACGGCGACACCGAGCACGGTGCGAGTGGTGTGCGCCGCCCCGCCGCCGAACCCGACCAGCACGCCGGCGGCACCGGTGCGCATCAGGTGCAGCGCGGCCTGGTGCGTCGCGCATCCGCCGACGATCACCGGTACGTCGAGGTCGTAGATGAACTGCTTCAGATTGAGCGGCTCGGCCTGGCCGGAAACGTGCTCGGCCGACACCGTCGTACCGCGGATCACGAACAGGTCGACACCGGCGTCGACCACGTGCTTGGCGTACTGCCTGGTGCGCTGCGGCGACAATGCGCCCGCCACCGTGACGCCGGAGTCGCGGATCTCCTGGACCCGCTGCGAGATCAGTTCGGGCTTGATCGGCTCGGAGTAGATCTCCTGGAGCCGAGCGGTCGCTGCTTCCTTGTCGAGCGAGCTGATCTCGGCCAGCAGCGGCGTGGGCTCCTCGTACCGGGTCCACAGGCCCTCGAGATTCAGTACGCCGAGTCCGCCGGCCTTGCCGAGCGCGATCGCCGTTGCCGGCGACATCACCGAGTCCATCGGCGCGGCCATGATCGGCAACTCGAACCGGTACGCGTCGATCTGCCAGGCCACCGAGACCTCCTCGGGATCCCGGGTCCGCCGCGACGGCACGATCGCGATGTCGTCGAAGGCGTAAGCGCGCCGCCCCCGCTTGGCCCGCCCGATCTCGATCTCGTTCACCCGCACAGATTATCCGTCCCACACCTGCGGTCAGAACTCGCTCCGGCCACCGCGGCCTGCCGTCCCGCCCGCCGCACGCCGGATCGGCGAAGGGGATTCTGACCGCAGGAGTGATACGGGTGGCCGAAAGCGCGATCGTCAGCGGCCGGAGTAGTTGGGCGCCTCGACGGTCATCTGGATGTCGTGCGGGTGCGACTCCTGCAGGCCCGCGGCGGTGATCCGGACGAAGGTGCCCTTCTCCTGCAGTTCGGGGATGGTCCGCGAACCGCAGTAGAACATCGACTGCTTCAGGCCGCCGATCAGCTGGTGCGCGACGGCCGACAGCGGCCCGCGGTACGGCACCTGGCCCTCGACGCCCTCCGGGATAAGCTTCTCGTCGCTGGCCACGTCGGCCTGGTAGTAGCGGTCCTTCGAGTACGACTTGTGCAGCCCGCGAGACTGCATCGCGCTGAGCGAGCCCATCCCCCGGTAGGTTTTGAACTGCTTGCCGTTGATGAAGACCAGGTCGCCCGGCGACTCCTCGCAGCCGGCCAGTAACGAGCCGAGCATCACCGTGTCCGCGCCGGCCACCAGCGCCTTGGCGATGTCGCCGGAGTACTGCAGCCCGCCGTCGCCGATCACCGGCACCCCGGCCGGCTTACAGGCCAGCGCCGCGTCGTAGATCGCTGTCACCTGCGGTACGCCGACGCCGGCCACCACCCGGGTCGTACAGATGCTGCCCGGCCCGACCCCGACCTTGACGCCGTCCGCCCCGGCCTCGACCAGGGCCGCAGCGCCCGCACGGGTGGCGACGTTGCCGCCGATCACGTCGACGTCGCGGGCCGCCGGTTCCGCCTTGAGCTTGCGGATCATGTCCAGCTGGGCGCGCGAATGGCCGTGCGCGGTGTCCACGACGAGCACGTCGACGCCTGCCTCGATCAGGGTCATCGCCCGCTTCCAGGCCTCGCCGAAGAACCCGATCGCCGCGCCGACGACGAGCCGGCCGCGGGCGTCCTTGGTCGCCAGCGGGAACTGCTCCCGCTTGACGAAGTCCTTGAGCGTGATCAGCCCGGTCAGCCGGCCGGACTCGCCCACCAGCGGCAGCTTCTCGACCTTGTGCCGGCGCAGCAGCGCCATTGCGTCGTCGGCGGAGATGCCCTGCGGCGCGGTCACCAGCGGCTGCGGAGTCATCACCTCGCGGACCAGCCGGGAGGTGTCCTGCTCGAACCGCATGTCCCGGTTGGTCACGATGCCGACGAGCACGCCGTTCGCGTCCACCACGGGTACGCCGGAGATGCGGTAGTGCGCGCACATCGCGTCGGCCTCGGCGATCGTCGCGTCCGGTCCGATCGTGATCGGCTGCGCGATCATCCCGGCCTCGGACCGCTTCACCAGATCGACCTGCTGGGCCTGGTCCTCGATCGACAGGTTCCGGTGCAGGACGCCGAGCCCGCCCTGCCGGGCCATCGCGATCGCCATCCGGGCCTCGGTGACGGTGTCCATCGCGCTGGACAGCAGCGGGATGTTCACCTCGATGTTGCGGCTGACCCGGCTCCGGGTGCTGACCTCGGACGGGATGACGTCGGAC
>JBKPSJ010000282.1:0-10707 GCA_046765875.1 Actinomycetota bacterium
GGTCGAGGTCGATCTACTCCGAGGCGAGTGGGCCGACCCGCGCCTTGGCCGCACGACCTTCGGGGAATGGGCCGACCGCTGGCTCGACAGCACCGTGAACCTGCGGGCCAACACCAAGGCCGGCTATCGCACCATCCTTCGCCAGTATCTGCGGCCGGCGTTCGGGTCCTACCCGCTGGCCAGCATCGACGTGCTGGCAATCCGCACCTGGCTGGCCAGGCTGGAGGCCGAAGGCGTCGGCCAGGCGACCCGCGCCAAGGCTTACCGGCTGCTGGCCCGCATCCTCGGAGCAGCGGTGGAGGCCCGCTACCTGGCCGTCAACCCCTGCAGCATCCGCGGAGCCGCCAGCGACGGCACCTCGGAGATGCGGATCGCCACCGTCGAGCAAGTGGCCGCCATCGCCGAGCAGCTGCCACCGCGCTACCGGGCCCTGGTGCTGGTGGCCGCGTTCGCTGGGCTGCGCTGGGGCGAGTTGGTTGGGCTGCGCCGCAAGCGCGTCGACCTGGAGCGCGGCACGGTGACGGTGGCCGAGCAGTTGGTGGAGGTCAACGGCGCATT
Organism: Actinomycetota bacterium; assembly: GCA_046765875.1. GTDB lineage: Bacteria > Actinomycetota > Actinomycetes > Propionibacteriales > Kribbellaceae > DASRHY01. Next base: position 559 of record JBKPSJ010000282.1, read on the forward strand.
CTCGGTCGGCCCGCCGAAGAGCGCCGCGGGGCGCCGGATGGTCGTGCTCCCGGACGCCGTCGTTGCCGCGCTGGCCCAGCACCTGGTCCACTACGCCGCCCAGCCACCGGATGCCTTCGTATTCCTCAGCAGTCAGGGCAAACATCTCCGCCGCAGCAATTTCAACCGCCGAGTCTGGCAGCCCGCCACCCGAGCGGCAGGGCTTGAAGGGCTCCGGGTGCATGACCTGCGCCATACCGCGGGCACGCTTGCCACCGCCGCCGGCGGCTCGCTGCGTGAGGTTATGCAGCGGCTGGGCCACTCCACCACCGTGGCCGCCGTACGCTACCAACACGTTATGGCCGAGCGGGACGCCGCCATCGCCCGCGAGCTGAACCGGCTGATCGAGGGTGGCTGAGCGGCGCTATGGCACGGAGATGGCACGCTGGCCGGGCAGCCCATCCCTACCGATGTGAGAGGCCGGGTGCTGGACCCGGCCTGACCTGCGGTTTCTAAGTGGAGCCCCCCGCCGGAATCGAACCGGCGACCCCATCCTTACCATGAATCTTGCACACACCGCTGTGCAGATCAGCCATCCCGCAGGTCGCTGGCGACCGTTGACCGCCGAGTAATGTGCTCTTAATTGGTCGCAGGTGTGGCGGTGGGTGGAGGACTACTACGCCGCACCACTCGGAGATGGCCACCGCTCGATACGCTGCTAGTGGCCCAGTCCGTCGCCCCGGCGTTGCGGTTGGCCACCGTGGCGGGAACGATCGTAGTGTCTTGCTTAGCCAAGTCGAACTCCCTGCCCGAGCTGCGACGAACCCGTAGCGCAGATCGAATGCCTTGGCTGGCAGGCGTGGCTCGCTCGTAGTGCGGCATACGTCGATACTTGGCCTGGGAGGCCGAATGTGGGGGCGGTGGGGCGAGTGGGCACGATGACTGCGGTGAGCGAGAGTGAGTTCGCCAACGCCTGCCACAACGGACAGGTCCTCGACTGTGCCGATCGCAGCGAGCACCGCTCGGTCGACGCCGCGCTGATTCGCCGGTACTGCCGTGAACACCATCAGGTCATCGATCCCCACGGCATCCGAGTACGCAACGCCAGCGTGGCGGGCGTGCTGGACCTGGCGGGCTTGGACGTACCCTTTCCGCTGCACTTCGACCGGTGCCGGTTCGAGGCTGCCCCCGTCCTCGACGGCGCCAGCCTGTATAGCCTCGCGTTTACCGGCTGCTCGCGGCTGCCGGGCCTCTTGGCCAATGGAGTTCATGTGCGTCGAGATCTTGACCTCTCCTGCTCGTACATCACGGGCGGGCACCGCACCAGCGCCAGCACATCGAAGCGGGCGGCGATCTGGTTGTGCGAGGCGGAGATCGGCGGTCGGCTGCTGTGTGTGGACACCGTCATCCATGCCGATGGGGAGCGAGCTCTGCAGGCCGACCGGATCCGCGTCGGCGGTACCGTTCGACTCCTGCACCGCTTCACGGCCGTCGGGGAACTGCGGTTGCTGGGCGCCCACATTGACGGCTCGCTCGACCTGACCGGCGCAAGCATCGAATGTTCCGATGGTCCAGCGGTTGATCTGGGCGACGCGGTGATCGGCGGTAGCGTCTTTCTCATCGACGACGCCTCGCACCGCCGCCTGGTCATCCACGGCCGGCTCGACATGGGCAGCGCCCGGATACAAGGGCAACTGCTGGTCCGCAACGCCACCATCAAGGAGCCACCGAGCGGCCCGGTCGGCAGTGGCTATTCCATGCGCCGCCGGGATGGAACGGCCTGGAGTGCCCCACGCTTGTTCGTCGGCGCCGAGGTCGCACTTGAAGGAGCCTGCGAGATCATCGGCGGGGTCGACCTGTCGCTCAGCGAACTGAGCAGCCTCTCTGTGCAACCCAAGTGCACCCTGCGCCGGCGGGCGAATCGCGCTGGATCTGACCAACGCCGAGTTGCGATCAAGCCTCACCCTGTCGCCGAGGGTGGCAGTCCAGGGAACTATCCGGCTTACCGGGGCGCGCATTCACGGCGACTTGTCGCTACGAGGCGTCCGCCTCAGCGCGCCACGGGGCTGGTCGCTGGTGGCCGCGCACGGCATCGTCGTCGACGGCGAGGTCCAACTGGAGGGGCTCAGTGCCACCGGCGGAGCGCTCCGGTTCCGCAGTGCCACCCTGGGCAGCGGCCTCGTCGCGGCCAGGGCTTGCTTGAACAGCCCTGAGGGCTACACGTTGAACCTGCACCAAGCCGTCGTCAGGGGTTCCGTCCTCCTGGTCGACGGGTTTGAGTCGCACGGCCTCGTGAAGCTCAACAGGTCCACGATCGAAGGCCGTCTCGATTGCACCGACGGCGTGTTCACCAGTCCGGGAGGATCACCGGGCAACAAGCGCGGTCACGCCATCGAGGCAATCTCGGCGACCGTACGTGGCGGGATGTACTTGGGCTGGCGATCGGTCACGCCGAGCGTGGATCTCTCCAATGCCGCCACGACGATCCTGGCTGACGACCCAGGGAACTGGCCGTCCCAGTTCGTCGTCTCCGGTCTCACCTACGACCGCTATGAGCAGTCCCGCCATCCGGGTACTGGCCAGGTGTGGGACTGGCAACGACGCCGGAACTGGCTACGGGGACAGCAGATCTACGATTCGGGCCCGTACGAGCACGCGGCCCGGGTGTTCCGCCAACACGGCTACTCACGCGACGCCGAGCGACTTCTGATCGCCCAACGCACCGACGCGCGGCGGACGGGCCCAGCCCGTCAGTCCGCTCCGAGTAGAGCGCTCGATCGGGCCTATGGCCTCAGTGTCGGCTACGGTTACCGCCCCTGGCGCGTGTTGTACCTGCTCGCCGTCCTGCTCACCATGGTGGCAGCATCACTGTGGGCTCCCACGACGCAGGCCACGCTACGGGCGACGGGCGCCGGCGGCACCGTCTACACCACCCAGGGACCGATAGGATCCACACCCAGCCTCACCTCCGCCGGGCAGGCCGTCAGCAGCCCAGACGCCTGCGGCGACGGACGGGTCCGCTGCTTCAATCCGTTCTTTTACGCCGTTGACACCGTGATCCCGCTCGTATCGTTGGATCAGCGAGCAGTGTGGTATCCGGATCCACACGCCCACCCGCCATGGGGCCGGATCATGGAATGGTGGCTGCACATCGCGACGCTCATCGGGTGGACGCTGTCATCGATCTTCGTGCTCTCGTTCGCCCGGCTTGCCCGGAGCCCGTAGCCCGGCTATTGGGGTGAAGGATCGAGGATCGTGGCAGCACAGCTCCGCGGCCCACCTCGGCGGGCCGATACGCTGCAAGGCTCTGACCTCATGTATCTCGGAGCCTGCAGGGGGACTTGAACCCGGAACCTGCTGTTTAGGAGATAACTGCCGATATTCCGCTCTGACCGTTCCAGTCGGGTCTAGGCAGCTCAGGATGGGCGAAGATTCCGGCCAGTGCGCTCTAGTTGGTTGCAGTAGGGCCTGGTGGAATGACCATGAGAATGACCAGCTGAGCAAGCGTTGAGAGGTGCCCACGGTCCCGCTTGGATGCGTGTCGGCTGGCCGGAAGGGCAGTCAGTGGCCTGCCGGACCATGCGGGTGGGGGTGAGTTGCGGTTCGGTCGTGGGTCTCGACGGACAAGCGTCAGGCCAATTGTCAAGGTGCCCACGAGAACACCTCCGTGCGAGTAAGGGTCGGCTCATCGCTGTGCGGACCAGCGTTTCCGCAGGTTGATACGGACCGTGAGGGACGAAGTTAGGCGTTGTGACCGACGGTCCTCGTCAATGCCAGTCAGCAAGTCTGTCGACATGTCCTAGACGCCGCGGTGTGGCAGGCTGTGCGGGATCCTCGGGACGCGCTGCCCTCGCCGGCTGGGGCGGACGGTCGGCTGGCTCGGTGGCGCCGGGGTGTCCGTGGGTGGGTGGTGCCCATCGGCCTCCACGGTCCTGACATCCTGGCGCAGCTCCGCCTCCGCGACGACCGGGACCTCGGGGAGCTCCCCGGCTATCTGGTCGCGGACCACCCGGCGGGTCAGGGGGTCGCGGACCAGCAAGACGAAGCGGGTGGTGCGCTCGGGGAGGCGGGAGCGTGCCTGCCAGACCGCGGCCAGCACCTCCTCCCGCAACTCCTCCGACACGCTCTGGGCACTGGAAGGCCCGCGATCCGCAGCGACCGTCTCGTGGAGGCGTTCCTCAAGCTGCTCGGGCAAGCGGATGGCGCACAGCCGCTTGGCGACGAGGTCTCCCAGCCGGTAGCCGTGGGTCAGGCGGTTGCGGAGGCCGCTTCCGCTCCGCACGAACGCCAGGTACCGGCTCCATAGCGGGCCGGGAGGTGCGGACGGCTCGCCGGGGACAGGGAGGCGGTCGTCGAGCACGACATGCCGGTGGGCGTCCACGGGGATGGTGTCGTACTGCACCAGCCGCTCGAGAAGCGCCCGCAGGTCGCGGATGGTCACCTGCTCTTCCAGGAGGGCGCGCAGGACCCGTGTCAGGTCCCCGAGGGCTATACGCTCCAGGGTGGCGGACACCAGCTTAGGGAAGACCTCGGCCAGCCGGGCCAAGGCCCATTCCACGTCTTCGATGCCGAGCAGCCGGCCGGCTTGCCGGCGCAGCTCGGCACCGACGTCGCTCGCCGGTGACGAGACCGGCACGGGAGGGGTCACCAGGTTGTTCACGGTGAGCCTCAGCACACGCTCCGGCAGGTCGTTCTCACGCCGCAGGACGAGGTTGGGGACCCGGAGGCCAAGATCCTCGAACAGCTTGCGCTCCATCCGCGTGAATGCGGCGCGCACGTCCTCTGCGATGCGCTCGGAGTACACCGGCAGGGTCGGCTCCTCCACATCACCGGTGACGAGCTGGCGGAACAGGGCCGCAGAGACCAGGATCTCGACGTGATCCGGCCGCCAGGCGGCAAGCGCCTCGACGGTGTCCCGCACCGGCCTGGCGGTACGTTCGCCGTCGGCCAGTGCCTCCGCCAAGGCTTCGGCGCTCGGCAGCAGCCCGAACGCCAGCAGCTCCTCCTGCGTCTCGCGGGCGCTGTCCGACACGGGTCCCTCTCCGGGCTGGACCGGCCCAAGCAGGCATTCGGGCCGCTCGAAGGCGACCTCAACCGCCAGCTGACCGACGAATCGCAGGGCCAGCTTCCAGTCCTCGTCAGCGGCGTCCGCGGCCGTGAGTTCCTCCAGGAAGCTGGTGAACCAGCCGTCCGGGAAGCCATTCTGCGACGGCGGTGCTTGCCGTCGCGGTACGTCGGCGCGGTTCGGGGCGACCGCCAGCCATACGCGCGTCATCAGCTCCGGCGCGAACGGTTGCAGCCGCCCGTGCACGCGCACCCTGACCGCCCGGGTAGGCTCGCCCGGGTGCAGGCGCACCTCGGGTTCGCTGGCTAGGCCGAGCCGTTGCAGTCGCCCCTTGAGGTCGGCCTCGATCGTGGGCAGCACAACGAGGGGCCAAGTCGACGCGGCCGCCAGCGGCGGAGGCACCTCGACCGTGACGGGGACTAGGGGGGGGATGGCCAGGCTGGGGACGTCCATCATTCAACCCTCACCAGCTCCGCCGGCGCTTCCAGCTGCCGGAGCGCAGCGGGGGATCCGTCCCACTCGCCGCGTGCCAACACCGGGACGGAGGGAAACCGCGGCGCCGCGAGCCGGCGCACGAAGCGGCGCAGGTCGTCGCGGACGACAATGACCGCTCCCGGGACGGCCGAGGTGGCCGGCCCAATCGCTGCGAGCAGGCGCTCGTAGTGGCCCTTGTCGCCGACCGGGATGGCCAGGAACCGCTTCCCGTCCACATGCTGCACCCACCGCTGGACCGTCGCCTCCCAGTCAGGACCGAGGCCGATGCCTGTGGTCGTCCGCGGGAGCTGCTCGACGAGCGCCGTTCGCACCCTGTCCACCACCTCGTCAACCTCCGCCTGGGCATCGGACCGGGTGATGGCCTTCAGGATGTCCTCCAGCCGGGTTACCGGTACGGCCTCTCGCACCAATCGCTGGAGGACCTGCACCAGGCGGAGGCGGTCGGCACCCGCCGACGACACCGCCGGGGCGATGATCCGCGCGTCGCCGGATCGTGCGGTGGCCTCCAGCTGGTCCAGGAGCTCCTGCACCTCGGCGTGGCCCAGGTAGGTGTCGAGATATCGCCGTACCACCGGGCCGATCCCGCCGGCCACGATGCGCTGCTCGGCGTGGGTCCGCGGGGCAGTCTCAGAGAAGAGTGGAATCTCGTGAAGCTTCACAACGTACCGGCGTCCCTTGTGCCGGTTGTCCTCGCTGGCGCGGATCACCACGCCCGGTATCCGGACGCCCATCTGCTTCTCGATCTCCGCGGTCAGCTTCGTGTAGGCGGCGGTTAGCTTACGTATGGGTAGCTTCTCGCGCTCGGGGAAGAGCGCCGAGTCGGCGTGCAGCATGATCGGAGTGACTATCGGCAGCGTCTCGCGCTCGCCCGCCTTCCGGTCCGGCACCGACCAGGTCGGCCCGCCCGTCCCGTCCCGTCGCGCCCGGACCAGCCGGAGCAGGGCTCCGCCGGCGTCGCGGCGCGCCGGCTGCGGGTCCGGACCAGGCACGGATCGCTGGCGGCGCTCCAGCCGGGTCCTGAGCGCGTGGTAGGCCTTGGCGTCAGGGATGGCCTGCTGGGCAAGGAGCTCGGACACGAACCTCGTCCAGACCGCGAGCTCGTCGCGGTCGGGGGGCTGTCTGTGCCACTCGGGGGCGTCGCCCGTGACCAGCTCCAGCTCCGCGAATGCCTCGCGGTAGCTCCCCTCGCCCCAGCGGGCGCGGGCCATCTCCCAGCGGTACAGGTCGGCATGACGGACGCGCTTACCGTGCTCCTGGGCGGCCTCGTCGTCGGCCTTCAGCGCCTGCTGGAAAGTCTCCCTGGCGGCCTTCCAGTCCTCCACCTTCTTGTACCCGTCGGCGAGGGTCCAGAGGGTGGTCACGTCGCGAGAATGGCCCATGGCCTTGCCGTAGGCCTTCAGGGCCTGCCGGCTCTGCTCCTGCTCGCCAAGGCGCTGCAGGGGCTCCACCACCGTCCAAACTAGCGTTGGGTCGTCTGACGCCAGGGCCTTCTCATAGGCCTTGACCTCGGCCTCGCGGAGACGGTCCTCAGCCGCTTTCGAGTCGTCTAGGTCGTCGTCCGGGCGTATCTGCTTCGCGATGCGGAACAGCGCGTCTCGGTCGCGTGCCTTCAGCACCCGCCTGCACGTTCTCAGGTCCGTCCCCTCCAGGCCGCGCCAGTGGCGAGCCTTGAGCTGGCGTCTGATCTTGTCGGCCTGCTCTGCGTCCTTGCGGGCGCTGGCGTCAGCGGCCTTCTCCAGGAGATGCGCCAGCGCCTTGCGGTCGTCCAGCTCCCTGCGAAACGCCACCAACTGGTTACCCACCCACCGGTAGAGCGCGGGCGAGCGGACGGACTGGCCGCCGTCCAGCACGCGCAGCAGGAACCTCCGGCGGTCCCGCCGGTTGAGGGTCGAGTACCAGACCGTGAGCTCGCCGACCTTTCCCCGCGTGACCGTGGTGAGGCCGTCGGTCACCCCGGACAGGGCCCAGTAGCTCGTCGGATCGTCGTGCAGCCTGGACAGCAGGGTGCCGGCCAGGATCCGGTTGTACCCGTCGATCTTCCGCTGATAGCGGAGCTCGGCGTCCCACAGCCGCCGCAGGCGCACCAGGTACGGCCAGGCCACGGCCCGGAGCCCGAGTGGGTTTCCCCTGGCCCGCAGCACACGGACGGGCACCCGCCGGTCGATCATGACCTCCTGCAGCCGCTGATCCAGCTGCTGGCGGAGGCTCTGCAGGATGTAGAAATTGTCATGCCAGAAGTGCGCCTCGATGTGCCTGAAGATCCTCTCGGACGGGGACCGGGAGCTCTCCAGGGAGAACTGTACGCGGCCCCACTCGTAGAGGGCCTTGACATGGACGTTGTCGAACTCGCGCTCCCACCGCCATTCCTTGTCGAGCCGCCACCTGCGCAACAGCATGGCCCTGCTCATCAGGACCTTCTCCGGCGTCAGGCGACGGATCAGCCGGCCCCGCCAGAGCCACTGATGCGGGACGAGCTGCCGCAGGATCATCAGCGCCTCTTGACGGTCCTGCTCGCGCTCCTCGAGCAGGCTCCTGTGCTGGCGTGTCAGCTCGGTCAGCTCGGTGGCGCTCTCCAGCAGCAGCTCCGCCTGGGTGCTCTTGGAGCGCGCCTCCTTGGATTTCTCGTACGGCGTCAGCTGGTTGGGCAGCTCCTCCGTCTGGGACGGCTCGAAGACGATGGCCTGACGCTCCTCGTCGGTGGCTGCCCGCGACGCCTTGGCCCACCCGCGCACCCAGTCCTCCTGCTGGCGGAGGACCTTATATGCGTCGTGCGTCTTCCGCTCGTGATGCCCCGCGTACTTCCACATGATGGCGAGCTTCGCCTCAAACCAGTCCGGCTCGATCTCGTACAGCTGTTCGGCGTCGCGCTCGGCCTGGCGAGGGTTCTCCTCCTTGCTGAGGAGATACAGGTTGTGGCGGGGGATGGCGTAGGACGGGTCCAGGCTGGCCGACCGGTGGTAGTTCTCCCGAGCCAGCCTAAGGTACCGCTCGTCGTACGAGCGCTTGTAGTAGTTGTAACAGGCCTCCCCGTAGTCATTGACGACGAAGGCCAGCACCGAGTCGCGGACGCGTTGCGGGGCGAGCGTGTGGTCGCTGTGCAGCCGTTCCACTTCGTTCTTGTAGCGCTCGAACCGTTCCAGGATCGGGAGGTCGATCCGGACGAAGAGGTACTCCGACAGCGAGGACCAGCTGTCGGTGGCGCTCTGCGCCGTCGACTGGGCCATGTGGGCGGTGAGCGCACTCATGAAGTACTTGTACGCCTGGTTGAAGTCGCCGGTCTCCGCCGCCACCCGAGCCAGGCCGTAGTCGATGTCGGCGACGTACGTCTCGCGCTTGATCTCCTTGTAATCACGGCCCCGCTCGAAGTAGTCGCGGGACTGATCGAGCCGCTTGCCTTTCCCGTCGCCGTCCGCGAGGAGCCAATGAACGTAGCCGAGATTCCCCCACGCCACGATGTTCCCCGGGTTCAAGGTCAGGACCCGCTCGTACTCATCGACGGTGATCTGGGCCACGTCGGTCTCCAGCTCCGGCTTGGTGCGCCAAAGCTTCTCGGTCTCGAACGCGAGGGCGAACTGCGCCGACTCCGACGCCGGGTCCAGCTCGACCGCCCGCTGGAACCGGAGTTGCTTCGATCGCGGCCGGGTCTCGATGACCCCGGCGGCGTAGGCGAACCTCGCGTCGATGGTGGCGCGGGTGGGGAGCAGCCGGCGGGCCTCCTCCAGATTCTTTCGGGCCTGCTCCACCGAGCCGATGGACGCCCAGGAAAGCGCCAGCGTCACGTGGGCGTCGAATAGGCACTCCGGGATGCCCGTCACGTCCCTGGGAAGCCCGTGGAGCTTGTCGATCGCCCGCTGGGCGACTGGACGAGACTCGAAGATGGGATTGAGGCGGTATCCGGACATCCCGGCCAGGCTGCGCCGGTCCAGCAGCACGTTTGCGTAGCCGGTCTCGGCCCTGGCCACCATCAGGTCGGTCTTGGCTGCCCGTTTCCACGCGAACGCCACAAGCCGCCGCGCATGCCTGACGGCGACGGCCGCCACCCGCCGCAGCGCGTGTCCTGGCCAGCGGACCACCGATGTAGGCCAGGGCCGCCTGGCAGGATCGTAGAGCCTGATCGCCGCCTCAAACAGCCGTTCCGCCTCGTCGAACGCGACCAGGGTGTTCGACCTAGCGTAGTCCTCCGCCTCGTGGAGGTAGGCGGTGGCCCGCAGGTAGCTCGTGGGCAGGAGGTCGATCTTGTGCTGCACGTCCCTGGTGATCTGCCGGTAGATCTCGGTGGCGACGCTGAAGTACACCCGCTCCAGCAGCTTCTCGTAGTCTTCCGGGCTCAGCTGATTCGGGCTGGTCCGTCGGGTCCGGCCGTCGCGCGTCTTGGTGGAGACGCGGTTGAGCCGGTAAGTCTCGGGATGCGCCATCGTCTCGGCCGATCCCTTGGGGCCAACCCTCACCCTGGGGACGACCTCGATGACCCAGTGATCCCGGTCGATCCTGGTCCCATAGTGGCCACGGATGTGGACGTGGGACTCATACCGGGGGGCGGGGGCGCCTCGCTTCCTGCCGGTGTAGTCGTGGGCGGGCGCGGGCGGCGCCGCCGCCGCCCGGATAGAGAG
>JBKPSJ010000283.1:0-6739 GCA_046765875.1 Actinomycetota bacterium
GGGCCCGGTCAGCGCCGCCCAGGCCATCGTGTCGTGGTCCCACCCGGGCCGCTGCCGCAACGACGCCGCTTACGCCGCACTCGCCGGCGCCAGCCCGATCCCGGCCAGCAGCGGCCGGACCATCCGGCACCGGCTCAACCGTGGCGGCGACCGCCACCTCAACCGCGCCCTACACGACATCCTTCTGACCCGGTGGCGCAGCTGCCAGCGCACCCACGCCTACATCACCCGGCGCCGTGCAGAAGGCAAGACCGACCCCGAAATCCGCCGCTGCCTCAAGCGCTACATCGCCCGCGAACTCTACCGCAGCCTCAACACCACGATGGCCACTTGACACACATAGAAGCGTCAGCCGTGCCAGGAGGTCCACAGGGCCGCGTACGGGCCCTGGCGTGCCACCAGTTCGTCATGCGTGCCCAGCTCGGAGATGCGGCCGTCCTCGACTACCGCTACCCGGTCGGCGTCGTGGGCCGTGTAGAGGCGGTGCGCGATCGCGATCACCGTTCGGCCCTCGAGTACCGCTGCCAGCGAACGCTCCAGATGCCGAGCGGCACGCGGGTCGATCAGCGAGGTCGCCTCGTCGAGCACCAGTGTGTGCGGGTCGGCCAGCACCAGCCGGGCCAGCGCCAGTTGCTGCGCCTGCGCCGGCGTCAGCGCTCGCGCGCCCGAGCCGACCTGGGTGTCCAGCCCGTCGGGCAGCGCCTCCGCCCACTCCCGCGCGTCGACGGCGTCGAGCGCGTCGAGCAACTCGGCGTCGGTCGCGTCCTGACGCGCCATTACAAGGTTGTCCCGCAACGTGCCGACGAAGACGTGGTGCTCCTGCGTTACCAGTGCAACCTGGCGGCGCAGGTCGGGTAGCTCGAGCTCGGTCATGCCGACGCCGCCGACGGTGACGTGGCCGGTCCGCGGCGGGTGGATGCCCGCGACCAGCCGGCCGAGGGTCGACTTGCCGGCACCGGACGGCCCGACCATCGCCAGTCGTTCGCCCGGGCGTACGACCAGGTCCACACCGTGCAGCACGTCGCGGCCGTCGACGTACGAGAACCGCACCTCGCCCGCCTCGATCAGCTCGCCGTGCGGGTGCCGGCCGGTCGGAGTTCGGTCGTCCGGTACGCCGGTGATGCCGAGCAGACGTGCCAGCGAGGCGCCGCCGACCTGGAGCTCGTCCATCCACGAGATCAGCCGGTCGACCGGGTCGATCAGCTGCTGGACGTACAGCACACCGGCGGTCACCGCGGCCAGCGAGACGTGCCCCTGGATGTACAGCCAGCCGCCGAACAGCAGCGTGCCGATGACCGGCACCAGGTAGCCGATCTCGACGATCGGGAACCAGATCGTGCGCAGACGTAGCGTGTACCGCTCGGCGTCGTACGAGCCCCGGATGTCGCGGTCGCCGGTGCGCACCCGGTGGTCGCGCAGCCGCAGTGCCTCGATCGTGCGCGCACCCTCGACGGTCTCGGCCAGCGAGCTGGTCATCTGCGCGTACGCCGCGTTCTCCCGCAGATAGCCGTCTTTGGCGTACCGCAGGTACCACCTGGTGCTCAGCGCCAGCACCGGCACCATCGCGAGCAGCGGCGCCAGCACCCACACACCGACCAGCAGGGTGGCTACGACGGTGAACACGGTGGTCACCAGGGCGACCAGCGTCTCCGGCACCGCGAACCGCACCGTCCGGGACAGCGCGTCCACGTCGCGGGAGGTTCGCGACAGCAGATCGCCGGTGCCGGCCCGCTCGACGGTACCGATCGGCAGCGCGAGGGCGTTGTCGACGAAGTCCTCGCGGAGCTCGGCCAGCACCTGCTCGCCGAGCGCGAACGAGCGGAACCGGGCCCACCGGACCAACACCGACTGGAGCACCACGAACACCGCAATGGCGGCGATCACCGAGTTGACATGGGCCTGAGTGGTCCCCTGCTGGACGTCCTGGACCAGCTTGCCGATCAGCGGGGGAGCGGCCAGGCCGGTGATGGTCGCCACCGCGTGGAGGCCGATCGTGATCGCGAGCGACCGCGGGTGCCGCCGGGCGAGCGCACGGGCGTACCGGACGACGGCGGCGGTGTCGGCCACCGGCAGCGTCTGCCTCATGCCCGTGCTCCTTCCAGTTGCTCGTCCTCGGTCTCGCGGGTCACCACTGCGCGGTACCCCGGCTCGGTCGCCAGCAGGTCGCGGTGGTTGCCGCTGGCAACGACACGCCCGGCCGCCACGAACGCGACCTCGTCGACCCGGTCCAGCAGCAGCGGGCTGGACGTCACCACCACTGTGGTCCGCCCGGCCCGGTGTGCGCGCAGCCGGTCCGCGATCCGCGCCTCGGTGTGCGCGTCGACCGCGGAGGTCGGCTCGACCAGCACCAGCACCGCCGGATCGGCCAGCAGCGCGCGGACCAGGATCAGCCGCTGCCGCTGGCCGCCGGAGAACGACCGGCCCTTCTCCTCGACCTCGGCGTCCAGCCCGTCCGGCAGCGCGACCAGTACATCCTCCGCGGACGCGGTGTGGATCGCGGCCATGAGCTTTGCGTCGCTGACGCTCTCGGACGTCGCGAGCTCCTGCCGCAGCGCACCCGTGAACAGCTGCGATCCGGTATCGCTGACCAGGATCCGCTCGCGGACCGAGCCCCGCGTGGCCGCGGCCAGGGCCACGCCGCCGTAGCTCACCCCGCCGTCGTCGTACCGTCCCAGCCGGTCGGCCAAGGCGGCGGCGCGCTCGGGCTCGGCGGCGACCACCGCGGTGAGCAGGCCGTCGCGCGCGACCAGCCCGGATCTTGCGTCGACCAGGTCGCCACGCTCGGGCAGCATGACAGGCTCGGCCGGATCGGCGATCTCGGGTCGCAGCTCAAGGACCCGGTTGATCCGCCCGGCCGCGACGAGTCCGCGCATCAGCTTGTCCGCATACTCCGTCGCCGTTCGCAGCGGCATCACAAGAAACGTCGCGTAGCCGTAGAAGGCGACCAGGCTGCCCGGACTCAGCTCGCCCTGCAGCGCGAAGCGTGCGCCCAGCCAGACGACGATCACGACGAACACACCGGGCAGCAGCACCTGCGCCGCGTCCAGCGTCGACTGGATCCGCGCTACCTTGACCCCGGCATCGCGGACCTGCTGCGACTCGGCGCGGTACCGCCGCGCGAACGACTCCTCGCCGCCGATCCCGCGCAGCACACGCAGGCCGGAGACGATGTCCGAGCCGAGCGAGTTCAGCTCGCCGACAGCGTCGCGGTGGGCGAACTGGCGCCGCTGCAACGGTTTGAGCAGCGGACCAAGGCAGAACAGCATCACCGGTACGCCGATCAGGACCACGAGTCCGAGCGTCACCGACGACGTCAGCAGGATGATCGCGACGGTGATGAACGCCGCGATCGCACCGGCGAACCGGGCGCTGACCTCGAGCACGTTGCCCACATGCGCCAGGTCGCTGGCGCCGACGTTGACCACCTCGCCGGTGGCCAGGTTCTTCGGCAGGGTCGCGCCGAGGTCGGCCGAGTGCCGGGTCACCACCTGGACCGTGCGGTACGCACCGGTCAGCCAGTTCACCACCGCGTACCGGTGCCGCATGATCCCGGCGGCGGCCTGTACGCAGCCGACCGCGGCGAGCAGCGCGGACCAGAACAGCAGCCGGCGACTGTTGCCCGCGGCAACGCCTTCGTCGATCGCACGGCCGAGGATCGCCGGCGCGAACGCCTGCGACGTCATCCACAGCACGCCGAAAGTCATTCCGCCCAAGAGCGTGCCGGCCTGCCCTCTCGCGACCCACCACAGGTAGCGGGCGGGCGAGCGGTGATCCGGGATGCCGGGATCGGCGAGCGGGAGTTGACGCATAACCCATCTAGGCTAGGGACCGGAACCGGCACCTCGCACCGGGTTTTCCGACCGCTCGTCGCGCCGGTTTCACCTGGAGTTCGGTGCCGGGTTCCATGTCCGCCATCTGCTCCGGGTGCCCTGGACGCGTGCTTGTGATCGCGCATCGGGGAGCGAGCGGATACCGTCCCGAACACACGCTCGCGGCGTACGAACTGGCCGCCGAACTGGGTGCGGACTATCTCGAACCGGACCTCGTCGCGACCCTCGACGGCGTCCTCGTGGCGCGGCACGAGAACGAGATCTCGGCGACCACCGACGTGGCCGATCAGGCCGTGTTCGCCGACCGCCGGATCACCAAGATCGTCGGCGGCACCGCGGTCACCGGATGGTTCGTCGAGGACTTCACGTATGCCGAGCTACGCACGCTGCGCGCCCGGGAGCGGATGCCGCACCTGCGCGCGTCGAACACCGCGTACGACGGCCAGGAGTACATCCCGACCTTCGACGAGATCGTCACGCTGGCGCGACGGGAGTCGGCCCGGCTCGGCCGGCCGATCGGGGTGTACCCGGAGATCAAGCACCCGACCCACTTCCGCCGGCTCGGCCTGCCGCTGGAGGAACTGCTCGCCGAACGGCTGATCGCCCTCGGGCTGAACACGGCCGACGGCCAGGCGATCGTCCAGTCCTTCGAGCCGTCCAGCCTGCGCAGGCTTGCGGTGATGACCGGCGTCCTGCTCGTCCAACTGGTCGACGACGGCGGTGCTCCGTACGACTTCGTCGGGTCGGGCGAGGGACGAACGTACGCCGACCTGATCACACCCGCCGGGCTGCGCGAGATCTCGACGTACGCACAGATCCTCGGGGCGCACAAGGAGCTGGTGATTCCGCGTCGCCAGGACGGCTCGCTCGCCGAGCCGAGCGGGCTGGTGACCCACGCCCACCAGGCCGGGCTGGCCGTCGCCGCCTGGACGTTTCGTTCCGAGCCGCGCTTCCTCCCGTCCGGCCACACGTTCGCCTCGGAGCTGACCCGTTACGTCGCCGCCGGGGTCGACGCCGTCTTCGCCGACCAGCCCGATCTCGCCGTCGAAACCCTCACCCGAAGCGCGACAGTACTGTCCGCCGAGTTGTCCCGCTGACGTCAGGCTGGCGCGGGTTGGCCAGCTCGCCGAGCGCCCGCCGGGCGGCACGCATCAGTTCGGCGTCCGGACAAGGGTGTGCCCCGCGGCCGGGGGATGACCGCGGGGCACGTCATATACGCCTTCCCTCGGATGTGCCTCAGGCGGCGGGCTTGCCGTTGCCGTCGGTGCTGCCGGTCTTAGCGGTGCCGTTGGCGGCGGGAGCGGGCTCGTCGGTGTAGATCCGCGCCGCGATGTCGTCCTCAGGGCGGCGGATGTGCTTGTCGACCTGCTCCTGGACCTGCCGGTAGGTCGGGGTGCCGTCCGCCTCCGGCATCACGATCCACGCGATGCCGTACGCGAGCAGGCCGGTGCCGCCGGTGAACAGCGTCAGCGCGACGACGCCGATCCGAACCAGGGTCGGGTCGATGTTGAGGTACTCGCCGATGCCGCCGCACACGCCGGAGAGCATGCGGTGCTCGCGAGAGCGTCGGAGGGTCATGCCGGAGAAGGCGTTGTTGTTGGTCATGACACCTAGATTGGTGCTCCGGAGTCGTCCGCAGTATCCGGATCGGTACCGAACCCACCCTGGGACGACCCTCAGGGGCAGGCTCCAACCACCCCTAGGACCGCGGGCGGCCGTCCCAGGCCCACTCGGTGAGCCGCTCCCGGCCGTCGATCTCGCCGCGCCCGGTGGCCCATAGCAGCGTCTGCCAGCGCGGCGTGTCGGTCGGCGCGTCGGTGGACAGCCGTCGCAACACCCGGTCGCAGAGCTCTTCGTCCGGCGTCCAGTCGATGTCCAGCGGCTCGGACACGTCGTGCAGGTGGACGATCAGCTCGACCACCCCCATCGCGCAGAAGCCCTCGGGGTCGGATTCGCCTCCCCATGCCGTGTACGCCCGCCACGACGTCGGCCGGGTGTCGACCAGCGCGGCCAGCATCCCGGTGGTCGAGTCGACGACCTGGCAGAGCTGTTCCGCCGTCGCGTCGTCAAGGCCGTAGATGGTCGAGCCGAGGCCCTTGTCGCGGCGCCGCGACCAGCCGAACGCGACCCAGTCGTCGACCGGCTGCCCCGGCCCGAGCTGGCCGGCGAGGGTGAAGGTGGCGTCGGCCATGTGCTCGACGGTCTCCCGGCAGGTCCACTTCAGGCCGGTGGCCGGTGCCGACCAGTCCGCACCCTCGGCCGAACGCAGCAGACCCAGTACGTCGTCGGCGGAACGGAGCAGATCCCGGGCGGTCACGGTGGCCACGCGGAGCACACTATCGGTCACTCGTGGCAGCCGACAGGGCACCGGTACGAGCGCCTGGGGCTAGCTTGCACTCGCTTGGGTCGAGTGCTAATACTTGGTTAGCACTCATCGGTCGAGAGTGATAACACTCGCGCCTGGATGGTGTGACCGGAGACGGTCTCGATGAGGCCCCGGACCCCGGCGGGACGTGACCGTCTGGGCCGCGGTCGTCCGTCGCGGGCATCGGGCCGTCGGTAAACAACTCGACGCGGGAGGACTCGCGGAGAATGCCGAAGCTGATTTCGTTCAACGAGGACGCGCGCCGCGGCCTCGAGCGGGGGATGAACACCCTCGCCGACGCCGTGAAGGTGACCCTTGGCCCCAAGGGTCGCAACGTGGTGCTGGAGAAGAAGTGGGGCGCGCCCACGATCACCAACGATGGCGTGAGCATCGCCAAGGAGATCGAGCTCGAGGACCCGTTCGAGAAGATCGGGGCCGAGCTGGTCAAGGAGGTCGCGAAGAAGACCGACGACGTCGCCGGAGACGGTACGACGACGGCGACCGTGCTCGCGCAGGCGCTGGTCCGCGAGGGCCTGCGCAACGT
>JBKPSJ010000284.1:0-15376 GCA_046765875.1 Actinomycetota bacterium
AGTGAAGTCTCGTGGGCTCGGAGATGTGTATAAGAGACAGCCGTACAGGACCTGTGGGGTTCACCGGAGCGCGGGTTCGGCACCACCCTGCGCGCCTACGACCCGGCGATCGACGCCTGGCGGGTGGAGTGGCTGGCGCCGCGCTGGAACTCGTACTGCAGCCTGATCGGCCGCCGCGACGGCGACCGGATCATGCAGTACGGCCGCGAGCGCGACGGCCGGCCGATCCGCTGGTCGTTCAACGACATCACCGCCGACACGTTCGTCTGGCGCGGCGAGATCTCCGACGACAACGGCGCGACCTTCCGGCTCGAGCAGGAGATGCACGGCCGCCGCCGGTGAGTCAGGCGTCGTAGTCGAGGGTGACCTTCGGGCTGGTCGGGTGCGACTGGCAGGTGAGCACGTACCCGGCCCTGACCTCGTCGGGCTCGAGCGCCCAGTTGGTGTCCATCCGGACCGTGCCCTCGACGAGCTTGGCCCGGCAGGTGCCGCAGACCCCGCCCTTGCACGCGAACGGCGCGTCCGAGCGCACGGCGAGCGTCGCGTCCAGCACCGCCTTGCCGTGCTCGGTGAGCGGGAAGGTGGTACGCCGTCCGTCCAGCACGACCGTCACCTGGGCCGCGTCCTCGTCGGCCGGCGGCGGCTCCTCGCTGCGCGGCGCCGGGATGTCACCGACGTGGAACAGTTCGGCGTGGATGTGGCCGCGCTCGACCCCGCGCGCCTGCAGCACCTCTTGCGCGCCGACCACCATCGCGTACGGCCCGCAGAGGAACCAGTCGTCGACGGTGTCCAGGGGCAGGATCGTGTCGAGCATCCGGGCCAGCCGTTCGGGATCGATCCGCCCGTTGAACAGTTCGACCTCGGTCGACTCGCGGGACAGCACGTGCACGAGGTGGAACCGGTCGGCGTACCTGTCCTTGAGGTCGCCCAGTTCGTCGGCGAACATCACCGACCCGGCGGTCCGGTTGCCGTACAGCAGGGTCACCCGGCTCTTCGGCTCGACTTCGAGCGTCGTCGAGATCAGCGACAGCACCGGCGTGATCCCGCTGCCGGCGGCGACGAAGGCGTAGTGCTTGTCGTGTGACGGGTCCAGCGGGGTATTGAACCGGCCGAGCGGCGTCATCACGTCGATGATCTCGCCGACCTTCAGCCCGGTCGCGGCGTACGAGGAGAACACACCACCGGGGAGCCGCTTGACCGCGATCCGCAGCACGCCGGACCCGGCCGGTGAGCAGATCGAGTAGCTGCGCCGGGTGTCGTCGCCGGCGCCGGCAGTACGGATATTCAGGTGCTGCCCCGCGGTGAAGTCGAACTCATCCTTGAGCTCGGGCGGCACGTCGAAGGTGATCGCGACCGAGTCGTCGGTCAGCGGCTCGATGTCCTTGACCGCGAGCGGGTGGAAGACGGCATGCCTGCGCCTGACGGCCGGAGGCATCAGTGCACCTTGAAGTGGTCGAACGGCTCGCGGCACGAGTTGCACCGCCACAACGACTTGCACGCGGTCGATCCGAACCGGCTCAGCTCGGTGGTGTCCGGCGATCCGCACAGCGGGCAACGAACCGTCAGGCTCAGCGCTCTCGGCCCGGACGAGACCGGGCGATGACCGGTCGGCGGCGCGATGCCGTACTCGGTCAGCTTGCGCTTGCCCTCGGCGCTCATCCAGTCAGTGGTCCAGGCCGGTGAGAGCACGGTCTCGACGTCGTACGACTCGATGCCCTCGGCAACCAGCGTCTCCTCGATCCGGCGCCGGATCACGTCCATCGCCGGACAGCCCGAGTACGTCGGCGTGATCACCACCGTCACCTTGCCGTCGTCGACACGTACATCCCGCAGCACGCCGAGATCCTCGATCGTCAGGACCGGCACCTCGGGATCGAGTACCTGCGCCACAGCCTCGCGAATGCCGCTCACCATGTCGCCCCCGGATGTGAGCGGGCGACGTGCTGCATCTCGGCGAGCAGGTACCCCATCGCCTCTGTGTGCTTGCCGTCGCGGCCACCGGTGTGCTGGTAGGTCGCCTCCGGCAGCGCGCAGGTCGACTCCTCCACCACGGCGGCAACCCGCCGGCGCCACTCGTCCGCGAACCCGGCCGGGTCGACCGCTGTACCAGCGAGCCGGCCGATCAGGTCATCGGTGACCAGCAGCTCCTCGGTGTACGGCCACATGGTGTCGAGTCCGGCCTGCATCCGCCGGTGGCTCTCGTCCGTACCGTCGCCCAGCCGTACCACCCACTGGGTCGCGTGGTCGACGTGGTACGCGACCTCCTTGACCGCCTTCGCCGCGACACCGGCGAGTATCTCGTCCGACGAGCCCTGCAACGCTTCGTACAACAGATGCTGGTACGTAGCGAAATACAGCAGGCGGGCCATGGTAACCGCGAAGTCGCCGTTCGGCCGTTCGCACATAAGCAGGTTTGTGAAGTCCCGCTCGTCACGGAAGTATGCGAGGTCGTCCTCGGACTTGCCGGCCAGGGAACCGGCGTACGCGAGCAGCGACCGGGCCTGCCCGAGCTGGTCGAGCCCGATGTTGCCGAGCGCAACGTCCTCCTCGAGCTGCGGGGCGTGCGCGATCCACTCGCCCATCCGCTGGGCGGCGATCAGCGCGTCGTCACCCAGCCGCAGGACGTACGCGTACAGATCCTGGTTCACAGATGCTCGACACCTTCGGGGATCTCGTAGAACGTCGGGTGCCGGTAGATCTTGTCGCCGGCCGGGTCGAAGAACTCGTCCTTCTCGTCCGGGCTGGACGCGGTGATCGCCGAGGCCGGCACCACCCAGATCGACACGCCCTCCTGGCGCCGGGTGTAGACGTCGCGCGCGTTGCGCAGCGCCATCTGGGCGTCAGGTGCGTGCAGACTGCCGACGTGTCCGTGGGACAGTCCGCGGCGGGACCGTACGAACACCTCCCACAGCGGCCAGTCCTTCATGCCGCTGCCACCCCCTGCTTGGCGGCATAGGCCTGTGCCGCCTCGCGGACCCAGGCGCCGTCCTCGTGTGCTTCGACCCGAGTGGCGAGCCGCTGGGCGTTGCACGGACCGTTGCCCCTGACCACCTCGTACAACTCGCTGAAGTCGGGCTGGGTGAACGACCAGTGGCCGGACTCCTCGTGGTACCGCAGTCCGTCGTCGGGGATCCGAAGCCCGAGTACGTGTGACTGCGGCACGGTCATGTCGACGAACCGCTGCCGCAAGTCGTCGTTGCTGTGCCGCTTGATCCCCCACGCCATCGACTGCGCGGAGTGCGTCGACTCGGTGTCGGGCGGTCCGAACATCATCAGCGACGGCCACCACCAGCGGTCCAGCGCGTCCTGCGCCATCGCCTTCTGCGCCTCGGTGCCGTTGCACAGCGTGTGCAGGATCTCGAAGCCCTGCCGCTGGTGGAACGACTCCTCCTTGCAGATCCGCACCATCGCCCGCGCGTACGGCCCATAGGAGCATCGGCACAGCGGGACCTGGTTGACGATCGCGGCACCGTCGACCAGCCAGCCGATCGCGCCGATGTCGGCCCAGGTCAGCGTCGGGTAGTTGAAGATGCTGGAGTACTTCTGCTTGCCGGAGTGCAGCAGGTCCAGCAGGTCGGCCCGGTCCACGCCGAGTGTCTCGGCCGCGGCGTACAGGTACAGACCGTGACCGGCCTCGTCCTGCACCTTGGCCATCAGGATCGCCTTGCGGCGCAGCGACGGCGCCCGGGTGATCCAGTTCCCTTCCGGCTGCATGCCGATGATCTCGGAGTGCGCGTGCTGTGCGATCTGCCGTACCAGGGTCTTGCGGTACCCGTCCGGCATCGCGTCGCGGGGCTCGATCCGCCCGTCGGCGTCGATGGTCGCCTGGAAGGTGTCGCTCATGCCGGCCAGCATAGCCCAGGTGTGACACTCGATGCCAATTCCTGCCAGCAAGTGTCACATCGGTGGGACAGGTAGGCCTCCTGGCCGCCATCATGCCGGTGACAGGATGGGCGACATGAGCGAGCACCCGACCGCGGATACCCACGTACGGCTGGCGCTACCCGCCGAGGCCGGCGCGATCGGCGCCGTCCAGGTCGCGGCCTGGCGCGCGGCGTACCGCGACCTGCTCCCGGCCGAAGTGCTCGACCAGCTCGACACCGAGCAGTTCGCGCAGACCTGGCGGGAGGCGCTGCTGTCCCCCGGCCAGGCGCGCAACCGGGTGCTCGTGGCGCTCGACCACGAACGAGTGGTCGGGTTCGCGGCGACGACCACGGCCGACGACCCGGACGCCGACCCGGCGGCCGACGCGCTGGTAGCGGAGTTCCGTGTACATCCGGACGAGACCCGGGCCGGTCACGGCTCCCGGTTGCTCCACGCGGTCGCCGACACCTTGGCCGCCGACGGGTTCAGCCGGGCGACGATCTGGCTGAACGCGACCGACGACCCGCTGCGGGCGTTCCTGACCGCCGCGGGCTGGGCTCCGGACGGCGCGCATCGCGAACTCGACCTGTACGGCGACGGCTCGGTCCGGGTGAAGCAGGTCCGTCTCCACACCGACCCCCGGAGCACCGACACCTGACCTGAGACAAGCGGTCGCCAATCCCCATCCGGCCGGCGGCTCAAACCAGTTGTCAGGGCGATGTCAGGGTAATGTCGCTGGGCGGGACCTTCGCGCCGGTGACACTGTGTGATGCACCGAGGGGAAGCCGGGGCGACCGGCTCGGGGAGTGTCGCCGACGATGTCATCGGCCGGCTGGGCGAGTGGATCCACGCGGGGGGCGTGGTGGGGGTGGTAAGCACAGCCGGCCGAGACACCGCGGATCAGGTATTCGACGCCCTCGACGTGGCCGGTGCCGGATAGCCGTCGGCCACAGCGTGTAGCGGCGCGGCCCGTCCGGCTTTCGCCGCTACTTTCAGTTCAGCCGCCGGCAGCGCCTCCCGCACCGCGGCCACGGTCGCGTCGCGATCGGCCCGTTCGCAGTCCGGGACCGGTGCGCGGATCCGCTCACGGATCCCGTCGGAGGCCCCCAGCAGGAAGGCCGCGTACGCCGAGCGGCCCCGCTGCTGGGCCACTGCGGCCAACTCGTCGATGACACTGGCGGTACGCCACCGATCGCCCAGGTCGCGATGCTCGGCCAGGCTCTCGTCGAGCAGGTGTACGGCGCGTTCGGTACGGCCGCGGCGGCGCTCGACCAGGCCGAGCTGGTTCAGCGACCAGGCGACACCCTCGCGATACCCGAACCGCTGCGACAGGTCGAGGCTCTGCCGCAGCAGGTCCTCGGCCGCGACCAGATCGCCCCGGTACTGTGCGACCACCCCGAGGCTGATCAGCGACCAGGCCATCCCCTCGCCGTCGCCGAGCGCGTCGAACTCGGTCCGGGCCGTCTTGCACTCGCTCGCAGCGGTTTCGAGATCGCCGCGCAGCCAGGCCACGAAGCCGAGGTGGTTGTGCGCCCAGGCGATCCCGGAGTGGTCGCCGTGCGTGCTGTACAACTCCAGGCTGCGCCGGTGCAGGCGGTCGGCCTCGTCGTACTCGGCCCGCTCGCGCGCGATCCCGCCGAGCCGTTGCATCGTCAGCGCCGTGCCGGCGTCGTCGCCGAGTTCGGAGTACGCCGCGAGCGCCTGCTCCAGCCGGGCGGCGGCCGCGTCGTACTCGCACTGCAGGAACGCCAGCGTGCCGGCACCGAGCAATGCCTTGGCCACCGGCTCGGTAACGGTGCCGGGGGCTACATGTGCAAGCGCGCGTTCCAGCCAGCCGCGGCCCTCGGCGTAATGCCCGCGCAGGTAGCAGAACGTCCACGAGCAACCGGCGAGCCGGACGGCGAGATCATCACGCGCGGCCGCGGTCGCCCAGGTCTGTGCCACTCGGATGTTCTCCAGCTCCGCCTCCAGCCGGGCCAGCCAGATCGCCTGTTCCGGACCGCGCAGCCCGCGATCGGCGTTGGCCAGCAGGTCGGCCACGTATGACGCGTGCAGCCCGGCCACCTCGTCATGCCGGCCCGAACCGGCCAGCCGGTCGGCGGCGAACTCGCGGATCACAGCGAGCATGATGTACCGGGCCTCGCCGGTGCTGCGGTCGACCCGGATCAGCGACCGGTCGGCGAGCCGGCCGAGCACCGACAGCGCTGCCGGGCGGCTGCTCGACAGCACCGCGGCCGCCGAGTCCAGGGTCCAGCCGCCGGCGAACACCGACAGCGTGGCGAAGGACCGCTGGTCCCCGGGATCGAGCAGGTCGAAGCTCCAGCCGATCGCGTCGTGCATGGTGCGCTGCCGGGCCGGTGCGGTGCTGGCGTCGTCGGCGAGCAGTTCGAACGACCCGGCCAGCTCGGCGGCGATCTGTTCGACGGTCAGTACGTTCGTCCGCGCCGCTGCGAGCTCGATCGCCAGCGGCAACCCGTCCAGCCGGCGAACGATCCCGGCCACCACCGGCAGCTGGCCGTCAGCGACCCGCTGGCCGCGGTCGTCGGCACGCCGTACGAACAGCTCGACCGCGGCGGACCGGCCGAGCTGAGCCGGCGGTGACTCACCGGCTGGCACGGTCAGCGCAGGGACGGCCATGACCTGCTCCCCCGGCACCTTGAGGAGCTCACGACTCGTCGCCAGTAGCCGTACGCCGGCACACCGCGTCAGCAACTCCGCGGCCAGGTCGGCTACGGCGGCGACGACGTGCTCGCAGTTGTCCAGCATGACCAGCACCCGCTGCGCCCCGACAGCGTCGATGATCTGGTCGGCTGTCGCCTCACCGGTCGCGCGGACACCGAGTGCGACCGCGACCGTCGGTGCCACCCCGGCGGCGTCGGCGACCGATGCCAGCGGCGCCCAGGCGGTCGTCGCGCCGAGCTCCGGTGCGGCCGCCGCCGCGCTCGCGAGTGCGAGCCGGGTCTTGCCGACGCCGCCCGGACCGGTCAGCGTCAGTAGCCGGGCCCGGCCGGTCAGCGCCGCCACCACCCGGTCGATCTCGGCGGTCCGGCCGATCAGCTCGTCCGGCGGCAGCGGTGGCCGGCGCGGGGTCAGCTGCGGTCCGGACTCGTTGCTGGCGGCAATGAAGGCGCGTTGCTTGCCCGGATCGAGCCCCAGCGCGTCGGCGAGCAGCCGTACGGTCAGCTGCCGCGGCGCACGGCGACGGCCGCGTTCGAGAGCGGCGATCGCGTCGACGCTCAGCCCGGCACGCCGGGCCAGGTCCTCCTGCGACATCCCCGCCGCACGGCGGTGCCGCCGGAGCAGATCGCCGAATACCGGCGGTTCTCTGCCCGGCAGCTGACCGCCGCCGACTGCAACCAAGGCCTCACCCCTCGTCGCTCCCGCCCAGCCCGGAGGCCAGGTCTGGCAACGGTAAACCGCCTGGACGTCCCATGTCAGCCGCCGTACCGGATCCGGTCCGCTTGCTGCCGAGCCGCCGGCCGTCAGCCGAGGTCGAGGAAGTGCTCGAGGCCGACGGTCAGGCCGGGTGAGCCGACGATGCGCCGTACGCCCAGCAGGACGCCGGTCATGAACGACTCGCGGTCCAGCGAGTCGTGCCGGATCGTCAGCGTCTCGCCGGTGCCGCCGAGCAGCACCTCCTGATGCGCGACGAGCCCGCGCAGCCGTACGCCGTGCACGTGGATTCCGTCGACGTCCGCGCCGCGGGCACCGTCGAGCGCCGTGGTGGTCGCGTCCGGCACCGGATCGAGACCCGCCTCCCGGCGCGCCGCGGCGATCAGTTCGGCGGTACGCCGGGCCGTCCCCGACGGTGCGTCCACCTTGTCCGGGTGGTGCAACTCGATGATCTCGGCCGACTCGTAGAACCGTGCGGCCTGTTGCGCGAACCGCATCATCAGCACGGCACCGATCGAGAAGTTCGGCGCGACCAGCACACCCACGTCCGGTGCGTCGGACAGCAGGTCGCTCAGCGCGGTCAGCTTCTCCTCGTCGAAACCGGTGGTGCCGACGACGGTGTCGATCCCATGGGCGATACACCAGCGCAGGTTGTCCATCACGGCGTCCGGGTGGGTGAAGTCGACCACGACCTCGGGACTGGCCTCGATCAGTGAGTCGAGATCGTCGCCGAGATCGAGCGCGGCGACCAGTTCGCAGTCGTCCGCGGCGTCCACCGCTCGGCACGTCTGCGACCCCATTCGCCCCTTCGCGCCCAGCACCGCCACCCGAATCGTCATCCCCTAAGAATGTCACCGCGGCACCCGCACCTGACCACTCGCGTCCGCTGAACCGCATAGCGGAGGTGAGCTGGCGAGTGGGCAACTGGGCGACCTGACAGGTTGCAGTCCGTCAGTGAGCGCCGTTTCGCGTCAGCGACACCACTCGCCGTCATCCGCGCCTGGTCATGGGGGTTCGTCGGACGCAAATGGTCATGCCCCGTGGACCAGCACGGTCCGGCGGCGGTGTCAGAGGGCGAAGCTGCTCGTGGTGGGGTCGAAGGGTCCGACGACGGTGAGGGCCGGTGCGCCGGCATAGAGCTCGGCGGCCAGACTGGCGACGTCGTCGAGGGTGACCGCGTCGATGCGGTGCAGGATCTCGTCGATGGTCGGCAGTTCGCCGTAGACGAGTTCGGCCTTGGCGATCCGGGTCATCTTGGCGCCGGTGTCCTCCAGGCCCATCACGATCGAGCCGCGCAGCTGGCCCTTGCCACGCAGGAGTTCCTCCGCGGTGACGCCGTCGCGGGCGACCGCCGCAAGTTCCTCGCGGATCACGTCCAGCACCTGCGGCGCCTTCTTCGGCAGGCTCCCGGCGTACACGCCGACCATCCCGGCATCGGCGTACGCCGAACCGAACGAGAACACCGAGTACGCCAATCCGCGGTGCTCGCGAACCTCCTGGAACAACCGCGACGACATCCCGCCGCCGACGACACCGTGCAGCACGCCGGCGGCGTACCGGCGATGGTCGTTGCGGACCAGCCCGGGCATGCCGAGCACCATGTGCGCCTGCTCGATCTCGCGATGGTGGACGGTCACGCCGCCCGCGGGACGTACCCCCGGACCGCTGGTACGAACCGGAGCGGGTGTCGCCTCGTCGGTGACCCAGTGCTGCTCGAACGCCTTGCGGACCAGCCGTACGACCTCGGTGTGCTCGACGTTGCCGGCGACCGAGACGACGATGTTGGCCGGCCTGTACCGGCGCCGGTACCAGCCGGTGATCTGAGTGCGCGAGAGCCCGGCCACCGACGACGGCGTACCGGTGATCGGGCGGCCGAGCGGCGAGTCCGGCCACAACTGCTCGGCGAACAGGTCGTGGATGTGATCACCGGTCTCGTCGGCGTGCATCGCGATCTCCTCGTCGATCACGTCACGCTCGCTCTCGACGTCCGCGCCGGCCAGCGTCGCCGAGGTGATCATGTCGCAGATGACGTCGACCGCCAGCGGCAGATCGGCGTCCAGCACCCGCGCGTAGTAGCAGGTGTACTCCTTGGCGGTGAACGCGTTCATCTCGCCGCCGACCGCGTCCAGCGCGGCCGAGATCTCCAGCGCGTCGCGGCGCCGGGTGCCCTTGAAGAGCAGGTGCTCGAGGAAGTGCGTGGCTCCGGACAAACCCGGCGACTCGTCGCGCGAGCCGACCCCCACCCAGACGCCGAAGGTGACGGTCCGGAACCCAGGTACCGCCTGCGAAAGCACGCGGAGCCCGGACGGCAGGACGGTCCGGGTGACCGGACCGCCCTGTTCCGGGCTCAGCAGTACACGGGTGACCCCTCTGGTCACTCGCTCTCGGCCGGCTTGTCGCCGCCGGCCTTCGACTCGGACTCCTCGATCACCGGGATCAGCGACAGCTTGCCGCGGTCGTCGATGTCGGCGATCTCCACCTGGAGCCTCTGGCCGACCTGGAGGACGTCCTCGACCGCCTCGACGCGCTTGCCACCGGCCAGCTGGCGCAGCTTGCTGATGTGCAGCAGGCCGTCCTTGCCCGGCAGCAGCGAGATGAAGGCACCGAAGTTGGTGGTCTTCACCACCGTGCCCAGATAGCGCTCGCCCTTCTCCGGCATGGTCGGGTTCGCGATCGCGTTGATCGCGGCCCGCGCCGCCTCGGCCGACGGGCCGTCGGTCGCGCCGATGTACACGGTGCCGTCGTCCTCGATCGAGATGTCGGCGCCGGTGTCCTCGGTGATCTGGTTGATCATCTTGCCCTTCGGGCCGATGACCTCGCCGATCTTGTCGACCGGCACCCGGATCGAGATCACCCGCGGGGCGAACTCGCTCATCTCACCGGGCGCGTCGATGGCCTTGGCCATCACGTCCAGGATCGTCAGCCGGGCCTCCTTGGCCTGGGTCAGGGCACCGGCGAGCACGCTTGCCGGGATGCCGTCCAGCTTGGTGTCCAGCTGCAGCGCGGTCACGAAGTCCTTGGTACCGGCGACCTTGAAGTCCATGTCGCCGAACGCGTCCTCCGCGCCCAGGATGTCAGTGAGCGCCACGTACTGGGTCTGGCCGTCGACCTCGCCTGAGATCAGGCCCATCGCGATACCGGCCACCGGCGCCTTCAGCGGTACACCGGCCGACAGCAGCGACAGCGTCGAGGCACACACCGAGCCCATCGACGTCGAGCCGTTCGAGCCGATCGCCTCCGACACCTGGCGGATCGCGTACGGGAAGTCCTCCCGCGACGGCAGCACCGGCACCAGCGCCCGCTCGGCCAGCGCGCCGTGGCCGATCTCGCGGCGCTTCGGCGAGCCGACCCGGCCGGTCTCGCCGGTCGAGTACGGCGGGAAGTTGTAGTTGTGCATGTAACGCTTGCGGGTCTCCGGCGACAGCGTGTCGAGCTGCTGCTCCATCCGGAGCATGTTCAGCGTGCTGACGCCGAGGATCTGGGTCTCGCCGCGCTCGAACAACGCCGACCCGTGCACCCGCGGCAGCACCCGCACCTGCGCGGACAGCGGGCGGATGTCCTTCAGGCCACGGCCGTCGATGCGGACCTTGTCGGTCAGTACCCGCTGCCGGACCAGCTTCTTGGTCAGGCTGCGGAACGCCGCCGAGAGCTCCTTCTCGCGGCCCTCGAAGCTTGCCAGCTTCTCCAGCACCAAGGCCTTGAGCTCGTCGGTCTTGGACTCCCGCTCGGCCTTGCCGGCGATCGTGAGCACCTGGGCCAGCTGCTGGCCGGCCTCGGCCTCGACCGCGGCGAACGCGTCCTCGGCGTAGTCGGGGAACACGGGGAACTCGCCGGTCGGCTTGGCTGCCTTCGCGGCCAGCTCGGCCTGCGCCTCGACCAGCGCCTTGATGAACGCCTTGGAGGCCTCGAGGCCCTCGGCCACGACCTCCTCGGTCGGCGCCTGCTTGCCGGCGGCAACGGCGTCGAAGGTGCCCGGCGTCGATTCGGCCTCGACCATCATGATCGCGACGTCACCGGTCTCGGTCACGCGGCCCGCGACCACCATGTCGAACACGGCGTCCTCGAGCTGGCTGTAGGTCGGGAACGCCACCCACTGGCCGTCGATCAGCGCCACCCGGACACCGCCGATCGGGCCCGAGAACGGCAGCCCGGCGAGCTGGGTGGACATCGACGCGGCGTTGATCGCCAGCACGTCGTAGAGCGCGTCCGGGTTCAGCGCCAGCACGGTGACGACGACCTGGATCTCGTTGCGCAGGCCGGACACGAACGACGGCCGCAGCGGGCGGTCGATCAGCCGGCAGGTCAGGATGGCCTCCTCGCTCGGGCGGCCCTCCCGGCGGAAGAACGAGCCGGGGATCCGGCCCGCCGCGTACATCCGCTCCTCGACGTCCACGGTCAGCGGGAAGAAGTCGAACTGATCCTTCGGCTTCTTGCTGGCGGTGGTTGCCGAGAGCACCATCGTGTCGCCGTCGAGGTAGGCTGCGGCACTGCCGGCGGCCTGCCTGGCCAGCCGGCCGATCTCGAACCGGATGGTGCGGGTGCCGAAGCGACCGTTGTCGATGGTGGCCTCGGCGAAGTCGGCGCCCTCCATGGGCGCACTGGTGGATCCCGTCACGGGATACCCCTTTCTCGCGTCGGACGAGAAAAGCGGCGCGAGCTTTCTAGGGGATGCCGGTCTTCGATCGAGGCCCGCGGGGCTTGCTTGTCCCGAAAGCCACTACCGAGGACCGGTCGGACTCCCGTCCCGATCCGCGTCGTCCTAATGGTGTTCGTTGTGCAGTATTCAGTTGTGACTGAGTTGCCGTTCGTCTGCCGGATGTGACAGGAGCGGCCACCGGCGATCCGGGGCCGCTCCTGACGGGTCATCGGCGAAGGCCGAGCCGCTCGATCAGGGATCGGTAGCGGTTGATGTCCTTCTTCGACAGATAGTTCAGCAGCCGGCGGCGCTGACCGACCAGCAGCAGGAGACCGCGACGACTGTGGTGGTCGTGCTTGTGCTCCTTGAGGTGCTCGGTGAGCTCGGCGATGCGGTACGACAGCAGCGCAACCTGGACCTCCGGGGAACCGGTGTCGCCGTCACTGGTGGCGTACTCGTCGATGATCTTCTTCTTCGTCGCAGCGTCGACCGACACGCGATCTCCTCTCGAATTCCGTTGCGCGGCGCACCGGGGCTGGTACTCACCCGGGCACTCTCTGTCCGCGGCCGCAGGTACGGCGTCGCCAAGGTTACCAGCCGAGGTCACGCCGCAACGAATCCAGGCCTCAGGACCCCTCGAGGATCTGGCGGCACGAGTCGATGTCGGCCTTGACCTGGGAGACCAGGTCGTCGATCGAGTCGTACCGGACCTGTCCGCGCAACCGCTTGACGAAGTCGACCGCCACCCTGGCGCCGTACAGTTCGAGGTCGTCGCGGTCGAGTACGTGTGACTCGACCCGCCGGTCCAGGCCGTCGAAGGTCGGGTTGGTGCCCACGCTCACCGCAGCCGGCAGCCGTTCTGGGTACGCCGGACCACCCGGCACTTGATCGAGTACGGTCAGCCAGCCGGCGTACACTGCGTCGGCCGGCACCGCGGCGGTCGGCTCAGCTGGCACGTTCGCGGTCGGGAAACCGAGATCGTGGCCGCGGTGATCACCCTCGACCACGCCGCCGGTGATCCGTACCGGCCGGCCGAGCGCCTCCGCGGCCGCCTCGACGTCGCCCTCGGCGATCCGCTCACGTACGTACGTCGCCGACCAGGGCTGGTGCTCGGGCCCGCCGTCGCCCTCCAGCGGCAACGCCTCGACGATCAACCCGGACTCGATCAGCGTCTCGACCCTGCCCGCGGCGCGGTGGCCGAACCGGAAGTTCTCCCCTACCACCACGGCCTCGGCGTGCAGCGCGTCCTTGAGGGCCCGGTCGATGAACTCCTCGGGAGTCCACGACGACACCTCGCGAGTGAACGGCAGCACCAGTACGGCGTCGGCACCGGCGGCACGGAGCAGGTCGGCACGCTCCTCCGGACCGGTGAGCATGGCCGGGGCGTGATCAGGTCGTACCACCACCATCGTGTGCGGGTTGAAGGTCAGCGCCACCACCTGCAGGCCGCCGAGCCGCTCGGCCTGCGCCCGGGCGTGCCGCAGCACCGCCTGGTGGCCGCGGTGCACGCCGTCGAAGTTGCCGATGGTGACGACGGTCGGCCCGAGGTCCGGGTCGACGTCGGCGAGGTCGTGCCAAACACGCATGGCTGCAGCATTCCACGCCATCGGTCCCGGCCCGCGTTCAGGTCATGGCGGCGCAGAGCGCGGTCAGGGTCGGGCCGAGCGGGGCGTCGAGTCGCAGGGTGGCGTGGCCGTCGCCGCGAGTCCGGCCCTGGTTGACGATGGCGACCGCCTTGCCGTGCTTGGCGGCGTACCGGACGAACCGCAGGCCGGACATCACCGTCAGGCTCGAGCCGAGGACAAGCAGAGCCTTCGCACTGTCGACCAGGGCGTAGCAGGCTTCAACTCGCTCGCGTGGGACGTTCTCGCCGAAGAAGACCACGTCCGGTTTGAGCCGGTCCGAGCCGCAGCCGTCGCAGCCGACCAGGTGGAACCCCGCCACGACATCGTCGGCCAGTTCGACGTCACCGTCAGGGTTGACCCGCGAGACCTCGGCGGCGAAGTCAGGGTTGGCGTCGCGGAGCCGGGTGTCGTGCGCCTGCCGGCTGCACCGCGTCCGGCAGGACAGGCAGATCACGTCGTCGAGGCTGCCGTGCAACTCGATCACATCGTGCGCGCCGCCGGCCTGGTGCAGGCCGTCGACGTTCTGGGTGATGATCCCGTCGATCAGCCCACTTCGCTGGAGCGCGGCAACCGCCCGGTGCCCGGCATTCGGCTCGGCCTTGGTGATGGTCCGCCAGCCCAGGTAGCTGCGGGCCCAGTAGCGCTGCCGCGCGTGCGTCGTACCGACGAACTCGTCGTAGGCCATCGGCATCCGCCGGCGCAGCGAGCCACTCGGGCCGCGATAGTCAGGGATGCCCGACTCGGTCGACAGGCCCGCCCCGCTGAGCACCACCATGTCACCGGCCGCGACCAGACTTGCCAGCCCCTCCAGCGTCCCGTCGGCCGCGACGGCAACATCACTCAGGACTGGCAAGGTCGGCAGCCGAGTCGGATAGGAGGGCACCCCTCAAGCGTACGGTCGCGGCCCACTCCGGCTCAGTCGATGCGCGGAGGTCCGGCCGAGAGGCGGATCTCGGCGGCTTTGCGGACGACGACCGGGTCCATCTCGGACCAGTCGGCGTCCAGCCACCAGTTCGCACCGGCCTCGGCCCAGGGCCGGACCTTGGCCGCCGCCCCGTCCGGGTCGTCGGCCGCGGTGACTCCCTCCATCACCACGTCGTACCCGTCCATCGACAGACCCTGCTCCGCGCGGTACTCCCGGATCCAGTTGACCCCGTCGGCCAGCACCTGCGGCGTGATCTCGGTCTGCTCGGTCGCCCCGGCCGGCGCGTAGTTCGGGATCCAGCCGTCCTGCAGCGCAGCGCGGGCCATCGACTTGCGCCGCGGCCAGGCGCCGACACACCAGGTCCGGATCCGAGGCTGCTGGACCGGCGGCGGCGGTGCCGGTGGGTTCAGCTCGGCCACCCGGCGGGACCGGAAGTGCTTGCCCTCGAACTCGAACGGCTCGTCGTGCCACAGGTACGGCAGCATCGCCAGCGACTCGTCGAGCAGCTCGGCCCGCACCGCCCGGCCCGGGTCGTCCTCGAACAACCAGAACCGATCGTGCACCGCGACCCCGAGCCCGACCGACAGAATCACCCGGCCGTTGCTGAGGTTGTCCACCGTCGAGGTTTGACCGGCCACATCCCACGGCTTGCGCCGCGGCAACGGGGTCAGCATCGTGCCGAGCTTGATCCGCTCGGTCGTCATCGCCGCCGCGGCGAGCATCGCCCAGGCGTCCTGACCCCAGATCGACTCCCAGACGAAGATGCCGTCCCAGCCGTGTTCCTCGGCCAGCGCGGCCAGCTCGGCGGTCGTTCGCGCGTCACCGTTCGGAATGACGAAGCCGTATCTCATGCGCCAGACCGTACCGACCGGCACCGACAGTCCCCGGGCACCGCGGCACCCGCGAGCCAGATCAGCCCACGAAGACCGCAGC
>JBKPSJ010000285.1:0-3915 GCA_046765875.1 Actinomycetota bacterium
GTCTTCACCTGCACCGACGGCAGCACGTACACGGTCACCTCCGGCACCGCCGTCTTCCTCTTCCACGAGAGCACCGACGCAGCCGGCGGCATGCACATCACCGGCACCGTCGCCCCGACGCGCGTCACGCTTGCCCACAGCACCGACGACCTCACCTACCGTCTCGCCGGCGCCTCGTGGTTCGGCGGCAACTTCGGGAGCGCAGGTGGCGCCGCCACGGACACCGAGCACTTCGTCATCCTGGGCCAGTCGGGCGGCCCGGTGGCCAACGTGTCGATCACCGCGCACTTCACCGTCAACGCGCAGGGCGTGGTCACCGTCGACTTCGAGAAGAACACCGGCACCTGCACCCCGCCCGAGGACTAACCGCCGATCCTCCGATCGGCTGACGATCGCAGCCCCGGTCCCGACTCCGGTGCGGGACCGGGGCCACCGGTGGGGCGAGAACGGCGTCTCCGGCGCCATGACCGGACTCAATCGCCGCTGGACCCTTGTGTGCACTGGCACCCGCGGCAGACAAGCTGCGGCGATCATCACATCAGCCCTGGCGGCCGGCCTATCTGAACCAAGCAGTGGGACTTCCTGGGCTCCGTGCGGACGCGCACCCGCTAGTGCGGCGGGCGGGCCGCCGCGGCGGGGGAGCACGGCGGACCACCCGTGCACCCTGTATACCGGTGATGATCGAGGATGGGAACCCTCCGGGCGCTCCCAGTGACGCGAGTCCGAGAACGGTCGCAGGCACGTGCCTTGGGCATCACTTGGGTATCACATCGGCGTCCGGCCCATTCGCCAGACGGACCGCCGGCTGCAGCTCGATGCCACCGACCACCCGTAGCCGGCCACCTGCAGGTCATAGTCCTCGAACGTGGTATCGCCACCGGCAACGGTCAGGCCGACTTGGTGCCGGCGAGGTAGGAGTGGACGGCGGAGATCACAACGGAACCCTCGCCGACCGCCGAGGCCACCCGCTTGACTGACCCAGCGCGAACGTCACCGACAGCGAACAGTCCGGGCACCGACGTCGCGAAGCCATCACGGGTGACTACGAACCCTTTGGCATCGAGCTCGACGCCCACCTCGTGCAACCAGGTCGTGCAGGGGTCCGCGCCAATCATCAGGAAGAGGCCGGCGGCGTCGAGCCTGACATCGCGCTCGAGGACGTGGTCTCGCCAGTTCAGCCCGCTCAGCCGACTCGTGCCATGGACCGCGGACAGTTCTGAGCGAGGGTGGATCGTGACTCGCTCATGGTGAGTCAGGCGCTGCGCCAGGTAGTTCGACATCGTCTCGCGGAGGTCGTCCCGGCGGATCAGAACGTGGACCTGGCCGGCGTACCCCGCCAGGAACAGGGCGGCTTGGCCGGCCGAGTTGGCACCCCCCACCACGACGGCGTTCCGGCCGGACACCGCCCTGGCCTCGAGCTCGCTCGCGGCATAGTAAACGCCGCGTCCTTCGAGCTTAGCCAGGCCAGGCACATCCAGGCGCCGATACCTGACGCCGCTGGCAATGACCACGGCACAAGCTACGATGTCGTGCTCGTCGTCGAGCCGGACGCGGAAGCCACCGGACACCTGCGACAGCCCCGTGACGGACCGCGGGGACACCAGCCTCGTCCCGAACTTGACGGCCTGCAGCATCGCGGCCCTCGCCAGCTCAGCCCCGGAAACGCCCCCGGGAAAGCCGAGGTAATTCTCGATCCGCGAAGAGCTGCCGGCCTGGCCCCCGATGGCGAAGTCCTCGACGACGACCACGTCCAGTCCCTCCGAGGCCCCATAGACGGCGGCCGCCAGCCCCGCTGGTCCGGCACCCACCACGAGCAGGTCACATCGCGAGTCGTCGGAAAGGCACCACAGGTCGATCCCGAGCGCGGCCGCCAGATCGCGCGTCGTCGGTGCGGCCATCACCCGCCGCTCTCCAGTCACCACAACCGTGCCCGACCCAGGCAACGCAGTGGTCTTCGCCAGCTCTGACCAAGCCGACGCGTCCGAACGCAGCACCGTCCGGTAGGGGAGCTGGTTGCGCTCCGCAAACTCCTGGAGGCGGTGCAGGTCGCGGTCGTCGTCACCGGCGAGCACGAGACCGCCCTCCCCCATTCTCTTCAGCAAACGCCGCCTGGCGTCGAACGCGGAGAGCAGGACATCGCTCAGCTCCCCAGAGATCTCCACAAGCCGGCGCAGCTCCTCGACCCGCACCCGAAGGACCACGGTGTCCCCCATGGCGACGCCGGGGAGGAAGGCCCGCTGCCCCATCAACATGCCCAACTCGCCGACGAAGTCGCCTTCCTCTATGGCAAAGACCACCCGGTTGTCCCGGCGGTCCAAGAGAAGTACGCCGCCGGCGAGCACGAGGTACAGGTCGTAGGGGTCACCGGCGTCCCACAACAGCTCGCCGGCCCTGGCCGCAGCACCTCACCGGCCGACCGCAGTAGGTCCAGAGCATCTTGGCTGAACACCGGCCAGGCCAGCGCATCGACATCGTCCTGCCGCCGGGACGAGTAGTGGGTCTGCTCGTCGGGCACCGGGATGCTGCTCATGCGTCTCCTTCGCCTGGCCAACGGATCGATCCAACACTCTCATCAGCATCGGAGTCGGGCATCTCGTCCACGCGCAGAGGCCTTGCGCACGCTCATCGTCATGATCGCCTTCACTATCCGCGGCAGGTGCGGACCTTGATGATGTTGGTTGTGGGCCCAGCGCAGCAGTACGACCCGGGACTTGCCGGGGGCTCTGGTGACCGGGGGCGGTTCCGGCGTAGCGGCGGCGGCCGGCAGCATCGCACAAGCGCTCGGATTGTGAGCGAACTCCCCCAGCACCTGGGCGCGGAGGCGTTGCGAGGCTCAGCCGATGCGCTCGGCCAGCGAGACGATGATCCCTTCCGGCCCCCGGACGTAGGCCATCCGCCAAGCCCCCTCGTACTCGCCGATGCCACCGACCAGTCCGTAGCCTTCGGTAGCTGCCCAATCGACAGCCGCCTGCAGGTCGTTGACCTCGAAGGCGACGCTGCGCAATCCCAGCTCGTTGGCCATGGCGTCCGGCGAGCCCGGCACGGAGTCGGGTCGCACGAAGCTCGAGAGTTCCAGGCGGGTGCCATCGCCGGGCGGCTTCAGCATGACGACCTCGGTGCGGGAGTCGGGAATGCCGCAGACCGTGTCCAAGAACTCGCCGTCGACGAACGTCCTGCCCTCGACCTCGAGGCCCAGCGCGACGAAGAAGGCGGTCACGACGTCGAGATCTGCGACCGTGAGGCCGACGTGGTCGAAGCGTCGTACATATGACATAGGCCCGTCCTCCGTCGTCGTATCGACCGTGCATCCGCCACGGGACGTCATCTCAGTACGTCTCGCCTCGGGACCTCCGCAAACGCAAGGTATCGGCGGCATAAGCGGACGAGCGGTTACGAGAAGGAGTCCCGTCTCGCTCGACGAAGAACCCGCCCTCGAACCACGACCCGCGGCCTCACGCAACGCGCCGACATTCAAGTGCGAGCCCGCGTTCGCGACGCGCCCGCCAGCAACTACGCCACCGGCCGCCGAACTGTCGATATGACGCGGTACGGGAAGCAGCCAAACGCCTGCAGCTACAACTGCGACCATCGGGGGACCCACAGCGCGGCCGCAGCATTACCACCAACCCCGCTAACTAGTTGCGATCCACCACTACCCATTGGCCGCATTCGGGGGTATCAACAGGCAGTAGCATCGCACGGCTCGTCGACGACGAGGTCGGCGGGTTTTCGCCGTCAGGAAGGGAGCATCACGATGAG
This sequence comes from Actinomycetota bacterium, assembly GCA_046765875.1. Classification (GTDB taxonomy): domain Bacteria; phylum Actinomycetota; class Actinomycetes; order Propionibacteriales; family Kribbellaceae; genus DASRHY01. The sequence continues at coordinate 3,760 of JBKPSJ010000285.1, forward strand.
CCCACGACACGGACGACGTCGAGGATGGAGACTCGCGCTGGCCAGTGCGGCTGCAGTGGCGGCGGCCGGGGCGCTGTCGCCGGTCGCTTCGAGCGCTGATCCCATCGCTCCGACCGCCGATGCCAACCCGACGGCATGTGCCAACCGGGTCAACGA
>JBKPSJ010000286.1:0-37332 GCA_046765875.1 Actinomycetota bacterium
CGTCGGCGGTGTACAACGTGCGCGCCTCGACACCGGCGTCCAGCAGCACGACGTCACCATCGGCGACCGGGCCGTCGTTGCGGACCCAGTGCAGCACCGGCGCGTGGTTGCCGGCAGCAACGATCGAGTTGTACCCGACGCCGTTGCCGCTGGTGCGGGCGCGCCGGTCGAACGTGCCCTGCAGCCAGCGCTCGCCACCACCGGCCACCGCGGTGCGGAGCTCGGATGCGACATCGGCGAACGCGACCGCCGAGGCGTCCACAGCCTCGCGGAGCTGGCCGATCTCCCAGTCGTCCTTGATCCGGCGCAGCTCGGACAGCACCCGGCGCAACTCGGCGACGTCGGCCGGGCCGGTGCCGACCAGGGCGTCCAGCAGCGGCTCGACACCGTACGTCGACAGCCAGGCCGGGACAGCGCCGCGCAGCCCGGACGGCAGTTCCTCGATCGGCCGGCATGCGACGCCGAGCGCCGCGGACCACTCCTTCAGCCCGGGCACCGGGCCGATCCACAGCTCGCCGTCACGGGCGTCGGCGAAGAAGTCGACCTCGTCCGGTCCGGCGGTCTCGCGCAGGAACAGCGTCGCCTCGTGTCCGTCACCGGACGGCGTCATCACCAGCACCGACCCCTCGGCCTGGCAGCCGGTCAGCCAGACGAAGTCGCTGTCGGCGCGGAACGGGAAGTCGGTGTCGTTGGCCCGGACCGGAGCCCGCCCGGCGGCGACCGCGATCCGCCGGCCCGGGAACTCCCGGCTGAGCCGATCGCGGTGGTTCGCCGACGCCTCGGCAAGCCCGTCCGGGACGGTGACGCTGCGGCTCACCGGTCCCCAGCCCTGCCGGATCGACTCGCGGAACCCTGCCGCGTCGATCGGCCGTTTCGAGTCCCGGTGTGCCGGGGGCTTGTGCTGTTCGGTCATCTCGGGTGACGCCTCCCTTGTGGGGTCGAGTTGTCGAGCACTTGTAGGGCTACAGCGCGAAGCCGGCGGGGAACGGGTCGTCCGGGTCGAGCAGGTAATGCCCCATCCCGGTGATCCAGGCCCGGCCCGACACCGAAGGTACGACGCCGGGCCGTCCGCCGACACTGGTTTCCGACAGCAGCCGGCCGGTGAACCGGGTGCCGATGAACGATTCGTTGACGAAGTCCTGCTCGAGCCCGAGCGCACCGCGCGCATGCAACTGCGCCATCCGCGCGCACGTCCCGGTACCGCACGGCGACCGGTCGAACCAGCCGGGGTGGATCGCCATCGCGTTGCGGCTGTCGCTCCCGTCCTGTCCCGGTGCGGTGAACTGGACGTGCTTGCAGCCGCGGATCGACGGGTCCTCCGGATGGACCGGCAGCGCCGTCTCATTGATCGCGGCCATGATGTCCAGGCCCGCTTGGAGAATACGGTCCTTCTCGGCCCGGTCGAACGTTATCCCCAACTGCTCCAGCGGCAGGATCGCATAGAAGTTGCCGCCGTACGCCATGTCGTACGTGAGGGTCCCGAACTCCTTCACCTCGACCTTCGCGTCCAGTTCATGCGCGTACGCCGGTACGTTCTGCAGTGTCACCCGCTCCGCCCGGCCGTCGGCGACGGCGACCTCGGCCACCACCAGCCCGGCGGGTGTGTCGAGCCGTACGGTGGTCACCGGTTCCGTGACGGGGACCATGCCGCTCTCGACCAGCACAGTTGCCACGCCGATGGTGCCGTGACCGCACATCGGGAGTAGTCCGGACACCTCGATGTAGAGCACGCCCCAGTCCGCGTCCGGCCGGGTCGGCGGTTGCAGGATGGCACCGCTCATCGCGGCGTGCCCGCGAGGCTCGTTCATCAGGAACAGCCGCAGGTCGTCCATGTGCTCGATGAAGTATTCACGGCGCTCGGCCATCGTCTTCCCGGGTACGACGCCGACACCGCCGGTGATCACCCGGGTCGGCATCCCCTCGGTGTGTGAGTCGATCGCGCTGAGGTACCGGCTGAAACGCATGGCTCACCTCGCCAGGTGCTCGACTGCCCGCTTCATGTCCGCTTCGAGCGTAGCCAGGTGCTCCGGCGACAATGGTCCGCGCGGCGGGCGGCAGGGACCGCCGTACCGGCCGACGTAGTCCATCCCGTACTTGATCGCCTGGACGAACTCGGTCCGCGAGTCCCAGCGGAACGCGGCGACCAGCGGCTCGTACAGCACCCGGGCCTGCTCGACCTTCCCGGCTGTCGCCAGCTCGAACAGCCGGACGGACTCGGCCGGGAACACATTCGGGAACCCGGCGAACCAGCCGGTGGCACCCATCAGCAGGGACTCGACCACGACGTCGTCGGCGCCGGAAACGACGGTGAGTTCGGGTGCGCGCTCGCGGATCTCCAGCACCCGCCGTACGTCGCCGGAGAACTCCTTGACCGCGACGATGTTCTCGATCTGGGCGATCTCGGCCAGCAGGTCGGGCGTCAGGTCGACCTTGGTGTCGATCGGGTTGTTGTAGACCATCACCGGCAGACCGGCCTTCGCCACCTCGGTGAAATGGTGCAGTACCTCCGACCGGTTCGCGCGGTACATCGTCGGCGGCAGGCACAGCACCCCGTCGGCGCCGTCCTCGGCCGCCAGCTCGGCCCAGTGCCGGGCCTGGTGTGCACCCGCGCCGTGTACGCCGACCACCACGAGTCCGTCATTGCCGACGGCATCGATCGCGGTTTTGGCGACCGCCCGGCGCTCATCGCCGGTGAGCGAGGAGTACTCGCCCAGCGAGCCGTTGGGCCCCACGCCATGGCAGCCGTTCTCGATCAGCCAGCGGCAGTGCTCGGCGTACCGGTCCAGGTCGGGTCGCAGGCCGGCGGGCGCGGTCGCGTCCTCGGCGTAGGGCAGGGCGGCGGCGACGATCACGCCGTCGAGCTTCTCGGTCACAGTTCCTCCAATGGGGTGCTGGCCAGGTCCCGCATCCTGACCGGTACGGCGATGGGGCGGCGGGAAGCGGCGGCATGGTCGAGTGGGGTGTTGGTCAGTTCGGCGACGGTGCGGGCACACACGCGGCCCTGGCACATCCCGAGGCCGGCCCGGCTGGTCAGCCGCAGCCCGCGCCCGGCTTCGGCGACCTCGGCGGCGCGGTTGAGCTCGTCATAACTGACCTCTTCGCACCGGCAGACGAGGGTGTCGCCGGTCAGCCAGGTGCGCCAGCCGGGCCCGATCGGGTACGCCTTGGCCAGCGCCCGCGCGACTTGATTGCCATGGGCAACTAGCTTGCGTTCCGCTTCGGCCGGACCGGGTCCGTGGCCGAGCTGCGCAGCGGCGGCCGCTCCGGCGACGGCGCCCTCCGCCTCGGCAGGGGCCGCACCGGCGACACCGGTAAGTTCGCCCGCGGCATACACGCCCGGCACCGAGGTCTGCTGATCGGCGTCCACCTCGACGGCCGAGCCGCCGTCCGGCGCCTCGATCAGCTTGCAGCCGGCGGAGATCGCGAGTTCGAGTTGGGCGGTGAAGCCGTACCCGATGCACACCGCGTCGACCTCGATCCGGCGGCGGGTGCCGGGGACCGCGTTCCAGTCCCGGTCGAGCTTGGCGACAGTCACCGAGTCGAGCCGGTCCTCCCCGTGGGCCGCGATCACCGCCGTCGCGGTATGAACCGGAATGCGGTGGCGGCCGAGGGTGGCGGCGTACGAGGTGAACTCACCGAGCTTTCCCGCGGCCGCCAGCGGAGCGCTGTACCAGCCGGGGACGATCGTGGTGAGGTGGTTCGCCTCGAGCAGGCCGACGACGCGGGCATTGACATCGGCGAGCGAGCGCGCGACCGGCAGCAGGAATGGCCCGGTGCCGGCGACCAGCACCCGCCGGCCGACCGGCACCCGCTGGCCCTTGGCGAGAGCCTGGGCGGCACCGGCCGTGTATACGCCGGGCAGGTCCCAGCCGGGGAACGGCAACGCCCGGTCGTACGCACCGGTGGCGAGCACCAGCACCTCGGCGTCAACGGTCCGTACCGTGCGACCGGGAGCGTCGGCCCGGCCGGTCTGCAGCCGCAACCGCTGACCGCCGCCGATCGGCTCGATCGCCCAGACGGTCGTCTCGCTCAGGTGCTCGATCCGCTCGTGAAGACGCGGAGCATTCGTCACGCCGAGGGCAGAGCGACGGTAGTACTGCCCTCCGACCTGTGCGGCGCTGTTGATGAGCAGCACATCGGCTCCGGCCTCCGCAGCCCGCCGCGCCGCGGCCATGCCGGCGGGTCCGGCACCGACGACCACCACGTGGCGGGTCATGATCGGACCCCGGGCAGTTCGGCGCCGTGCTGGGCGCGGATCTCGTCACCCGGCTCAAGGATGCGCTGGCACGCGCGGACATCCGGTACGCCATTCACCACGACCAGACAGTCGAAACAGACGCCGATCCCGCAGAACACGCCACGCGGACGTCCGTGCTTCCGAGTGTCCCGCCAGGACTGCTTACCGGTCGCAATCAACAGCCCGGCTACCGTCTGGCCTGGCTCGGCGGACACCGTCCGGCCGTCGACCGTCACGATGAAGCTCATGCCGGCACCTCCGCCATCACGGCGGGCCGGTCCACGCGGAACGGCTTCGCGTCCAGATGCGGCTGCTCGCCGGTGAACAGCTCGGCCAGCAGCCGGCCGGTCGACGCGGCCAAGCCGATACCGGCGCCCTGGTGACCGGTCGCGTGCCACAGGCCGGGCAGCCGGGGATCCTCGCCGATGACCGGCAGATGGTCCGGCGCGTACGGTCTGAACCCGCCGTACGCCCGCACCACCGGCACATCGCCCAGGAACGGGAACAGCGCGACGGCCTTCGCGGCGAGCTCGCGCAACACGGCGAGCCGGACCGTATCGTCGAATCCGATCCGCTCGCGGCTGGAGCCGATCAGGACCGTTCCCGCCCGGGTCGACTCGACCACGGTGGACGTCTGCAACTCCGCTTCACCGCTTCCGACGGCGCCGACGTAGTCCGAGTCGTACACCTTGTGCTTGATGCACTGCGGCAGCGGTGCGGTCACCAGGATCATGCCGCGGCGCGGCAGCACGGTGATCGGCGCACCTGCCGATCCTGCGAACTGACCAGCCCAGGGTCCGCACGCGTTGACGACGGCGCCGCATGGAATCACTCCGTCATCGGTCTCCACCGCGGTGATCGCCTGACCGGTACGACGTACGCCGGTCACTTGTACGCCGGACCGGACCTCGCCCCCGCGAGCCCGGACCGCGGCGAGCAATGCCGTCGCGGCCAGGACGGGCTGGAGCTGTGCATCCTCGGGGTAGTAGATGCCCGCAGTGACTCTCGGCGTAAGCAGCGGCTCGTACGGGATGATCTCGTCGGGCTGAAGCGAGCGGGCGTCGATACCGGCCCGGCGCTGAGTGCCGGCGAAAGCTGCAAGCGGGCCCGGATCTGTGGTGGCGACGACCAGACCGCCCTTGGGGTCCCACTCGACGTCGGCGCGGTCCGGACCAAGTACGTCGGCCAGCCTGTCCAGGACGCGCGGCCACTCACGACGGGACGCGACGGCCAGGGCCAACTCGGGCCCGGGCTGCTTATCCGAGACCAGCACGTTGCCCTCACCGGCGGCGGTGGTCCCGGACGCGGGCGCGGACCGGTCGACCACGACCACGCGCACGCCGCGCGCGGTCAGCGCCTCCGCACAGGCGGCGCCGACGATCCCGGCACCGACCACGACAACATCCGCCACGCCGATTCCCGCCGTTCAGTAAAATGAACGATTTCGAGGGTAGGTCGTCCCACATCCGCCCGTCAACCCGGCGGCTTGGCACCCGCATCAACCGTTTCTGCGCCGAGAAACGGTTGATGTGGGTGCCAAGTGTCAGTCGGTGTGGAGATCGTGCAGGTCGCGGGGGTGTTCTGCGGCGTACTGGAGCAGCAGGACCGAGGAGACCGGGCCGTCGAGCGCCTCGTACTCGTGCGGTCCGTCGGCGCGGAACGAGACGTAGTCGCCGGGATCGGTGTCCAGGCTGCGGCCGTGCACGGTGATCCGGAGCCGTCCGGACAGCACGATGTGGTGCTCGATCCCGGGGTGACCCGCCGACCGCTGGACCGCACCCGGCCGGACCCGCTGGTCGTACACCTCGAGCAACCCGCCGGCCGGGTCGATCTTGCGCAGCATCCGCAGATCGATCGCCGCACCGCTCAGTACGTCGAGTTCGGCGGAGCGTACGACCAGGACCTCCGGCTCGGTCCGCTCGCTCAGCAGTGCCGAGACCGGCAGGCCAAGTGCGTTCGACAAACTGAACACCGTCTCGATGGTCGGGTTGCCGGTGCCGGACTCGAGCTGCGACAGCGTTCCCTTGGCGATCCCCGACCGCCGCGCCAGTTCCGACAGCGAGATCCCCTGCTCGTCCCGCCGGGCGCGCAGGTTCGCCGCCAGCATCTCCCCCGCCCTCACACCATCCACGCAACCTCCTCGTCGACCGACCATCCGCCGCCAGACTAATGACCCTCGCCGCCCGGCCCGACACGATCGCCATCAACGGACGCTTCTGGTCACCGCTACACCGGGCCCCGCGACTCCCATGACAACGCCATCATCGGACGCCTCTGGTCACCGCTACGCCGGGCATCGGCCGGCCCACATCATCGCGATCATCGGACGGTTCTGGTCACCGCTACACCAAGAACCGTCGGACAGGCATCCGGAAGGTGACCAGAAGCGCGCGATGAGCGCCAACGGACACGCGGACCGGCACCCGAGCGGTGACCAGAGGCGACCGACGACCGACAACGCACCCAGCGGTCGCCCTAGAGATGACCAGCAGCGGCCGATGATCGTCGGCCGAGGTGTGGCGATTAGGGGAGGCGGTAGGCGGGGTCGGACTTGATCGTCAGGACGTCCATCTGGGCCTTCTGGAGCGAGCCGGAGTAGTCCCAGTTGAGCGACTGCCACCGGGTGAACTGGTCCAGCACCCACTGGCCGCTCTGGCGGGAGCCGTTGCCGGACTTGCCGTTGCCGCCGAACGGCAGGTGCGCCTCCGCGCCCGAGGTCGAGTTGTTGACGCTGACCATGCCCGCCGAGATCCCACGTGCGAACCGGAACGCCTTCACCGGATCGGTCGTGTAGATCGACGACGACAACCCGTACCCCGGCTTGTTCGCCAGTGCCAGCGCGTCGTCGAAGTCGTCGTACGCGGTCACACCCACGATCGGGCCGAAGGTCTCGTTCATGAACAACTCGTCGTCCGGACGTACGCCCTCGACGATCACCGGGTGGTAGAACAACCCGCCCTCGCCGGTGAAGTCGCCGCGCGGGTTGTCCGCAGTGATCCGGCCGGTCCGGCCATGCACGGTGTGCTGCGGCCCGATCCAGCCGAGGTACTTCTCGAACGAGGTCGCGAACTTCGCGTCCAGCATCGGTCCGCACAGCACCTCGCCACCCGGGTCGCCGATCACCGCTGACTCCACCGCCGCGGCGAACCGGCGTACGAACTCATCGTGGACCGACGAGTGCACGATCGCGGTACCCAGCGACGTACAACGCTGGCCGGCCGTACCGAACCCGGAGAACAGCGCACCCTGTACGGCAAGGTCGAGGTCGGCGTCCTCGGTCACGACCATCGGGTTCTTGCCGCCGAGTTCGAGGCACGGGGTCTGCAGATTCCGCCCGCACAACTCGCCGATCCGTACGCCGACAGCGGTCGACCCGGTGAACCCCACCTTCTGGACCAGCCCGGCCTCGAGCGCCTGCGACAGCCCGTCGAAGGTGTCGGCTCCGTCGGCATAGACGACATCGAGCACCCCGGCCGGTACGCCCGCATGCGCGAACAACTCGTAGAAGGCGTCCGCGGACGCGGCGGCGTACTCGGCCGGCTTCCAGACGACGGCGTTGCCGCACAGCAGGGCCGGCACGATGTACCAGGACGGCACGGCGACCGGAAAGTTGCCGGCGGTGATGACCGCGACCACGCCGACCGGGTTGCGAAACGTGAACAACTGCTTGTCCGGCATCTCCGACGGCACCGTCTGGCCGTACAGCCGGCGTCCTTCGCCGAGGAAGAAGTCACAGGTGTCGACAACCTCCTGGACCTCGCCGAGCGCCTCTGCGTACGGCTTGCCGATTTCGCGGGTGACGAGCGCGGCCAGCCGCTCCTTGTTGTCGGCGGTGAGCCGGCCGACGTTCGCGATCACCTGGCCACGGACCGGCGCCGGCACACCCGCCCAGGCCGTCTGTGCCTCGCCGGTGGCGCGGCATGCGTCGACGAAGACCTCCGGCCCGGCGAGCTCGATCGAAGCCACCACCTCATCGGTCCGCGCCGGGTTGGACGACTCGTACGACCGGCCCGGCGCCTCGACGCGGTTCCCGGCGACAACACTCCGCAGCACGGCATTTCCTCTCGACGTCCGGACCAACCCTAGGACTTGACGGCGATGACGACACCAGCGAGCAAGGTGACCAGATAGAACACGAACGGCGGGATGTCCCTGGTGACGACATAGGCGATCAGGAAGACCGCGTCGGCGACCAGCACCACCCAGCCGAGCCAGCTCGGGTAGTCGGCGGTCAGCAACCCGCCGCCGCTGAGCGCCAAGCCCGCGATGGTCAGCAGTACGTACGTCGCGAACGGCAGGCCCGGCAACTCCCCGCGAGCGAACGCTGCCGGTGACACGGCCCGGCGATAGCAGCTGTACGCCCAGGCCAATACGCCTAGGAACAGCAGCACCGAGGCGATCACGAACGCCGCGCTACCCGGTATCAGCCCGACGCCGACGGCGACGATCAGCGGACCGGCCACGTACAACGGCTGCGCGACCCGCCACGCGGTGCGACGCTCCTCGAGGAGCCGGAGACGCTCCTCCGGATCGGCGGTGCTGAACACCCGCGGCACACCGATACCGGCGCCGATGCCGAACACGATCGAACCGACGATCATCAACACCCCGGCCGCCAGAGCCATCGGATCAGGCCCGTACCAGCTGACGTGCCGCGTTCTCGATCTGGTCCTCGGAGACCAGCACGTGCAGCGCCGCGTCGCCGAGGGGGATGAAGCTGTCCTCGCTGGCGACCCGCACGATCCGGCCGGTGAAACCCGCATCGACCAGGGCGGTCACCACGCCCTCTGAGACTCCACCTGTGCGCCGGGTCTCGTCCACCACCAGCACCCGCCCAGTGACAGCCACCTCGCGGAACAGATCCTCCACCGGCAGTGGCGCCAGCCAGCGCAGGTCGACCACCCGCGCCCGGATCCCGAGGTCGTCCAGCCGCCGGGCGGCCCGCAGGCTCAGGTAGAGTCCATTGCCAAAGGCAACGATCGTGAGATCCTGTCCGTCGCCGTAGGTCCGGGCCGATCCGACCGGAACCTCACCGCTGTCGATCGCCACCCAGCCCTCGTCACTGGCGCTGAACAGATCCCGCTGGTGATACAGCGCGATCGGCTCCAGGAACACCGTCGTCGTACCCTTCTCGACCGCCTGGACCGCACACGTGCGCAGCATCGCCGCGGCGTCGTCCGGCCGGGACGGGGAGGCGATCACCAGTCCCGGTACGTCGCGCAGTACCCCGATCGCATTGTCGTTGTGGAAGTGGCCGCCGAACCCCTTCTGGTATCCGTACGCCGCCACCCGCACGATCATCGGGTTCAGGTACTGCCGCCGGGAGAAGAACGGCAGCGTCGCCGCCTCACCGCGGATCTGGTCCTCGGCGTTGTGCAGGTACGCCAGGTACTGGATCTCCGGGATCGGCAGCAACCCGGACAGGCCCGAGCCCAGACCGAGACCGAGGATCGACTGCTCGTCCAGCAGGGTGTCGAAGACCCGAGCCGGCCCGAACTGCTTCTGCAGCCCACGGGTGACGCCGTACACGCCGCCCTTGCGGGCCACGTCCTCGCCGAACACCATCGACTGCGGATACGCCGTCAGGATGTCGGACAGCGCCTGGTTGATGCCCTGGGCCACGGTCAGTGGGAAGTCCCGGGCCTGCGCCGAGGCCGGCTTGGCCACGTCTAGCCGTAGCGGCTCCATCACCTCACGGGCCGAGCCGAGCTGGCGCCGCCGGCTGACCCGAGTCGCCACCGCGAGCACCTCGGCCCGCTTCGCCTCGTACCGGGTCACCACATCCCGGCCGGTCAGCAGCCCGCGGCTGATCAGCAGCCGGGCGGTACCGACCAGCGGGTCACGGCTGAGGTCCTCGGCCAGGTCGGCCGGAGCGCGGTACGCCGTCTCCACGTCGGACCCGGCGTGACCCATCAGCCGGACCGTACGCAGGTGCAGGAAGGCCGGCCGGCGGCGCCGGCGAACCAGCTCAGCGGCCTCGAGACAAGCAGCGTAGACCTCTTCCAGATCGGTGCCGTCGGCGACGAAGTACGGCAGGTCACGTGCGAACCGGTACTCGATCCAGCCGGGCGGGGTACGGACGCTGATCCCGATCCCGTTGTCCTCGCACACCAGCAGCAGCGGCAGCGGCACGCCTTGGTACGTCGTATGCAGGGCGGCGTTGATCGCACCGGCCGCGGTCGAGTGGTTCACCGAGGCGTCGCCGAAGCTGCAGACGACCACGGCGTCGACCGGCCACGGCGAGGGCACGGCCAGCTTGGCCGCGCGTTCCACGGCGAACGCCACACCCAGCGAGCGGGGTAGGTGCGACGCGATCGTCGACGTCTGCGGGATCACCGACAGCGCGTGGTTGCCGAACACCTTGTGCCGCCCGCCCGCGATCGGCTCGTCCGCCGCGGCGACCACGCCCAGCAAGACGTCGTACAGCGGGTTCTGCCCGGGGACCTGGGCGGCGCGGTGCAGATAGAAGGCGCCCGAGCGGTAGTGCAGCAGCGCCGGGTCGGTCGGCCGCAGAGCGGCGGCAACGGCGGCATTGCTCTCGTGCCCGGCCGACCCGATCGTGTAGAAGCCCTGGCCGCGGGCGCGCAGCTCGCGGGCGGCCAGGTCAAGGTGGCGGCTGCCGAGCTGCGCGTCGAACAGCCGTAGCAGTAGGTCGTCGTCGAGTGCGCCGGTACCGCCCACGGGTCCTGCGGCGAGTCCGGGCACGGTCTCCAGGAAGTTCCGGTCGACGACCTCCACCGCAGGGGCTCCTTCCGGCCGAAACGGGTCGAGACCGTCCCAGGATGCCGTGTCGTCAACGGCGACGGCACCGCACCCTGCGTGTACGCGTACTCAGCTCTCGCCGGGCGTGCTCAGGAACGCGCGGCCGGCCTCGACCGCCTCGGCCCGGCTGTGCACGCCGAGCTTGTCCAGCACGGCGGCGACATGGTTGGCCGCGGTCCGTACCGACAGCACGAGCCGAGTGGCGATCTCGGCGTTGCTCAGGCCCTCGGACAGCAGTTGCAGCACCTCGAGCTGACGTGCGGTCAGACCCGCAGGGTTGGTCCGGGTCGTCGACGCCGGGCCGCGCGGCGCGGTCACACCGAGGTCGCGCAGCCGGCGGCGGACGATCCGGGCCAGCGGCGCGGCCCCGAGCGCGTCCAGTGCGTTGAGGGCGGTCAGCAGATCGGCCGGATCCGGGCTCTCCGACAGCGCCAGCGCGCGCTCGTACGGGCAGTCCCGCCACAGCCTGGCGGCCTCGCGCCAGCGGCCGGCCAGGAGCAGCCCGTACGGTCCATGCTCTCCGCTTCCTGGGTGCGGCCGCCCCGCCTTGGCCAGCCAGTAGCCGAGCTCGGGCGTGTACACAGGCGCGGTCAGCCCGCACACCTCGGCGTACATCTCACCGGCCGCTCGCGCGGCCTCATCGGTGTCGCCGCGCAGCCATGCGCATTCGGCCGCGGCGGCGGCCGCGGGTGCGGTCCACTGCACCTCCCGCAGCCCGGTACCGAGCTCGACGGCGGTCGCCAGCACCGCCTCGGCATCCGCATCACCGCGGCGTGCCTTGGCCCGGCCGATCACGCCCAGCGCCGGCGCGGCGTACACCGGCCGGCTCTCCATCCCGGCGTTCGCCCACTTCACCGCGTCGTCCCAGTGGCCGCGGGCCAGCTCGATCCGGGCCCACCCGACCTGCATGTACGCCAGGAACCCGAGGTGCTCGTCGTGCTCGGCGAGATCGGCACCGGCCCGCAGGTACGGCTCAGCCTCGTCGATCCGATACCGGTCGAGCAGCTCCCAGGCGATGTTGACGTACGCGCGGCAGGCGTGGTCGATCTCGCCGGCGTCGAGCGCGACCCGCAGGCTCTCCTCGAGGAGCTGGCGGCCGTGGTCGTCGCCGGACCGCCACAGCGCCGAGCCGAGGTTGTTCAGCGCGTGTGCGAGGGTCGCGTCGTCGCCGGTCTGCCGGGCCAGGTCGACGGCGCGCTCGGCCAGCGGGATCGCGTCGGCGTCCCGGAAGGCGAGCATGTGCAGCTGCGAGCGGTTGCTGTACGCGATCGCGAGCAGCCGCGGGTCGCCGACCCGCTCCAGTACCGCCACCGCTTCCTTCGCGTTCTGCTCGGCGACCGGCCGGTTGCCGTTCCACCACTGCATTCGCGACATCCAGCGCAGGCCGGCCCCGAGCGCGGCGTCGTCGCCGAGCCGGCGGTAAAGCTCCAGCGCCTGCTCCTGCGCCGCCACCGACAGGTCGCCCTCGCCGAGGATGTAGCACTCGACCGCGTACCCCTCCAGCAGCGCGGCCTGCTCCTCTGGCGGGAATCCGTCGCGGTGCTCCAGTACAAGCCGGTAGTGCGCGACCGCCTCGCGATGCGCGCCACCACCGGCAGCGGACCGCGCCGCCCGCGGGCCGTACCGCGCGATCGCGTCCCGGTCACCGGCCTCGGCCGCGTGATGCACGAGCCGGGCCACGTCGATGCCGGGCTGTTCGACCAGCTGGGCCAGCACCCGGGAGTTGAGCACCGCCCGCCGTACCGCAAACAACGCGTCCGCGATGGCCCGCCGGGTCAGCTCGTGCCGAAATGTCACCCGGTCCGGCGACGCCACCAGCAGACCGCGCTCCTCGGCCTCGGCGAGCGCCGGCAGACCGCCCGGTACCAGCGCGTCGACCAGCTGCCGGTCGATCGCCGACGGTACGACGCTGAGCTGCTCGACTGCTTCCCTGGTGGCCGGATCCAGGCGGCCGAGACGGGCAAGTACGGCATCTACGACCGTGGGCGAGACGCCGGTTCCTTCGTGCAGCACCTCGCTGACGAAGAACGGGTTACCCGACGTCACCGCGTACACCTCTTCGGCATCGACAGCGGCGCCCTGGCTGAGCTGCCTGACCGCGTCTGGCGACAGCCGCTGCAGCGGCATCCGCCGGGCGTGAGGCGCGGCGAGGGCGAGCAACTGGTGCAGCGGATGGTCGCGGCCGAGTTCGTCGTCGCGGTACGTCAGCATCAGCACCACCGGAAGCTCGTGCGCCCGGCGGACCAGATACCGCAGCACGTCGAGGCTGGCGTCGTCGGCCCAGTGCACGTCCTCGATCGCCAGCACCGTAGGGTGGCCGGTCCAGTCCAGCTCTGTTCGCAGGGCGGTCAGGATCCGGTCGCGATCGTCGCCGTTGCGCAGCGCCCGGGTGAGTTCGGCGCTGACGCTGCCGATCAGGTCCCGGAACGGCCCGAGCGTGCGGGCCGCGGCGAGATCGTCGCAGTGCCCGACCAGCATCCGCCCCTCGGCCGGGATCCGGCCGCGCATCGCCTCGACCATGCTGGACTTGCCGATGCCGGCCTCGCCGTACACCAGCACCACGCAGCCCTCACCCGATGCGGCGGCACGTGCCGCGGCGGCCAGTTCGCGGAGCTCGTGGTCACGTTCGAGGATCCGCCTCCCCACCCCACGATGCTCTCACGGGGGGTACGCCATCAGGTGAGAACGGCGAGAGCGTCACGGAGGGCGCCGAGATGGTCATCCAAGGTGGCCAGGCCCATCCCCATCGTGTTGACGCACAGGTGCGTCGCACCCAGGTCGCGCCAGCCGTCGACGAATGCGCGGCGGTCCTGCTCGGGTACGGCCGACAGCGTCAGCCGCGGCTCGATGCCGATCTCGTCCGGCTCGCGCCCGGCCTCGGCCGCGGCCTGGCGGATCCGCTCGATCGCCTCCCGCGCGACCCGGTCCGGCGGGCGTTGCGGCATCCAGCCGTCGCCCATCCGGCCGGTACGCCGCAAGGTGACATCGGCGCCTCCACCGAACCAGACCGGGATCCTCCGGCGGACCGGCAGCGGTCGGATGCCGGCGTTGTCGATGTGATGCCACCGGCCGTCGAAGCTGATCGTGGGCTCGGCCCACAGCCGCCGCAGCACCTCGACCTGTTCCTCGCTGCGCCGGCCGCGGTTGTGGAAGTCCTCGCCGAGCGCCTCCATCTCGACCTGGTTCCAGCCGACGCCGACGCCGAGACGCAACCGGCCGCCGCTGAGTACGTCGACCTCGGCGGCCTGCTTGGCGACCAGCCCGGTCTGCCGCTGCGGCAGGATCAGCACACCGGTCACCAGTTCGACCTCACGGGTGATCGCGGCCAAGTAGCCGAACAGCACGAAGACCTCGTGGAACAGGTCGCCGCTGTCGTACCCCCGCCAGCCGGGCCGGGTGCCGGATCCGGCACCGATCACATGGTCGTAGGCCAGGATGTGCCGGTAGCCCATCTCCTCGACGGCCTCGGCCCAAGCGCGCACCGCGCCGGGGTCTGGGCCGATTTCGGTCTGCGGGAACACCGCGCCCATCCTCATGATCCCAGGACTCTAGCGCGAAGCAGGGACCGGCGCCGCCGGCACACAGCAGTACCAGACCGACACGCGAGGTATTGACAACGTTGATTCAAACCGGTTTAAGTAGAAATCGTTCAAACCGGTTTGAATGATGGAGCACGGATGACACGGCACCCGACCATCGACGACGTGGCAGCACATGCGGGGGTGTCGAAGGGGACGGTCTCGTTCGTGCTCAACGGGCGGGCCGGGGTCGCGGCGGCTACCAAGCAGCGCGTGCTCGCCGCGGTGGAGGAGCTGGGGTGGACGCCGAACCGCAGGGCGCGGTCGCTGTCGACCTCGCGCGCCGACGCGATCGGGATGGTCCTGGCCCGCGACCCGGTCCTGCTCGGGTCGGACCCGTTCTTCGCACCGTTCATCGCCGGCGTCGAGTCGGTGCTCGCACCACTGGGTCAGTCGCTGCTGATCCGGTTCGTCAGCGGGGAGACCGAGGCGGCCGCGTACCGGACACTGGCGAAGGAGCACCACGTCGACGGCGTGATCCTGTCCGACCTCCGACGGGCTGACCCGCGGATCGCGCTCGCACGCGAGCTCGGCCTGCCCGCGGTGACGCTGAACCGGCCGACCGTCCGCTCGGAGTTCCCCGCTGCCTGCGTCGACGACAAGGCGGGCATCGCCGACGCCGTCGACCACCTGGTCGCACTCGGGCACACCCGGATCGCGCACGTCGGCGGCCCGGAGGTGTATCTGCACGCGACCGGCCGCCGCCGCGCCTGGGCACAGGCGATGCGCCGGCACGGCCTGGAGGCCACGCATTTCGTCGCGTCCGACTTCACAGCTGCAGGTGGAGCCGCCGCGACCAGGACGCTGCTCGGGGTGCCGCTACGGCAGCGTCCTACGGCGGTCATCTACGCGAACGACCTGATGGCGATCGCGGGGATGGCCGCCGCACAGCAGCTCGGCGTCGGCGTTCCCGACGAGTTGTCGATCGTCGGGTTCGACGACGCCGAGCTGTCGGCATACCTGCATCCGGCACTCACCACGGTCCGCACCGACGCCTTCGGGTTCGGGCGCGCGGCCGCGGAGACGCTGCTGGCCGCGATCCGTGGGGGCCCGCCGGCCGACCGGGTACTGCCGGCCGCACAGCTGGTGGTCAGAGACTCCACCGCTCGGGCACGAGAAAGGTAAGGATTGATGAGACGAACGCTCGTCGCCGCCGTAGGACTGGCCACCACGGCCGCCCTGCTCACGGCGTGTGGTAGCTCCGACGACAACAAGACCAGCGCGAGCAACCTCACGCACGGCGAGATCAAGATCTGGTATTCCAACAACCCGCAGGAAGTTGCCTGGGGCAAGCAGGCGGTCGCCGCCTGGAACTCCGCGCATCCGACCGAGAAGGTCACCGCGCAGGAGATCCCGGCCGGCAAGTCGTCGGAAGAGGTCATCGGCGCGGCGATCACGGCCGGCACCACTCCCTGCCTGATCTACAACACCGCGCCGGCCGCGGTGCCGCAGTTCCAGCGTCAGGGCGGGCTGGTCGACCTCTCGTCGATGCCGGACGGCAACGGCTACATCGAGTCGCGCACCGGCGATCGCGCGCAGCAGTACAAGTCGTCCGACGGGCATTACTACCAGCTGCCGTGGAAGTCGAACCCGGTGATGATCTTCTACAACAAGAAGTTGTTCACCAAGGCCGGTATCGACACCACCAAACCGCCGCTGGCGACGTACTCCGACTTCCTCGCGACGGCGAAGAAGGTCGTCGCCGCCAAGGCTGCGAAGTACGCGATCTACCCGGCGCCGTCGAACGAGTTCTTCCAGTCGTGGTTCGACTTCTACCCGCTGTACGCCGCGGCCAGCGACGGCAAGCAACTCGTCGAGGACGGCAAGGCCACGTTCGACAGCGACCAGGGCAAGCAGGTCGCACACTTCTGGCGTGACCTGTACGCCCAGAAGCTGGCCGGCAACGAGACCTACAACGGCGACGCGTTCGCAGACGGCGTCGCGGCGATGTCGGTTGTCGGGCCGTGGGCGATCGCGGTCTACAAGGGCAAGGTCGACTGGGGCGTGGTCCCGGTGCCGACGCAGGACGGCAAGTCCGCCGACCAGATCCACACCTTCAGCGACGCGAAGAACGTCGCCATGTACAGCTCGTGCAAGAACAAGGGCACGGCCTGGGACTTCCTGAAGTTCACCACCAGCCAGGAGCAGGACGGCAAGCTGCTGAACATGACCGGCCAGATGCCGCTGCGGGACAAGGTCGACACGGTGTACGCCGACTACTTCACCAAGAACCCGGCCTACAAGGACTTCGCCGCGCAGGCCGCCCGTACAGTCGAGGTGCCGAACGTGACCTCGTCGGTGGAGATCTGGCAGACGTTCCGCGACTCGTGGTCCAGCTCGGTGATCTTCGGCAAGACCGACGTCGACAGCTCGCTGTCCGAAGCCGCGAAGAAGATCAACGACCTGGCGGCCTCCAGCTGACATGAGACAGCTCAAGCGGCGGCTACTCGGGGAGTCGCCGATCGGGATGCTGCTCGCGGCGCCGTACGCGGTGTTCATCGTGGTGGTGTTCGCCTACCCCCTCGGGTTCGCGGTGTGGATGTCGTTCCACGACTACTTCTTCACCGCGCCCGGGGTATCGGTGCCGCACCCGTTCGTCGGGCTGGACAACTACCAGGCGGTGCTGAAGGACCCGGTCGTGCGGGACTCGTTCCTGCACGTCCTGGTCTTCCTGGTGATCAACGTCCCGCTCACCGTGGTCCTCTCGCTGGTCCTGGCGACGGCGCTCAACAGGGCGATCCGGTTCCGCACCTTCTTCCGGGTCTCGTACTACGTCCCGTACGTCACAGCGAGCGTCGCGGTGGTCGGTGTCTGGTTGTTCCTGTTCAACTCCGACGGGATCGTCAACAGCATCCTCGGCCCGCTCGCGCCCGACCCGTCCTGGCTGGTGAACTCGCACTGGGCGATGCCGTCCATCGCGTTGTTCGTCACCTGGAAGCAGCTCGGTTTCTTCATCCTGCTGTACCTGGCTGCATTGCAGAACGTGCCGAACGAGCTGTACGAGTCGGCGGCGACCGATGGGGCGACGAAGTGGCAGGCGTTCTGGGCGGTGACGGTTCCGGGCGTACGTCCGGCGACCGCACTGGTCACGCTGCTCGCGATCATCACCGGCGCGAACCTGTTCACCGAGCCGTACCTGCTGACCGGCCGTGGCGGACCGGACGGCGCGACGATCACACCCGTACTGCTGATGTACCAGAAGGGCATCGAGCAGGGTAAGCCCGATGTCGCCGCGGCGATCGGCGCGCTACTGGTCATCGCGGTGATGGTGATCGCGCTGATCAGCCGCCGGATCACGGAACGAGGCCTGAGATGAGACGCACACGTTCTCGTAGTCGTACTCCCGGCGGGCTGCTCGGTACGGCGCTGCTGCTGCTCGGCGCGCTGGTGTTCCTGTTCCCCTTCTACTCGATGATCATCGGCTCGCTGCAGAAGACGCGGGACTCGTCGGTCCGCGGCATGCTGCCCAACCCGTCGAACACCTCGCTCGAGAACTACACGAACATCAACGACTCGATCAACCTCGGGCGCAGCCTGCTCAACTCGGGCATCTTCACCGGTGGCGTCCTTCTGTGCACGGTGGTGTTCGGCGTCCTGGCCGGGTACGCGCTGGCGATCCTGCACTGGCGCGGACGCGGAGTGGTCTTCGGGTCGATGCTGCTGGTGCAGACGATCCCTTTCCAGCTACTGATGATCCCGCTGTACGTGATGATCGTGCGCAGTTACGGACTTGCCGACAGCTACTTCGGCATGATCCTGCCGTTCGCGATCAACTCGGCGGCGGTGTTCATTTTCAGGCAGTACTTCCTGCAGTTGCCACGCGAGCTCTTCGACGCCGCCCGGGTGGACGGTGCGGGTGAGTTTCGCATCCTGTGGAACGTCGCCCTGCCGCTGGTCCGGCCGGCCCTGCTGACGGCCGTGCTGCTGACGTTCATCGGGCCGTGGAACGAGTTCCTGTGGCCGTTCCTGGTCACCAAGCAGCAGGACATGGAGCCGCTGGCCGTGTCGCTGGCGAACTACATCAGCACCGTCGCGGGCAGCGTGTCGAACCCGTTCGGCGCGATCCTGGCCGGCGCCTGCGTGCTGGCCGCTCCGGCGGTGGTGCTGTTCATCGTGTTCCAGCGCAAGTTCGTCTCGACCGATCTCGGCTCCGGAGTGAAAGGCTAGTCGTGCAGATCCAAACCACCGTTCCCTTCACGCTGACCCGGCTCGGGGTCGTGATGGCCCCGAACCTCTCCGACCCGAACGAGGTCGAGGGAGTGCTCAACCCGGCCAGCGGCAGGACGCCGGACGGCACGCTGTATCTGCTGCCGCGTCTGGTTGCCCGAGGCAATATATCCCGCGTCGGACTGGCGAAGGTCGTGCTCGACGGCGGCGTACCGGTCGGAGTCGAACGCGAGACCGTCGTCCTGGAGCCGGACGAGGGCTGGGAGCGCGGGCTCGATCATTCCGGCGTCGAGGATCCGCGTAACACGTGGATCCCCTCGCTCGGCGTGCACGTGATGAGCTACGTCGCCTACGGCCCGCTCGGTCCGAAGCCGGCGCTGGCGGTGTCGGAGAACCTGCGTGCCTGGCGGCGGCTCGGCCCGATCCACTTCGCCTACCAGCCCGCCCTGGACACCGACATCAACCTGTTCCCGAACAAAGATGTGGTGTTCTTCCCCGAACCCGTGCCGGGCCCGGACGGCGATCCGGCGTACGCGATGTTGCACCGGCCGATGTGGGACCTCGGCTGGATCCGCGACGGCGAGGGTGTGCACCTGCCGGCCGGGATCACCGACGACCGGCCCGGCATCTGGATCTCGTACGTCCCGGTCGAGGAGGTACGCCGTGACATCGGAGCGCTGGTGTTCCAGCGTTCGCACCGGCTGGTCGCGATGCCCGCGTACGACTTCGAGGAACTCAAGATCGGCGCCGGTCCGGCACCCGTCCGGGTGGACCAGGGCTGGCTGCTGATCCATCACGGTGTCGCCGGTGCGCTCAGCACCGGATGGGAACCGCAGCAGAAGGTGCACTACGCCGCCGGCGCGATGATCCTCGACGCCGACGACCCGGCCCTGGTGCTTGCCCGTACCGCCGAACCGCTGCTCTCGCCGGAAACCGACGACGAGCGCAGCGGCCTCGTCCCGAACGTCGTGTTCCCGACCGCGATCGAGGAGATCGACGGCATCCGTTACGTCTTCTACGGCATGGCCGACAGCAAGATCGGCGTAGCCCGGCTCGAGGAGTCGATATGAAACTGACCGCCCTTGTTTCCAGTGCTGCCTTGATAGCAGCCGGCGTCGTCACGCCGGCCGCCGCGGCACCCGCACCCTTGACCAACCTTGACCATTTGGACTTCCTCGGCGACCGAGTAGCCGTGCAGGCCGTGCCGGGGCATACGACATATCGGCTTACCGAGGAACCCGAGATCGGGGTGCTGTGGGTGTACGCCGACGCCCGCCCGGGTGACGCCTTCCAGCGCGTCGGCGGTGGCGGGTTCGACTCGGCCACCGGGCACTGGGGACAGGGCTCGTACGACGCGGACGACATCAGCCGGGCGGCCGTGGTGTACCTGCGCCAATGGCAGGCACGGCACGACGGGCACTCGCGCGAGCAGGCGTACGAGTTGCTGCGTGGGCTGACCTACCTGCAGACCGACAGCGGCCCGAATCGCGGCAACGTGGTGCTGTGGATGCAGCCGGACGGCTCGCTCAACACCACACCGACGCCGCCCGACTCGCCGAACCCGTCGGACACGGGCGCCTCGTACTGGCTGGCGCGGACGATCTGGGCACTCGGTGAGGGGTACGCCGCGTTCAAGCACGACGATCCCGCGTTCGCCGGCTTCCTCAAGCAGCGGCTCGACCTGGCCGTCGACGCCGTCCAGCGGCAGGTCCTCGTTGCCTATGGCAGCTACAAGAACCTGCACGGGGTCAAGGTGCCGGCCTGGCTGATCGTGGACGGAGCCGATGCGTCGTCAGAGGCGGTGCTAGGGCTCTCGGCGTACGTGCGGGCCGGCGGCACTTCCGCCGCACGGACCGCACTGGCGCAACTGTCGGACGGCATCGCGCAGTTCAGTGGCGGTGATGTCAGCCACTGGCCATACGGTGCGCTGATGCCCTGGGCCGGTTCGCTGTCGGACTGGCACGCCTGGGGTGCGCAGATGCCGTCTGGTCTGGCCGCCGCATCCGTTGCTTTGCACAGCGACTCGTTGCTCCGCCCGGCGGTGTCCGACGCCGCGAGCTTCACTCCTGGGCTGCTGGCGTCGTACGGGCCGGTGAACGGGCTGCTGCCGTCGGCCGACGACCGGACCCAGATCGCGTACGGGGCCGATGCGCGCGTGCAGGGGCTGTACTCGGTCGGCCGCGCCTCGGGCCGTCAGGACGTCCGCCAGCTCGCCGGGTTCGCGGCCGGCTGGTTCTTCGGCCAGAACAATGCGGGCGTGCCGACGTACAACCCGGCGACCGGCGTCACCTTCGACGGCGTCAGCGGCGACGGAACGGTCAACCACAACTCCGGCGCCGAATCGACCATCCACGGCCTGCTCACCATGCAGACGCTCGACGCGAACCCCGACCTGGCCGCCCTCGCCCAGTCGAGCGGACCGATCCAGTCGCGCTCGGCGGAGACCTCGGTCCAGGCCGAGGTGGCGACGCTGAGCGGTCCCGCGACCGTCGTCACACCACCGTCGGCGTGGACCGGCGAGGCGCAGTACAGCGGTGGCGCGTACGTCGAGGCGCAGGCCGGGTCCTCGCTGACCTGGTCGGTGCCGGCGGGACAGCGGGTTGTCCGGTTGGTGCTCGACCTGGTGCCCGGCAGCGCGGCCAAGATCCGGCTGCGCTCGGACGGCCATTCGCTCGGCATGATCGGGATCGGCGACGTCGGACCGCAGGGCGACGCGGCGACGGCCAGTTACCTTGTGCCGGTGACGACGCACGGTCTGGCTGCCGGGTCCGTCACGGCGACGGTCGACGGCGGCACGGCCCGGATCGACGCGCTGCAGACGGCGCCGGGCGAGTCGAAGCTCGTCGCGGGCCGGTCGACGCTGCGGGTGGACAACACCGGATCGGGCGGTTTCCGGCTGGGGTAGCCGGGCCGCGCGGGGCAGAGTGGAGGGTATGAGCGACTACCCCGCCAACATCGTCCCGGTCGATCACGTCGAGCCGGTGCCGCGCCGGATCCGCGCCGTCCTGGCCGGCCGCACCGTGCTCGACACCACCCGTGCTCTGTACGTCTGGGAGGTGCCGTACTTCCCGCAGTTCTACGTACCGCTCGCCGACATCGAGCCCGGCGTACTGGTCGACGAGGACCAGAAGCTGGACAGCAGCCGCGGTACTGTCGCGGTCCACGGCCTGCGGGTGGACGACACCTACCGCCCGAAGGCCGCGAAGGTGCTGCACGACTCCCCGATCGACCGGCTGACGGACACCGTCCGGCTGAACTTCAAGGCGCTGGATGCCTGGTACGAGGAGGACGAGCGGATCTTCGTCCACCCGCGCTCGCCGTACGCCCGGGTCGACTGCGTACGCTCCAGCCGCCGGATCCGGGTCGAGCTCGACGGCGTCGTGCTGGCCGAGTCCGCGGCTCCGGTGATGCTGTTCGAGACCGGGCTGCCGACGCGGTACTACCTGAACCGTACCGATCTCGCCTTCGAGCACCTGGTGCCGTCCAACACGCAGACCTCATGCCCGTACAAGGGGACGACAGGCGCGTACTGGTCGGCGAGGATCGGCGACCGACAGGTCGACGACGTCGCCTGGTCGTACGACTTCACCACCCGTGAGGTTCAGCCGATCGCCGGCCTGGTTGCCTTCTACAACGAGCGGGTCGACATCTTCATCGACGACGTCCCGCTGGAGCGGCCGCGTACGCAGTTCTAGAAAACGCGATGCCGGTTGGGGTACGGCTCGGGTACCGTCGGCCGACATGGTGCCCGAGCCGCTGGTACGCCGGTTGCTGGCGGCTCAGTTTCCGCAGTGGGCGGACCTGCCGCTGAAACGGGTGGACTCGTCCGGCACGGTCAATGCCTTGTACCGGCTCGGCGACGAGCTGGTCGTACGGCTGCCGCTGCGGTCGTCGGGCCGTGCCGACATCGAGCTCGAGCGGACCTGGCTGCCACTGCTCGCGCCGCTGCTTCCGGTGCCGGTCCCGGTGCCGGTCGGGCAGGGCAAGCCGACCGACGAGATGCCCGCAGATTGGGGTGTCTACCGCTGGTTACCCGGGGAGCACCCGGCTGAGGGCTGTGCCGATGTTGACCTTGCGTCGGACCTGGCCGGCTTCGTCCGGGCCATGTCCCGGGTTGATCTGCCGGGTGCTCCGACGGCATACCGTGGCGGCTCCTTGCGTGAGCAGGACGTCGGCACCCGCGAAGCCATTGCCGAGCTCGGCGATCGGGTCGACGTACGCGGGGTGACGGCGGCCTGGGAGGAGGCGCTGGACACGCCGGAGTGGTCCGGGCCTCCGGTATGGCTGCACGGTGACCTGATGCCAGGGAACCTCCTGGTCGCCGACGGTCGGCTCAGCGCGGTGATCGACTTCGGCACGCTCGGTGTCGGCGATCCGGCCTGCGACCTGATCCCGGCGTGGAACTTGCTCACAGGTGGTACGCGCGAGGTGTTCCGGGCCGGTCTCGACGTCGATGACGCGACCTGGGTACGCGGTCGTGGCAAGGCTCTGTCGATGGCGCTGATCCAGTTGCCGTACTACTGGGACAGCAATCCGGCGATGGCGGCGAACGCGCGCTATGTGATCCAGGAGGTTCTCCGATGACGGCCGAGTATCGCGCTTCGTTCGACGCCGTGGTCCGGTTCACCAACGGTGGCGATCTGTCTGTGCACAGGTTCCGGGTTGATGTGCCATCGGCTGATGTGACCGAGGACGAGATCGGTGCGCTGTTCGTTGCATCGCTCGGACTGCTGATGTCCGAGCCGGTCTCACTGAGCAACGTCTCGGTGTTTGTTGAACCGCATAAGGGCACCCGTGGCGGGCCATCTGATCGGACGCAGTCGTTGCCGTTGGCAACCGGGCGGCTGGTGGAGCTCAGCCACGTCATCAGAGCGGGAATGGTGACGTACCCGGGCGTACCCGGTCCGGAGATCAGCCCGTATCTGTCGCGGGAGCAGTCGCGGTCCGTCTACGCGCCAGGCACGGAGTTCGCTATCGACCGGATCAACCTGGTCGGTAACACCGGGACGTATCTGGATTCGCCGTACCATCGGTTCCCGGATGGCGACGACCTGAGCGGCGTACAGCTGGACAAGACCGCGGAGCTGCCGGCCATCGTCGTACGAGTGGCCGGCACGGCATCGGCCGGCATCGGCGTCGGCGCGCTCGCGGCCCTGGACGTACGTGGTGCGGCCGTGTTGCTGCACACGGGTGACGACGCCCGGTTCGGTACGCCGGACTATGCGCAGGACCGGCACTTCCTCACCCGAGCCGGTGCAGACTGGCTTGTCCAGCACGGCGCCGCCCTGGTCGGCATCGATGCGCTGAACATCGACGACACGCTCGATTCCGCGCGACCCGCGCACACCTCGCTGCTGCGAGCCGCGATACCAGTGGTCGAGCACCTCACCGGGTTGGATCAGCTGCCGCCGACCGGCGCGCGGTTCACCGCCGTACCGCTGCGGATCGAGGGCTTCGGCACCATCCCGGTGCGAGCCTTCGCCCGGTTACCGTAGGCGTTGTGGCTCAACCAGTCGTACATCTGGAGATCATCGGCAAAGACCCGGCCCAGTTGCGTACGTTCTACGCGGAGTTGTTCGGGTGGCAGTTCGATACCAGCGCACCGATCTCGGCGGCCGTGTCCGAGGCCGGCAACTACGGCTTCACCGAAGGCCCGCAGGGCGATCCGGTCCCGGGTGGAGTTGGTGGCGGCCCGGGATACGAGCCGCACGTGATGTTCTACGTCGGCGTCGAGGACATCGAGGCCGCGCTGGTGAAGGCCGAGAGTCTCGGCGGCACCCGCCGGCTCGGACCCGAGCGGGTCGAGGGCCGCGACCTCGTGATCGGCCACCTCACCGACCCTGAGGGCAACCTGATCGGCGTGGCCGGATCCGCCTAGCCGAACGCGTCGTGGTCGGCGAGCACCTGGTGGATCACACGCTGGTTGACCGCCGCGCGCTCGTTGTCGGTATCGATGTCGACGGCCAACCCGATCAGCGCCTTCCACAACGCCCAGCCGCGGGCACGCGCCCAGGTTCCGGCATCCTGATCGACGGCGTCGCGGAACGCCTCCCGGCTGTCGCCGTCGAAGGACGTCCATGCGATCACCAGATCGCAGGCGGGGTCACCGACACCCGATGTCCCGAAGTCGATCACCGCGGCCAGCTCACCGTCGCGGACCAGAAGGTTCCCGTGGGAGATATCTCCGTGGAACCAGACGGGCTCACCGGTCCATTTGTTGCTCAGGGCGGCGTCCCAGACTGCTCTTGCCTTCTTCGTATCGATGCGGCCCTCGAGCTTGTGGAGCGAGTCGATCGTCTCGTCGTGGTAGTACGCCGGATCCGCACCCCGGTACCAGCTGTGCTTGCCGGCCGCTGGTCCGTCCCTTGAGTCGATTTTTTGCAGGGCTGTGATAAATCCGGCGATCGACCTGGCAAATGCGGAGAGGTCGGTGATGTTGTCGTAGGTCGCCGTCTGGCCGTCCATCCAGCGCCGTACCGACCAGGAGAACGGGTACCCCTCGCCAGGCTCGCCCTTCGCCACCGGCTCGGGGATCGGCACCGGCAGATGCGGCGCCAGAACAGGCAGCCAGGTGTCCTCCTTACGGACGGCAGGGGCGTACCCAGCAGCCGTCGGCAGCCGCACGGTCAACTCCTCGCCGAGCCGATACGTCCGGTTGTCCCACCCATCAACCTTGACCGGCGTGATCGGCAAGTCCTTCCACTGCGGAAACTGAGCCGCAACCAATCGCCGCACCAACTCGGCATCGATCCCAGCCCGCCCATCGGCATGCAACTCACCCACGGCCCGCGATTGTGCCCGCCCGTATGGCGTCGCGCAAACGCAAATCCGCCCATCCGCCCGAATGGCTCAACCGTTCGCCCACCGGTGGGTGACGTACGCTCGACTGGTCTACAGCCCGTGGGAGGGGAACTGAGGTGCCAGGTCCCCTGGTCGAGACCAAGTTGTACGTACCCCAGACCCGGCCCGGTCTGGTGGCGCGGCCCCGCCTGACCGCGCTGTTGACACGCGGAGCCGAGTCGAGGATGACTCTCGTGTCCGCACCGGCCGGCTTCGGCAAGACGACCCTGCTCGCCGAGTGGCATCGGGCTGGCGTGGCATGGCTGTCCGTCGACGCCGGCGACAGTGAGCCCGAATCGTTCTGGACGCATGTGATCACCGCTGTGCAGCGAGCGGCGCCAGGCGTGGGCGAAGGTGTGCTGCCGCTGCCACAGCAGCCGATCGAGTCCGTCCTGGCCGCCGTGATCAACGACCTCAACGGTCTGACCGGTCACCTCGATCTGGTCCTCGACGACTATCACCTTGCCGACGGGCCGGCGATCCAGGGCGGTATGACGTACCTGCTCGAACACCTTCCGCCGCAGGTACACCTGCTGATCAGCACCCGTGCCGATCCCGCATTGCCGCTCGCCGGTCTCCGCGCCCGCGGCGAACTGGCCGAGATCCGTGCGGCCGACCTCCGGTTCACCCCGGACGAGGCGACCACCTACCTGGGCGAAGCCGTTGGATCTTTGACGCCGTCGGACATCGAGGCGCTCGAACAGCGCACCGAGGGCTGGATCGCCGCGCTTCAGCTCGCTGCACTCTCGCTTCGGGGCCGAGACGACGTCGCCGGATTCATCGCCGGCTTCGCCGGGGACGACCGGTACGTCGTGGACTACCTGGTCGAGGAGGTTCTCCAGCGGCAGTCCGGCGACGTTCGCGATTTCCTGCTCCGCACATCCGTACTCGAACGGCTCAGCGGCCCACTGTGCGACGCCGTCACCGGACTCCGCGGCGGCAAGGCGATGCTGGAGAGTCTGGATCGGGCCAACCTGTTCGTCGTACCGCTCGACGACAGCCGTCGTTGGTACCGCTACCACCACCTGTTCGCCGACGTCCTGCGTACGCACTTGCTGGACGAGTACGCCGATGAGGTGCCGGATCTGCACCGCCGAGCCAGCCAGTGGCACGACGCTGCCGGCGAACCCGTACCGGCCGTCAGCCATGCCGTACAAGCAGGTGACTTCGACCGCGCGGCCGACCTCGTCGAGCGTGCGATTCCGACCCTGCGGCGCGATCGGCAGGAGGCCACCATCTGTGCCTGGATCGACGACCTCCCCGACAAGGTGGTACGAGTCCGGCCGGTGCTCGCGGTCGGTCTGATCGGTGGGCTCATGGCGCGTGGAGAGTTCGGCACTGTCGAGACCCGCCTGCAGGACGTCGAGCGTTTCATGAGCAACGGCACGGAAATGGTCGTGGCTGACCAGGCCGAGTTCAGCCGAGTGCCGAGCGCGATCGAGATGTACCGGTCCGCCCTGGCCCTCGTACGCGGCGACCCGGCCGCGACCGCGACCCACGCGGACTTGGCCATTGAGCGCGCCGCCGAGGATGACCACCTGGTCCGCTCGGGGGCGTCGGCTCTGGCTGGGCTCGCGCGCTGGGGTATGGGCGACCTGGATGCCGCGAGTGCGGCCTACTCGACTGCCGTCGAAGGCCTGCTCCTGGCCGGGCACGTCGCGGACGTACTCGGATGCTCGATAACACTCGCCGACATCCGCATCACCCAGGGCCGCCTCCGCGATGCACAACGCACGCTCGAGCGGGGTCTCCAGCTTTCCTCCGGCGTTTTGCGCGGTACGCCGGACATGCATGTCGGGCTGAGCCAGATCGCGTACGAACGAGGTGACCTGGCTGCAGCCCACAAGCACCTGCACCGTGCCATGGAGTTCGGTGAACCAGCAGGGCTGCCGCAGAACCCGTACCGGCGGCGGGTCGCCCAGGCGCTGCTCCTCGATGCCGAGGGCAAGCACTCTGCTGCGCTCGAGTTGCTCGACGAGGCCGAACGCGTGTACACCGGTGACTTCTCGCCGGACGTACGACCGATCGCGGCGACCCGTGCCCGACTGCTCGTTGCCCAAGGCAACCTGACCGACGCCGTTGCCTGGGCTCGGTCGCGCGATCTGTCGGCCGACGACGACCTGTCGTACCTGCGCGAGTACGAGCACATCACTCTGGCCCGGATTCTCCTTGCACAAGGCTTGCACGGTGATGCCCTGCGCCTGCTCAGCCGGCTGCTGGACGCCGCCTCGGCGGGTGGCCGGATGGGCAGCGTCATCGAGATTCTCGTCCTGCAGGCGCTTGCCGATCGGTCACTTGCGCCGTTGGAGCGCGCGCTGACCCTGGCTGAGCCGGAAGGGTACGTGCGGGTGTTCACCGGCGTGGGCCCGGCGATGCTCAACACGCTCGGTAGACAACACCCATATGCCCGACTCCTGGCTGCCGTCGACTCACCGCCCGCTGCGCAGGTACTCGTCGATCCTCTGAGTGACCGCGAACTCGATGTGCTCCGCCTGCTCGCCACCGACCTCGACGGCCCGGACATCGCCCGTCGGCTCAGCGTGTCCGTGACGACCGTACGTACCCACACCCAGCACATCTACGCCAAGCTCGGCGTCAACAACCGGCGCGCCGCCGTACGCCAGGCTCACCAGCTCAACCTGCTTCCCCGCGGCTAAATCATCACCCCGGTCATCAGGTCTGATGACGACTGCTCATCACGTCGGTTGCGACCTTTCCGGCATGACCACATCGACCGGCCCGAGTTGGTACGAGATCCGTCTCGACGGCCATCTCGACCAGAGGTGGGCCAACTGGTTCGACGGCATGACCCTTACGGCTGCCGGCGACGGCACCACCGTCCTGCGGGGCGCCGTCGCGGACCAGGCCGCCCTGCACGGAGTGCTGCACAAGCTCCGCGACATCGGCATTCCTCTGGTTTCGGTCACCCGCTGCTCTGGTCCCGACTCAGAACCTGGAGACTGACATGACCACCACTACCGCGACGCGAGTCCGTACCGACTGGACCAGGAAATACGCCTTCGCCGGCGGAGCCTTCTACCTGCTCACCTTCCTGTCGTCGATTCCCGCTCTGATCCTGATCCAGCCCATACTCGACAACGCCGACTACATCGTCAGCGGCGGCGCCGACGGCCGCGTACTGTTCGGGTGCTTCCTCGACATGGTCAACGCGCTGACCGCCGTCGGCAGCGCGGTCGCCGTCTTTCCAGTCGTCAGACGTCTGCACCAGGCGCTGGCCGTCGGCTTCGTCACCTCACGCCTCGTCGAGGCCGCCGTCATCATGACCGGAGTCGTCAGCCTCCTGGCCGTCGTCACCCTGCGCCAGGACTACGCGGGTACAACCGGCGACAACGCGACGATGCTGGTCACGACCGGCCAGGCACTCGTCGCGGTCCGCGACTGGACCTTCCTGCTCGGCCCCGGCCTGATGCCCGTCTTCAACGCTCTTCTGTTCGGCACCCTGCTGTACCGGTCCCGCCTGGTGCCGCGCGTCATCCCCACCGTCGGCCTGATCGGAGCTCCGCTACTCCTCACCGCGACGCTCGTGACGTTCTTCGGCCACAACACCCAGACCTCGACCTGGTCGGCGATCGCCACCCTTCCCATCGCGGCCTGGGAACTGGCAGTAGGCATCTGGATGCTCGTCAGGGGTTTCAACCCCACCCGCACGCCCTCCCTCTGACCGCTCGGCCCTGCCGGCCCCAGTCCGGCAGGGCCGACCGCTCTGCGTTACGGCAGGACGCGGACGGTGAACCGGCGGGTCCCGACCCGACGAGCCATCTCCGCCTCCACGCGCAAGCCGCTTGCTTGAGATACGTGACACGGCCGTCTAGAGATTGCGTTTGGGACGCCGAGGTGACGCGAGCTGACTGATTTGCAGGCTCCTCGCATCGATCACCGTCGAGGCAGTTCACCTGACAGCGGCTTGGTCCGCCTTGGCCGCGATCGCGTCGACCTCGATCACCAGCGAGGGTCCAGTAAGAAGACGCCAGCCGGGTTGTGGGCCGCAATCGATATGGCGCGAGCGTACAGACGCCGCTTGCCTGGCCTTCGACGGCCAGCGACGACTCGATCAGCCTTTCTCATGAGAGTCCGAATCAGTGGTCGTCTTCGTCAGGCAAATCCTCAGCCTCGGGCCAGGGCCGGTGGGTCCGGTCGTCCTCGTCTGGGAGGTTCTCGGCGTCGGGCCAAGGCGGGTTCTCGGGTGGCCAGTCGTAGGGCCAGTCGTCGGAGTACTCCTCAGGGAGATCGTTCATCCCTCCGGCCAGACCTTCGATTTCGATGCCGGGCAGGCCCGTCTCGATAGCCTGCACCACGAGGTCCATGATCCCGTGCATGGGGTCGCTCTTGAGGAACGCCACGTAATCCTCCGGCGGCTGCTCTGCTTGGCTCAGCGCTGCGTCCAGGCACGCCCTGCCCAGAGCCGAGTAGTCGGTGACGCGGAACGCCAGCGTCAGCTTGAGCTCGTATCTGTCGCCGGACGGGTCATCCTGCTCCATACCAACATGGTGCCCGCATCGGCACGGGCATGCTTGTTGCCGTGGCGGCATTTGTAGTCGACACCGATCCTGTGTCGTGTCGCTGCTCAGACGGGTCGGGTTGAGCCGCACATGCGCGTGCCAGGTTGTGGGTCCGCTCGTCTTGTTGTGACTCCTGCGGCACTGTGCAGCGTCCCAACCCACACCAATGTGCGGGAACCTTTGATCCCGCCGGCACGCGACGTCACCGACGGCCCAGCGCCACGGACATACGACCCGGGCCTACTGCCGGATCAGCACTTTCGTAACAGGTCTTAGCTCCAAACCCATGGCACCGGGGCCAGTCGGAGTCGCGAGGCTGGTCATGTCGCGTGCGAGCGTACGAGGTCGCGGAGTGGGATTCGGCTGCCGACGTGCAGCAGGGCGCTGCTGTAGATGCGGCCGGCTACGCGGACGAGTGCCCACGTGACGATTGCCATCAGCAGCGCCGCGGTGATGATCTGCCAGACGGGTGCAGCGTTTACGGCGACTCTATAGGTCATCACCATCGGTGCTGTGGGTGGCAGGTATGACAGCACGACGGTGAGTGCCGCATCCGGATTCTCCTCGGCGTACATCACGCCGAAATAGCTGAGCAGCATTACGCCGGTGACCGGCGCGATTGCGGACTGTGCGTCCTCGATCCGAGAGGTTGTCGCGCCGAGTACGGCGTACACAACGCTGTAGAACAGGTACCCGAGGATGAACCAGAGGACTGTCCAGACGAGTACGTCGGCCGGGATGCTCGGCGTGTCGAGGTGGTCCGTCATTCTCGCCGCGATGCCGGCGGCGGCCCCGATGAGCGCGAACTGAGCGAGCCCGACGAGGCCGATGCCCAGTACCTTGCCGGCCAGCACTTCGCGCGCGGGCATCCGCGCGAGGAGGACCTCGGCGACCCGGTTCGACTTCTCTTGAACGACGCCACTGAGTACGAAGCCGGCGTAGAAGCTGATCGCGAGGTAGAGGGCTCCGACTGCGATGAAGCCCACGGTGTTCGCGTCCTGATCGGCGGTGTGAGCAGCGCCGATCGTGCGGCTGGTCAAGGTCACTGGTACGAGCAGCCGGGCGAGCTGCTCGGCGATATGCCCAACTGCTCGGCTCGTTGTCGTACGTGAACGGCCTGAACCTACCTGGGCTGGCATCTTTCTAACGATGTGCGCAGCGATAGCACAGCGGGTCTAGGCGGCCACGGCGTCGTTGGCCCGGGCGACCGCGTGGTCGTCAACTGTGGAAGGCGGCGATCGTCTCACGCAGTGCGTCATCCAGGGGCGCGGGCTCGATACCGAATCGCTTGGTGGCCGCGCTGGAGTCGAGTACGAATGGCCCGCGGAACTGGTACTGGGTCTCGCGCACGGCACGGGCCATCGGGTTGAACAGGCCGCCGAGCCACAACACCGGATAGGGCATCGTGGACACGCGCGGAGCCGGTGCGCCAGCCAGCTCGGCGGCTCGGATCGCCAGCTCACGGAACGACTTCGGCGGTCCGGTCGGCACGTGCCAGGCCCGTCCCCAGCTGTCGGCGTCCGCGCCGACGGCGAGCAGCGTGCGCGCGACGTCACCGGTGTAGGTCCAGCTGTGCGGCGCGTCCAGGTCTGCCGGGGCCGATGCCCGCTTGCCTGCGACTACCTTCGGCAGCACGAGCAGCGTCAGCGGCGTCACCGCGTGAGCGCCCAGGTAGTCCGAGCCGCGCACCTCGGCGGTCCGGATCCGGCCGGCTCGATGTGCCTCGAGCGCATCGCTCCAGATCGCGACCCGGATCCGGCCTTTCTCGGTATTCGGCCGCAGTGGCAGGTCCTCGGTCATCGGGCCGTCGACGGCGCCGTAGCCGTACAGATTCCCGGTGGTCATCAGCAGTGCGCTACTGGTCTCCGCCGCCCGCAGCAGCGCGGTCGCCAGCGGAGGCCAATCGGTTGCCCATCGGGGATAGGCAGGTCCGGCGCAGCTATAGATCACCGCAGCGCCTTCGGCCAGACGGCTCAGTGCGCTGGCGTCGGAGGCGTCCGCGGCAACGCGCTCGATAGCCGCGTGCTCGGGTCCGCTACCGCTTCGGGTGACAAGCCGGACCTGATCGCCGCGATCGGCAAGTAACCGTGCGGTGGCGGTGCCGATCGCCCCAGCTCCGACCACCAGCTGCACAGCCATCCTGACCTCCGTCGGTTGCCATGGCGCGGCGTACCTGATCAACCTAGCGACGGCTTCCCGCTGCGTTCGAGGCCCGGGTCACCGCGGTGGGCCGGGTAGGTCGTCCAGGAAGTCGGCTGACGGGGCGAAGAACAGGTTGCCGGTGACGGCGGTGGAGAAGTCGAGTATCCGGTCGTAATTGCCCGGCGGTTCGCCGATGAACATCCGCTCCAGCATCCGTTCGGTGACGCTGGGGGTGGCGCTGTACGCGGCGTAGTAGGTGCCGAACTCGCCGACGCCTACCGAGCCGAACGGCATGTTGGCCCGAACGATCTGCCGATCGGTTCCGTCGGGCTCGGTGATCGTGTTCACGGCCACGTGCGAGTTGGATGGCTTGACGTCGTCGGAGAGCTCGATGTCGTCCAGCTTGGTGCGGCCGATCACCTTCTCTTGTTCCTCCACGGTCAGCTCGTTCCACGCGCCCATGTCGTGCAGGTACTTCTGGACGATGAGGTAGGTGCCGCCCGCGAAGGCGGGGTCCGCTGCGCCGGTGATGGCCGCCGGCACGGCCGCCTGCCCGGTGGGATTCTCCGTACCGTCAACGAAGCCGAGAAGGTCGCGGTCGTCGAAATACCGGAACCCGTGTACCTCGTCGCACACGGCGACCGCCCCCGCCAGCCGTTCCATCACGTGCGTGGCGAGCTCAAAGCACAGGCCCATCTGCTCGGCTCGGATGTGGAACACCAGATCGCCGGCGGTGGCCACCGCCCGGTGGCGGGACCCGACCAACTCGTGGAAGGGATGCAGCTCGGCTGGACGCGGCCCGTCGAACAGCCTGTCCCACGCCCGCGATCCCACCCCGGCGATACATGCCAGCGTGTCGTCGGGGGCCCGGAAACCGACCGATCGCTGCAGCCCAGCGAGATCGGCAAGCAGGTCTCTCGCCGCTGGCTCGCCGCCGTCATTGACCGCCACCACGAGGAAGATCGCCGCACGGGTCAGCGGGTTCAGCACCGGCTGCGGCTCAGGCGGCACGGCGCGGCTTTCGATCGTCGGCATTCGACCGCGCCCCTCCTTATCCGCTGCCCCGGAGTTGGGGCCTACAGACGACGATGACCGGGCGGAAGTTCCCCGGCAGCCTCAACTATCGCCTACCAGACCGCGCCGCCGGGCCAGGCCGGCGTCAAACAGGTGCCCGCGGGTCGCTCGTGCCCGACTGGCTGCTTGGACATCCCGGCGAGGAAAAATGCGGACGCCGTGTCGGATCCGGCGCATTTGTTCGTAGCAGAAGTGAGCGGTCGCGAACGAGGGCGGCCCCATACTCAAGGAGAGCATCATGACGGCGACCTACACCTTCGACGTCTTTTCCAGCCTCGACGGCTTCGGTGCCCACAGGGGCAACTGGGGCGGCTACTGGGGCAAGCAAGGCCCCGAGCTGCTCGAGCACCGACTCGCGTTGTACGGCGAGGAGCAGCGGATGGTCTTCGGGGCCAACACGTATCGCGCGCACGCGCAGATGCTGGCCTCGAGTACCGAGGAGTCCGAGGCCCGCGACCCATGGGTCACCCGGATGAGAAGCCTGCCGGCAACCGTGGTGTCGACCACACTGGAAGAACCCCTCGACTGGCCGGACGCGACCATCGCCAGCGGCGACGCTGTCGACATCGTCGCCCGGCTCAAACAGGAGTCCGCGGTGCCGTTGCGCTCGCACGGCAGCCTGTCGCTGAACCGGGCGCTGATGGCCGCCGGTCTGGTCGACCGGGTGCAGGTGACGCTCTTCCCGGTGATCACGGGTCAGACCGGAGTGGACCCGATCTTCCAGGGTGCGGCCGACTTCGACCTGGAGCTGATCGAGAGCCGGATCTTCGACGGCCACACCCAGGAGCTCATCTACCGGCCCACCCTGCACATCTGAGTCCCTCCTGGCCTGGTCGCACGCGGTGTGGCACTATCCACGCGCCCTATTTCGCGCACGCCCGTACGATCTCGGAACCGGCCGTCGCCGTGCGGGGGCGGCCGGTTCGGTGTGTGACAGGCGTGGTCTACCCGATCTGGCGGCGCTACGGGATCTCGCCGTTGCGCACGTGGCAGATCGGCGGACCCGAGGGTGACCGCTCGCAGATCACGTACAGTTCGGTGTCGTGCGGGCGTTCCGGCCGCCAGGGCATCACGGCCTCGCCGGCCAACAGCGCGTCGAGCGTCTGCAGCTCCGGGTCGCGTGGTTCGGGATGGTGGTGATAGCCCGCGGAGCCGAGTGCGAGGGCGATCGCCAGCCCGAGCACATTCACGTCGTTCGGCTGGTCGGGCCGCTCGGAGTCCTCGGTGGGCTCCAGCCGGATCCCGTGGCCGGTTAACTCCACGATGCGGGCGACGTAGCGACCTGATGTCATGCCGGTCCCTCCTGCTTCTGCAGCACCGTGCCGACCACGTACGCGAGGCCGACGTAGATCCAGCACTGGGTCAACGCGACCACAGCCATCATTCCACTCGTCCCATCCATTCGGCGCGTTCGTCGGACGTCACCAGGAAGCCGGTGACCCGCCTTTAGGCGGCGTGGGTCTACGCCTTTCTGAGTTCGAGCACAGGAATGGTGCGGATTCCGGCCGTTCGGCGTTCGTACTCGGCAAAGCCTGGGTAACGCCGCGCTTGTTCGGAGTAGACGCGGTCGCGATCGGGGCCGGTCAATTCGCGGACGGTCACCTTGTATGTCTCGATTCCGCGTTCGACACTGCCGTCACCGGCGGCGGCAAGATTGCGGTACCAGTCCGGGTTGGTGGGTGCACCACCCTTGGTTGCGAAGACGTAGATGATGTCCGGCTCGGTGTCGTGCGGGAGGTACATCGTTGGGGTGACGTATTCCCTTCCGCTCCTGCGGCCGTGGTGATGCAACAGGACCATCGGAGCGCCCTCGAAGTACCCGCCGACCCTGCCCTCGTTGGCTCGGAACTGCGCGATGGTGTTCGCGTTCCAGTCGCTCATGTCGAACTCCTGTCGTTCACGATCCCGGCGCGGGCGCTGGGACCTTTCGCTGGGCGGTAACGCGTTCTGCCGCGCGCGTTGGTGACTGCCGTCACGGAACGGAGCACTCGAGCAGGACCGGTGCGGCGGTCTGGGTAACCGCTAGGACGCGCGCAGGTTTGGCGCCACAGTAGGTCGAGAAGACATCGTAAGCACCGGTTGGCACCAGCAGCGTGGCCTCACCTCGGGCGTCGGTGATCGCGGTCCGACTGGTTCCGTTGGCCGCGCTGGCGGTCACGGTGACGCCGACCGCCGGCGCGCCATTCAGAGCCATCCCGCCGCCCGGCTCCATGAGACCCCCGAAGAGAACGACGCGTGCCGTGATGCCCGCAGTCAGATCGGCCTGACATCCGCTGAACACTGTCAGCGCGACCATGACAGACATGGCCGTCAGTGCAACCCGTCGAACCGCAAAGTCTGGGGTTCCCGGCATATCCGTAGGCCTTCCACGTGTCTGCCAACTGACGCAAAGCGCCGGGCCGCCTCTGGCGGCACCGTGAGTCTGATTACAGCGTGCATCGCGGCAGGATCACCAAGCAAGGCTCGAAGATCGTCTGATGGGGCTGCCGGTCGAGTCGGTGGTTTGCGCGCTCGGGCGAGCTGCCGGACGCTGTCAGGCCGTCTCCTCCGCAACTGACCGCCTGGCCACCCACAACTCCTCCGCCGGCCAGTTCGTTGCCCAACCGGCCGACACGATCTCGTAGAAGGGGTGCTCGCCGGCATCCTTCGGCGCGTAGATCTCGTGCAGGGCCTCGACGACGAACCCGAACCGGCGCAGCAACCGCACCCAGTCACCGTGCGAGGGGTGGAACTCGACTCCGCCTCCCGGCCAGTGCACCTTGTAGGCGTCGCGCTGGCCCCGCACGAGCCGTTCCTCCGCGTACCCCTCGTCGGCGGGCACGCACAGGGCCGACAGAAGGCTGTTCGTCAGGAAGACCAGGCGCCCACCCGGGCGCAACAATCGCGCCGCTTCCGGCAACCAGCGCTCCGGGTCACACCACGCGGCGGCTCCGTGTTCGCTGACCGCCAGGTCGAAGCGCCCGCTCGCCAACGGGACCCGCTCCGCATCCGCCTGCACGAGCGGGAAGACCGGTCCAACACGCCTTTGCATGTCCCGGGCGGTCGCCAACTGTTCGCCTGACAGGTCCACAGCCACCGCCTTGGCCCCGGCCGCGGTCAGCCACGCCGAGAAATACGCGGTCCCACAGGCCAGCTCGACGACCTCGAGGTTCCCGACATCGCCAAGGACGCCGAGCTGCCGGTCCGGGACCGAGAACAGGCCCCACACCACCTCGGTCCCCGACCACAGCGCGTCAGCCGCCGCAGCGGTGAACCGCTCGTTCAGCAGGCCCCACAGCGCTCGGTTGACCGCAACCTCGGTGGCCCTGTCATCGCTCACCCGGCAACGGTAAGCGCTGTCGGAGTCCCGGCACCGGACCGCGCGCCCGTCGATCCATTCGGGCGCCATGTACGCCGTCGGCACCGGCGACCACGCCCACGTTGAAGTCCCATTCGGGGGAGCGGCCGACCCAGCAGTTCCGCCGGTTCAGTCCAGCCCGTGCCCGCGATCCTGCCCGGTCCGCCCGGCCGCCCAGGGTAGCTTCTCCCTGAGCAATTGACAAAAATCTGTTTTACGTAAAGACTGATTTTCGTTATGAGAGACGTCATCTACCTGGACCAGATCGAGCAGGCTGAGGCCCTGCTCAAGCCGCAGCGGATCGAAGTGCTGCGGCAGCTCGCCGACCCCCGGTCGTGCACCGAGGTGGCAGTAGAGCTCGACCAGACTCCGCAGCGGGTCTACTACCACGTGAAGCGCCTGCTCGGGGCCGGCCTGGTGCGCCAGGTGGCCGAGCGCCGGGTGCGCGGGATCCACGAAGGGATCTACCAGGCGGCCGGCCGGTCGTACTGGCTGTCCCCGCACCTGGTCGGCCGGATCGGGCTCCGCCAGACGCGCGACCGGCTCAGCCTGGGCTACCTGCTGGACCTGATGGAGGACGTGCAGGCGGACGTCGCCGCGCTCGACCTCACCCGGCCCGACCTGCCCTCGATCGGCGTGTCCGGGGACATCCGGGTACGCCCGGAGCAGCGCACG
>JBKPSJ010000287.1:0-4011 GCA_046765875.1 Actinomycetota bacterium
AATCTTCTCCTCGACGGACAGCGGGGTGTGACCGAAGGCGTCGCGGAATGGCTTCGACGGCTTCTTCCTACGCTTGCGAACCTTCCCGCGGTCGATCACCACGTCGTGCCGATAGGTCACGTCGTCGATCCGGATCGAGCCGACGGTGAACCGTTCGAGGCGTAGCGGCCTCCGGTGGGGGCACCCGGACAGACCCGGAGCGAAGCCCTGCCCGAGTGACGGGCGTCTGTCCGCTGCCGCGGTCGCCGCCATAGCGCCGGGACCGCGGACGGGTGCCCCTGCTGGCGCTCTGTGGCCAGCACAGCGTGTTGAATGGTCGGTGAGAGTGCGGAAGGTGTCACATGATCGCGGCGTACGTTTTGATCCAGACAGAGGTTGGCAAGGCCGCTGGTGTGGCCGCGGCCCTGCGGGACCTGCCGGGCGTGGCTGAGGCGGAGAGCGTGACCGGGCCGTACGACGTCATCGCGCGGGCAGAAGCGCGGAACATCGACGAGCTGGCCAGGTTGATCGTGTCCCGGGTGCAGACCCTCGGCGGTGTGGCACGGACGCTGACGTGCCCGGTCGTCCATCTATAGAGAACTGAGCAGGGTGGTCGGTTTCGCTGGCTGCTGAGTCGTGGGTGGCGCGGGCCGAGCTCACCGGAGCTGAGTCCGGGTCGAGCGACACGACGGGGTTGTCAGGTGGCGGCCGGTCTTGCTGCGTCTTGGGCGTCGATGACGGCTATCGCGGCTATGTTCGCGATGTCGGCCACGTCCGCACCACGACTCAGTACGTGGACGGGCTTGGCCATGCCGACCAGGATCGGTCCGATCGCCACGGCTCCGCCAAGGTGCTGCAACAGCTTGTAGGCCACGTTTGCCGCTTCGAGGCTGGGAAACACCAGGACGTTGGCTTCACCCGCCAGGTCGGAGAACGAGTAGTCGTCGCGCAGGGCGGGCGAGAGCGCGACGTCCGCCATCATTTCGCCGTCGACCATCAGGTCGGGACGCCGCGATTTCACCAGTTGGGTGGCGTCGGCCATCTTCACCGAACGAGGGTGCCTGGTGGAGCCGAAGTTCGAGAAGGACAGCAACGCCACCCGCGGCTTGAGCCCGAACCCGGTTGCCCGGTCGGCGGCCATGATGGCGATGTCGGCCAGTTCCTCGGCTGTGGGATCGAAGTTCACCGTCGGGTCGGTGAGCACGACGGCACGCCCGTCTTCGGTGATCATCACGTACAGCCCCGCCACCCGTGAGACCTCGGGCGCCGACCCGATCACTTCCAGGGCGGGCCGGATGACGTCGGGATAGTGATATGTCAGTCCGGCGACGAAGGCGTCGGCGTCGCCGGCCTGTACCATCATGGCGCCGAAGTAGTTCGGCTGGGCCAGCAACGCATATGCCTCATGCAGTGTGATTCCCTTGCGCTGCCGTCTGTCGTGCAGAACGGCGGCATAGGCGTCGACCCGGTCGGACATGGCGGGGTCGACGATCTTGACCGGCACGGCGACCCGCAGCTCCTTCATCGCCGACCGGATGACCGCCTCGCGCCCGAGCAGGATCGGCACCGCGATGTTTTCCTGCTCGATCCTGGCTGCCGCCAAGATGATCTTGCGCTCCTCGCCCTCGGAGAAGACCACCCGCTTGGGCGCAGTCTGCGCCTTACGGGTCACCGCGCTCATCACCTCACGGCCCCGGGTGAGCCGGTTCGCGAGTTGCTCGGCGTAGGCGTCGAGGGCGAGGGGGTTCCGCGCGACCCCGGAAGCGATGGCGGCCGCGGCGACCGCCGGAGCGACCCGAAGGGGCACTCGCGGGTCGAGCGGTTTGGGGATCAGGTATTCCGGGCCGAACTCCAGACGGTCGACACCGTAGGCGCGCAAGACCGTGTCCGGCACGTCTTCCTTGGTGAGATCGGCGAGGGCCCGAGCGGCGGCGACCTTCATACCTTCGTCGATCGCACGGGCCCGCACATCGAGCGCGCCGCGGAAGATGAACGGGAAGCCGAGTACGTTGTTGACCTGGTTCGGGTAGTCCGACCGCCCGGTCGCCATCAGTACGTCGCCGCGAGCCTGTCTGGCGTCGGGGTAGCTGATCTCGGGATCGGGATTGGCCAGTGCGAAGACGATCGGCACATCGGCCATCGACGAGACCATCTCCTTGGTCACGGTGCCGGCGACCGACAACCCGAGAAAGACGTCGGCTCCGTCGATGGCCTCGGCCAGGGTACGCAGCGGGCGGTCGGTGGCGAGCCGCGCCTTGTAGGGATTCATTCCCTCGGCGCGGTCGCGGTAGACCACGCCCCTGGTGTCCGCGAGCACGATGTTGTCTCGCCGCATGCCCAGACTGATGAAGAACTCGCAGCAGGCGATCGCCGCCGCTCCGGCGCCGTTGACCGCCATCCGGACTTCGCCGATGTCCTTGCCCGCAAGTTCGAGCGCGTTCAGCAACGCGGCACCACTGATGATCGCCGTCCCGTGCTGGTCGTCGTGGAAGACAGGGATGTCCATCGCTGCCGACAGCCGCTCCTCGATCTCGAAGCACTGCGGCGCGCTGATGTCTTCGAGATTGACACCGCCGAAGGTCGGTTCGAGCGCCTTGACGATCCGCACCACGGTGTCCGGATCGGTCGCGTCGATCTCGATGTCGAACACGTCCACGTCTGCGAACCGCTTGAACAGCAGCGCCTTGCCCTCCATCACCGGCTTGCTGGCCAGCGGCCCGACGTTGCCCAAGCCGAGGACGGCGCTGCCGTTGGTGACAACCGCGACCAGGTTGCCGCGGGCGGTGTAGCGGAACGCCTCCTGCGGGTCCTGGTGAATGTCTCGAACCGGGACCGCCACGCCTGGTGTGTATGCCAACGCAAGGTCGTGCTGGGTCGCGCACGGCTTGGTGATCGCGACCGCGATCTTCCCCGGCCGGCCGGCCGCGTGGTACTCCCGAGCTTCCTCCTCCAACACGGCTGCTCCCCTTATGATCGCTGGGCGCCCGTCATACAGCGCCGTTCCCTTCTATACGGTCTATAGGGCCGCGGTCCATCCCGGCCGCCGCCGACGATGATCAGCGGCCCCGTCTTCCCGGTCGATGTCGAACGCCCTCGCCAGCTCGGTGGCTTCGATTTTGTGTGTGATCTGGCCTGCGGGGGTCGGCGTTTCTACCCTTAGGCCGGGGGATCGAGCAAGCCCGGGGGAGGTGGGTTCCGGTGGAGTTGCGGGTTGTACGGATCATCGGTGTGCTGGAGCCCGGTGGTGCTCAGTTGTCGGCGTTGCGGCTGGCGCGGGCGCTGGCCGCTTTCCGGGTTGATTCGTCGGTCTTGCTGGCCGGGGACGCGACCGAGCCGGGGATCGCGCTTGCCCGGCGCTACGGGGTGGAGGTCGAGGTGTTCGCCGCCGGCGAGAGCGGGCGGTTGCAGTGGACACCCGACGGTGCCTTCGCCGACTGGCTATGCCCGCGACTGGCCGGTGCGGACCTGGTCCATGCTCACATGTTCGGGGCGTGGTGGGCGGCCGCCGGGGCGCTGGCCGGCACGGACGTCCCGCTTGTTGCCAGCGAGCACAATGCCATGAACTGGCCCTTCGGCGACCACAGCATGGCGGCCCGGACCGCGGCGCGGCGTCTGGCCGCCTTCTACGCTCACGGGCCGGCGGCGCGGACCTTCGCCCTGGGGCTGGGACTCGATCCGGGCCGCGTCCACGAGGGTCGCTCGGCGGTCGAGGGCCTGGACGCGTCGCCGCTGCCCGGTCTGGGCGCGCCCCGGTTGACGTTCACCGGCCGGTTCCGCGAGGACAAGGGCCCCGACGTGCTGGTCGAGGCCCTGCCGTTCGTGGCTGAGGAGCTCGGCGAGCTGCCGGTCTGCTATCTGGTCGGCGACGGGACGATGCGCCCGCGGCTGGAACGGCGGGTCGGTGAGCTCGGGCTGGCCGGCCGGGTCGTGTTCCCGGGCTGGAGCTATGAGCCGGCGCGCTACGTGGCCGGGGCGACGGTGCACGTCATACCGTCCCGCGAGGAGGCGTGGTCGCAGTCGGCGATCGTCGCG
>JBKPSJ010000288.1:0-2897 GCA_046765875.1 Actinomycetota bacterium
AGGCGGGCCGGGTGGGCCTGGTCGGTCAGGTCCCACAGGAGCACCGTCTTGTCGGTGCTGCCGGTGGCCAGCGTGCGCCCGTCCGGGCTGAACGTTACTGAGGCAACCTTATCGTGGTGGCCGGTGAGGGGTGGGCCGATGCGGGCCGGATGGACCGGGTCGGTCAGGTCCCACAGGAGCACCGTCCGGTCGTCGCTGGCGGTGGCCAGGGTCCGCCCGACCGGGCTGATCGCCACCTCGTTCACCGTCCCGTGGTGCCCGTAGAGGGTTCCGGCGTAGTGGGTGGCGGTCAGGCCGTTTACCAGGCTGGCCCGAGTCTCCGCGTCGTTGTGGATGCGCTGGGCGGCGATCCCTAGCAGCAGTGCGGCGCGTGGGTCGTCCTCGAGGGCGGCGCTCGCCTGGGTGATGAGCTGGCGGGAGGTGGCCAGACGGGTCAACGCCAGGGCGCGTTGTCGTTCGGTGTTCGCCTGGTGGCCCTGGTAGAACGCCAGGATCGCGAAGGCGACCGCGGCGATCAGCAGGATGCCGAGGGCGGTGGCGACGCCGCCGACGCGTCGCAGGCGTCGGCGGGCCTGGCGGAGCCGCTCCTCGGCCGCCTGGGCGACGACGTGGCTCGCTCTCCAGTCGAGGACGGCAGGGGCGAGCACGTCGTGCAGGATCTCGTAGCCCGGCTCCGCACGGGGCTGGCCGGCTGGGGGCGGGACGGGGCGAAGGATACGCACATCTCCGGCGGAGAGCTCGCCGAGTACGGAGGTGACCTCCACTTCGGGCAGCTCCGCGAGGCCGGCAAGGTCGCGCGCGGTGTGTGCGATCTTGGTTCCCGACGGCGTGACCAGGTGGTGGAATATCTCGGCGGCGACGTCCTGCTGACGGGCGGGCAGGGCACGCAGCGCCTCGTTCAGATGGCTGTGGACGATCTGCTGGGCGCCGCCAAGCCGCCGCAGCGTCTCTACGCGGAGCCTGTGGGAACCGGCCGCGACCTCCTCGTGCCACAGCCGCGTCAACACGAGCTGCAGGTACGGCGTCTCGATACCATGGCCGACGTCCTGGTCGGCGGCTTTCTCGACCATCCCTCGCCCGGCCGTCCCCAGCACCACCTTGCCGATCCGGACCTGGTCGAGGAGCAGTTGGACCAACTCGGGTTCGGCCGTGAACGGCTCGTCGCCGGCGACCAGCCGGTTGAACGCCTCTAGGGGCTTCTCGATCGCGGCGCGGGCCGCGGCGCTGTCCAGGTGGCTGGTGCGCAGATAGTTGCCGAAGAGGTTGGGCAGGCGACCCTTGAAACGGTCCAGCCGAGCCAGCGCGTCCTCTCGGATCGTCACCAGGAAGCTCACCCGCAGGTCGGTGCGGTTGACCGCATGGATGAACTCGCCCGCGAAGCCGGCGTCGCCGCCGTCGTCCTGGTCGTAGAGGAAGTACTCTTCGAACTGGTCGAGGATGATCAGCAGGTCCGCGTCCAGAGTCGTGGTCCAGCGCTGCAGGGTCTCCACCAGCCCGGCTGACCCGGTCTGGGGCTCTTTGGCCTGCCCGCCCATCCCCACGGCGACCGACTCGTGGATGGAGCGGGTCAATGCGGTGACCGGGTCGGCCGACCAGCGGTTGAAGTACACGGCGACGAACTCGGGGGCGCCGTAGTCGGCCAGGTTGCGCCGTGACGACATCTGCAACTCATGGAGGACGCCGGCGCGGAGCAGTGAGGTCTTGCCCACCCCACTGGCGCCGTACAGCAGCGTGAGGCGGGACGCCATCATGTTGGCGATGACGATGTCGCATTCCTGCTCGCGCCCGAAAAACAGGGCGGCGTCGTCCTCCGAGTACGGCGTCAGGCCCCGGTACGGCCGCTCCGGCTCGAGGAGCGACACCGGAGCGGAGGGGTCATGCAGGCTGCTGCTCATGACGGCACGTCGACCCGCTGCAGCTCGTCCAGGTGGACGCTGAGGGCGTCGATGTACTCCTCGAGCGACGCATGGAGGATCTCGACGCCGCGCTTGCGCCAGAACCCTTCCTCGATCGCTTTGGGGTTCGACTGGATCGCCCAGGACTTGTAGGTGAGCGCCTGCTCGCCCCAGATGCGGTACAGGATCACGCGGAGGTTCCAGTCGGCCAGGCTGTAGCCGAGGAAGAGGAAATGGCTCTTGCGGAGCCTGGCCGCCAGCGTGACCGGCACCAGGTTCGAGATGTCGGTGCGGGTCAGGTAGTCGATGTAGTTGTCTTCGGTGATGACGTAGCTGTCGCGCTCCGCGTCGCGGCGGTCGATCGCGCCATGGAGCTTCAGGATCACCGTCCGCGTGGCGAGCGACAGGGCCGTGTACTCGTTGGGGCGCTCGATCAGTCGGGAGCGGCCATCTGGCGGCACGTGGAGGAATTTGCCCCGGTGCTGCCCTTCCGCGATGTAGATGACCAGGTCGAAGTCCTCGCCTGCGGCACTGAAGGCCCGTTCCAGCGCGTCGTCGTAGTTGGTGGTGACGATCAGCTGGTAGCGGATCAGTCCGTGGCGGCGGAGGAACGCGGGAATCGCGGCCAGCTGGGTGTGCACCCTTGTCGGCTGGTAGTCCGAGTCGAACAGCCAGTGCAGCTCGTCGTACAGCGGGCCGGAGCCCAGCATCACCGCAACATACTGGGAAACCCGCAGCAAATCCTTCAGCTCGTCGGGCGGGAAGTCGAAGGAGTCGGCCAGGTGGGCCGCGAGCTCGACGGCCGAGGGAAGGTAGCGGCCGTGCTGCCACTCGGCTTCCGAAGGCCGACCGCACAAGTTGACGCCGGCCCCGAGCAGCGGCACGACCCGGCCTTCGGCGATGGCCTTGGTGAGAATCCGATAGTGGGTCTCGGTCGGTTCAGCCATGAGCGTCCCCTCTTCAGCTGCCTGGCTGATGCCACGTCCTGGGTGGGGTGGGAGC
>JBKPSJ010000289.1:0-27554 GCA_046765875.1 Actinomycetota bacterium
ACGGACCGGGCTGGTCCTGGCTGCGCGAGGACCCGGCGGCGTCCGTTGCCGACGGCAAGGTTCGCTGGCCGGTCGGCAGCACCGACCTGGTCGGCCGGAACAACAACTCGCCGCTGCTGCTGCACGACGCACCGGCCGGCGACAGCTGGATGGTCGAGACCAAGCTGCACCTCGAACTGGGTCAGGACGACGTGCGGAACTACCAGCAGGCCGGGTTGATCGTCTACAACGGCGATGACGACTTCGCCCGGCTCGGCCACGTGTCGATCTGGGGTACCCGGCAGACCGAGTGGGGCCGCGAGCTGGTGGCAGTCCCTCCGACGGCGCGACCGGTTACGGCGGTGCGGCGATCGGTACGCCGGGCGACGACACCTGGATGCGGATCGCGTACCACCGC
The DNA here is from genome assembly GCA_046765875.1 of Actinomycetota bacterium. Taxonomy (GTDB): domain Bacteria; phylum Actinomycetota; class Actinomycetes; order Propionibacteriales; family Kribbellaceae; genus DASRHY01. Next base: position 398 of record JBKPSJ010000289.1, read on the forward strand.
AACGCGGCCGGCGAGCACGTCTACCGCGCCGGCACCAGCAATGACGGGACGAAGTGGACCTGGGGCGCGTCCTGGGTCTTCCCGGCGGGCGCGTCGCCGCGGATCGGGATCTACGCCCAGGGCGACCAGACCCCGGCCGCACCGGACGCGGTCGCGTACTTCGACTATGTGAAGTTCACGCGTTGATACGCCTCAGGCGGGCGGTCGTCGCTGTTGCCGCGGCCGCCTGCCTGGCTGCCTGTAGCGATCAGAAGAACGATCAGAAGAGCGATCAGAGGGAGGAGCCTAAGGCTGTGGCCGGCTACACCAACCCCGTGTACGACCAGAACTTCGCCGACCCGTTCGTGCTCGCGACCCGCGACGGCTACCTCGCCTTCGCGACCAACGGGCCGGTCGGAAACATCCAGACCCTGCGGTCGAGCGACCTGGTCGAGTGGGAGCAGGTCGGTGACGCCCTACCCCAGCTGCCGTCCTGGTCCACGGCCGGCAAGGTGTGGGCACCCGAGGTCGCCAGGCACACCGACGACCGGTACCTGCTCTACTACACCACGGCGCACGACGCCTCGGGCCGGCAGTGCGTCAGCGTCGCCGTCGCGTCCAAACCCGAGGGACCGTACGCCGACGACAGCACCGAGCCGCTGGTCTGCCAGCCCGACGAGGGCGGGTCGATCGACGCGAGCCCGTTCATCGACACCGACGGCACCCGGTACCTGTACTGGAAGAACGACGGCAACGCGATCGGCATCGACACCTGGATTTATGCCCAGAGGCTGACTCCGGACGGGCTGAAGCTCACCGGCGAGCGGCACAAGCTCTTCAAGCAGGACCTGCCGTGGGAGGGCACTCTCGTCGAGGCCCCGTTCATGCTGCTCCGCGACGGGAAGTACCACATGTTCTATTCGGCGAACGCCTTCGACAAGGCGGACTACGCCGTCGGGCATGCGGCCTGCGAGTCGGCGATCGGGCCGTGCGACAAGAGCGGCGACCCGGTCCTGTCGACCACTGCCGACGCCGCCGGTCCGGGACACAACATGGTTCTGGAGAATGACGGCCGCTACTGGTTCGTGTACCACGCGTGGGACCCGGCCGCTGTCGGTGTCGACCCGCCCGGCCGCACGATGTGGATGTCCGAGCTCACCTGGGATGGCGACAAACCCATCGTGCAGCCGCCGGCGAAGCAGATGCCTGGTCGCCCGTGAACTCGCGGACGAGATCGCCATCACCTCGTCCCAGGTCATGCGCCCATCGTCCCAGCGGTGTCTTGAAGGATCGGGATCAGCAGGTCGAGGGCGGCGCCGAGCTCATCGTCGGTGGGAGAGCCGTACCCGATCACCAGTCCGTCCGGTCCCGGAGTGCTTCGCCGGAACGACGATAGCGTCGCCACGTCCACACCGGCCGCCCGCGCCCGTTCGGCCACGGTCTCGTCGTCGACACCGCCCGGGAGCCGCAGCGTCACGTGGAGTCCGGCGTCCCGGCCCGCGATCCGCCCGTACGGCGCGAGCCGCTCGCAGACCAGTGCGCAGCGCTCGGCGTACCGGCGACGGCCGCGCTTGACCGCCCGGTCCAGGTACCCGTCGCGGAGCATCGCCAGCATCGCCGCCTGCAACGGCCAGGCCGGCCAGTCGCCCGCCGTCGTCCGGTACGCCGCGACCGCCTCGGCGACCGGCTCGGACGCCACCAGCCAGCCCAGCCGCAGCGCCGGTGTCAGCGTCTTCGACATCGTGCCGAGGTGCACCACCCGGTCCAGGTCGAGTTGGGCCAATGCCGGTAGCGGCGCCACGTCGAACCGGAACTCGCTGTCGTAGTCGTCCTCGAGCACCAGCGCGCCGGTACGCCGGGCCCAGCCGACCAGGGCGTTGCGCCGGGCCACCGGCAGCCGTCCGCCCAGCGGGTACTGGTGCGAGGGTGTGACGTACACCGCGGACAGGTCGTCCGGCAGTTCATTCACCCGCAGACCGTCCGCGTCGACCGGGCAGTCGACGATCTCCAGTCGGTGATCGCGCGCGGCGTACACCGCGTTGCGATAGCCCGGGTCCTCGATCCCGATCCGGTCACCCGGCCGCCGGGTCACCGTGTGCAGCAGCCGCATGCCGTGCGCCGTCCCGCTGGTCACGACGATCTGGTCCGGCTCGCAGGCGACGCCGCGGACCCGGCCAAGATGCTCGGCCAGCGCGACCCGCAGGTGCGGGATACCGGCGGCGTCCTCGTACCCGCGGCCCGGCGGTTGCGTGCCCACCTCGCGCCAGATCCGCCGCCAGCCCGGATCCGCCCGGCGGTCGACGTACGGGATCCCGGGCCGCAACGAGAGCGGCTTGCGCCCGGCCGGCGGACGGTGGTTCGCCCTGCGGGCCGGCGGCCGGGCAAGTGGGGTCAGCTCGGCCACGTAGGTGCCGGCGCCGACCCGGCCGGCGATCCAGCCCTCGGCGTGCAACTGGTCGTACGCGCCCTGCGTGACCGAGCGCGACACCCCGAGCTGCCGGGCCAGTTCGCGGCTAGACGGGAGCCGGTGCCCCGACCGCAGCCGCCCGTCGCGTACCGCCTCGCGGAGTTGGCCGGCGATCTGCAGGTGGAGCGGGCCGGGTGCGTCGCGGCGTACCGTCACCGGCACCTCGCTTGCCGACATCCCAGCTCCTCTTGCGAAATGGCCTGTTCGAAACGGCGCTGATTGGACCGTGTCTGCAGGCCACTAGCTTGTCAGGATCGTGGCATGAGCACTCCGCTGCAGTCCACGTCCCGGACGACCTTGCGCCGTTCCAAGGAGCGCGGCGCCGCCGACCGCGAGGCGTTGCACGACGTGTTGCGCGACGGCCTGTTCTGCCACGCCGGCGTGGTCGTGGACGGAGTGCCGCTGGTACTGCCGACGGCCTACGGGTACGACCTGACCGAGCCCGACGGCACCCTCTATCTGCACGGCTCGATCGCGGGCCGGCTGCTGACCGCGGCGCTGCAGCAGACGATCTGCGTGACGATCACGCATGCGGACGGGCTGGTGCTGGCCCGGTCGGCGTTCCACCACTCGGTGAACTACCGGTCGGCGGTGATCTTCGGCCGACCCAGGCTGGTGACGGACAGGGACGAGAAGATCGCCGGGCTGAACCTGATCCTGGACCAGATGGTGCCCGGCCAGTCCGCGGTGACCCGGCCGCCGAACCGCAAGGAGCTGGCCAAGACCGCGCTGCTGGCGCTGTCGATGAGCGAGGCGTCGGTCAAGGTTCGCACCGGCGAGGCGAACGACGAGCCGGAGGACCTGGACCTGCCGGTGTGGACCGGCGTGATCCCGCTGCGGGTCGTGGCCTCCGAGCCGGTCACCAACTCCGACTGCACGCTCGACGTCCCGCCGCACATCGCTGATCGCGCCGCGAATCTGTCGAGCCTGTACACATCTGGGGATGTCGATGTGGATAACTACATCGGTGTCGTTTAGGGCTTCAGTTACTGAGAGCGACCTGATACGCCCAGAGTTGTCCACAAATGGGGATAACCTGTGGGGGACGATTACAGAAAGTGATTCGCCGGCGCCTGGACGGGGTCGCTTAGACCCACTGGGTGGAGATGACGAAACCCAGCGCGATCAGACCCATCCCGATCAGCAGGTTCCAGTTGCCCAGGTCCTTCATGTACGGGATGTCGTTGCCGGCGACGTAGAACACGACCAGCCAGGCCAGCCCGATCAGCCAGCAGCCGAGCATCAGAGGTGCGATCCAGCGACGCTGCTTGGGTGCCCTGCGCGGCGCGGGGCCGGTCTTCCTGGCCTTCTCCGCCTTCTTCACCTTCGGCGGCTTGACCGTCCTGCCGGGCTTCTTACCAGGCTTCTTGTCCTCGGCGACCTTGGTCGCCTTGTCCTTCTTGTCCTTCGTTCCGGCGGCGACGGCGGCCGGGACGTCCTGGACCTCGTCGTCGGCCGAATCGGCATCGGCGTCGTCGTCCTTGAGTTCGTCCGGTACGTCGACCAACTCGCCCTCGACCTCGGCCGGGGCGTCGGTGACGTCCTTCTCGACGACCTCGTCGGTGGCGTCGGCGGTGCTCTCGACCGGCTCGACCGCCTCGTCGGTGGTGTCGTTGGTGTTCTTGGACTCAGGCACGAACTCGACTCCTTGCAGCGGGACGCGGCCGGCGGCCGCCTGTTGATGCCTGGGCTAGCGTAGTGCCAGACGGACCCTACCTGGGGTCATACCTGGACCCTACCCGGAACCCCGACCTGGACCCGATCTGGACTGCTGTTGAGATTGAACCGGAAGTCGCTGTGGCGCGCGGGCGCACCGGTGGCGCTGCTGTGTGCCGGACTGCTGTTCGCTACCAGCGCGACCAACGCCCGCGGCACCGACCTGCGGCCGAGCCGGAACACCACGCTGGCCGGGCTGGTCGAGGAGCAGGCCCGGCGCAGCAACATGCTGGCCAAGCAGGCGTCCACGCTCCGGCTGGACATCGAGCGGCTGCAGTCCCAGCAGGGCGGCATCGACTCGGGGACGACCAAGCGGCTCGCCGACCTGTCCAGGGACGTCGGCACCACGCCGCTGACCGGGCCCGGGATCACGGTGACGCTGCAGGACGCGCCGAAGAAGGTCCTGGATGAGAACCCGGACATCGACGCCGACTGGCTGGTGATCCACCAGCAGGACATCCAGGCCGTGGTGAACGCGTTGTGGGCCGGCGGCGCCGACGCGATCTCGATCCAGGGCCACCGGATCATCACCACCACCGGGATCAAGTGTGTCGGCAACTCGGTCGTCCTGCACGGAGTGCCATACCTTCCGCCGTACCGGATCACCGCGATCGGGAACACCGCGGATCTGCAGCGAGCGCTGGACGCCTCGAAGTACATAAGCAACCTGAAGGACTACGTGCTGCGCTTCCAGCTCGGCTACCAGGTCAAGCCCGAGCAGTCGGTCGCGATGCCGGCGTACGAGGGCACGCTCGAACTCGAGCACGCGTCGGTGCTGGGCGAGGACCACACGCCGACGCCGTCCAAGTCGGCCTCGGAGACGCCGCCGCGCTGAGTGCCAGAATGTCCGGCATGACCCGGATCCTCGTCGTCGACAACTACGACTCGTTCGTCTACAACCTGGTGCAGTATCTGCAGCAGCTCGGTGCCGAGACGACCGTGGTCCGCAATGACGAGATCGAGCCGGCCGACGCCGCCGCGTACGACGGCGTGCTGCTCTCGCCCGGCCCCGGTACGCCGGAGGAGGCCGGCATCTGCGTCGATCTGGTCCGCACCCGGGCCGGCAAGACCCCGATCTTCGGTGTCTGTCTCGGGCTGCAGGCGATCGGGGTCGCATTCGGAGGGGTGGTCGGACGGGCGGACGAACTCTTGCACGGCAAGACCAGCCTGGTCTACCACCAGGGCGACGGTGTGCTGGCGGGACTGCCGAACCCGTTCACCGCGACCCGGTACCACTCGCTCGCGGTCCAGCAGGACACCGCGCCCGAGGTGCTCGAGGTGACCGGCCGCACCGACGCCGGGATCATCATGGCGATGCGGCACCGGACGCTGCCGGTCGAGGGCGTGCAGTTCCATCCCGAGTCGGTGCTGACCGAGGGTGGCCACCGGATGCTGGCGAACTGGCTGGCTGTCTGCGGCGACCCCGGAGCCGTGGCCCGTTCCGCCGGTCTTGCCCCGGTCGTGAGCTGACCGGGGCAAGACCGGCGTAACCGCGGCCTGCGGTCAGTCGAAGCTGTTGATACCGGGGCCCGGTGTGCCGCTGGCACCCTGGCCGCCGGACGTCGGCGTGGTGGGCGAGGTCGGCGGCGTGGTCGGCGGCGTGGTGGGCGCGGTCGTCGGCGTGGTCGGCGGCTGCTGGTTCTTCGAGATGTAGATCGTCACCTTGCTGCCCTTGTCGGCCCAGGACGTGTCCTTGCCGCCCACCGGATCCTGCTTGGCGACGGTGCCCGGCGGTTTGTTGCTCGTGGTCTCGACCGGGGCGACCACGAAGCCGGCATCCTTCAGTTGCTGCGTCGCCTGGTCCTTGGGCAGGTCGACCACGTCGGGGACCCGGACCTTGCCGTTGGCGACCTTGATCGAGATCTCGGTGCCGCGCGGCTGCGCGCCGGTGGGGCTCGCATCGACGACCGTCCCGGCCTTCTCGGAGTTGTTGGTCGGTATCTGCTTGACGGTGAACCCGGCCTGGGTCAGCAGTTGCGTGGCCTCCTCGGCGGACTTGCCGACGACGTCGGGGACCTGGATCTTCGCCTCGCCGGCCGAGATCGTCACGTTGACCTTGGTGTTCGGGTCGGCCTGCGACAGCGCCTTCGGATCCTGGGTCATGATCTGACCCTCGGGGAACTCGGTGCTGTTCACCGGCTTCGCGGTGCCCAGTTCGAGTCCGACCGCCGACAGTTCGCTGATCGCCTGCGACTTCGTCTTGCCGATCAGGCTCGGTACCTGGACCTGGGACACCGCGGGTGTGTTGTCGTTCGCCAGCCTGTCCCACAGCAGGTAACCGCCGACAGCGAGCGCGACGATCGCCAGGCCCAGCAGGAAGTAGGCGAACCCGCGGCCCCGCCGGTCCCGGCCGTCCGGCCCCTCGTCCTCCGGGCCGTACGCGACCAGGTCGCCTTCGGGTTGCGGCTCGTCGAGCCCCGTGGCGCCGTACAGCGCCTGGGTCTCGGCGACACTGGCCAGCGGCGCGGTCACCTGCTGACCTGCCAGGATCCGGTGGATGTCGGCCCGCATCTCCGCAGCGCTCTGGTACCGCTGCTCGCGGTCCTTCGCCAGCGCCTTGAGCACCACCGCGTCGACCTCGGGCGGGATGGACGGGTCGTACGACGAGGGCGGCGCCGGGTTCTCCCGGACGTGCTGGTACGCCACCGACACCGGCGACTCGCCCACGAACGGCGGCCGCCCGGTGAGCAGTTCGTATAGCAGGCAGCCGGTGGAGTACAGGTCGGACCGGGCGTCGACGGTCTCGCCGCGCGCCTGCTCCGGGGACAGGTACTGCGCGGTGCCGATGACCGCCGCTGTCTGGGTCATCGTGGCCGATGTGTCCGCCACCGCCCTGGCGATGCCGAAGTCCATCACCTTGACCACGCCGTACTGGTTCAGCATCACGTTGCCCGGCTTGATGTCGCGGTGGACGATGCCGGCCCGGTGGCTGTAGTCGAGCGCCTCCAGTACGCCGGAGGTGATCTCCAGCGCCCGCTCGGTCATGATCTTGCGACCCTCGCGGAGCATTTCGCGCAGCGTCTTGCCCTGGACGTACTCCATCACGATGTACGGGATGGTGATGCCCGAGCCGTTCGGGTCCGGCTCCTCGCCGGTGTCGTAGACCGCGACGATCGACGGGTGGTTCAGGGCGGCGGCCGACTGCGCCTCGCGCCGGAACCGGGCCTGGAACGTCGGGTCACTGGCGAGGTCTATCCGCAGCCGCTTGATCGCGACGGTACGCCCGAGCCGGTTGTCGATGCCCTTGCGTACGTCGGCCATGCCGCCGCGCCCGAGCGACTCGCCCTCTTCGTACCGGCCGCCGACCAGCCGTGCCTGCGATGTCATCCCCTACACCCTTCTCGGTACTCCACTGACTCAGCGATCACTGGTTCAGCACCGCCTCGATCACGTCGCGCGCGATCGGTCCCGCCAGCTTGCCGCCGGCGATGTCACTGCGTTCCACGCCGGCCTTCTCGATCACCACGGCGACCGCGACCTTCGGCTCATCCGCGGGCGCGAAGGCCACGAACCACGCGAACGGCGGCCGCTCCGGCGAGGTCTGTGCGGTACCGGTCTTGCCCGCGACCTTGACGTCGTGGATCGCGGCCGGGGCGCCGGTCCCGTTGTCGACCACGTCCACCATCATCGCGGTCATTTGGTTGGCCACCTCCGGCGACACCGCCTGGTGCAGCGCCTCCGGCTTGGTCTGCTGGATCGTCCTGAGGTCCGGCGTGCGGACCGACGCGACGAGGTACGGCTTCATGACCTCGCCGCGGTTCGCGATCCCGGCCGCGACCATCGCCATCTGCAGCGGGGTGGCCCGGACGTCGAACTGGCCGATCGCCGACTGCGCGAGTTGCGGCGGATTGAGATCTGGCGGGAACGTACTCGCGACACCGTTCAGCTCGTCCAGGTGCCGCTCGTTGAAGCCGAACTTCTCCGCCTGCTCGCGGATCGCGTCCGTGCCGAGCTCGAGGCCGAGCTTGCCGAACGAGGTGTTGCAGGAGTTGCGCAGCGCGACGATCAGGGTGGCCTTGTCACTTCCGCCGCAGTTCCGGCCGTTGTGGTTGACGAGGTCCACAGAGGTCTGCGGCAGATCCATCCGGGCCGGCGAGTCGACCTGCGTCTGCGGCGTGAACCGGCCGCTGGACAGTGCCGCCGCCAGGGTCACGAGCTTGAACGTCGAGCCTGGCGGGTAGGTCTCCCGCTCGGCCCGGTTGAGCATCGGCTTGTCCGGGTCCTTGAGCAGCTTCTGCCATGTCTGGTTGACCTTTTTCAGGTCGTGGCTCGCCAGGTCGTTCGGGTCGTAGGTCGGTGTGGACGCGGAGGCGAGCACGGCGCCGGTGCTCGGGTCCAGCGCGACCACCGCGCCGTGGTAGCCCTTCTGGGTCAGGCCGTCCATCGCGGCCTTCTGCGCCTGCGGGTTCAGCGTGAGCGTGACCGACGCGCCCTGCTGCCGCTTGCCGGTGATCACGTCGATCACGCGGCGGAACGCCAGGCTCGGGTCGGTCCCGTTCAGCTCGGAGTTCATGGTCTGTTCGATGCCGGACCGGCCGAACAGGTACGAGTAGAAGCCGGTGACGTGCGCGTACTGCTCTGCCTCGGGATAGACGCGCTGGTACATGAACTTGTCGTTGGAGGGCTTGCTCTGCGCAACCGGCTGGCCGGCGACCAGGATCGGGCCGCGGTTCACTGAGAACTGCTCGTCGCGCACCCGCCGGTTGTCGTTGCGCGCGTTCAGGGTGTCGGCCTTGAAGGCGCCGACGTACGTCGCGTTCGCCAGCAGCGCGATCATCAGGATGATGGCCGCGACGGCTAGTCGTCTGATCGCCCGGTTCACGCATCACTCATTTCTGAACCGCGATCGCGATCGTCTCGTCCGACACGGGTGCGGCCGGGGTCTGCGGCCGCCGGGCCTGGTCGCTGATACGCAGCAGCAGGGCGATGATCGCCCAGTTCGCGACCAGCGACGTACCGCCCAGCGACATGAACGGCGTGGTCAGACCGGTCAGCGGGACCAGCCCGGTGACGCCGCCGACCACGACGAACACCTGCACCGCGAAGCTCATCGCCAGGCCGGCCGCGATCAGCTTGCCGAAGATGTCCCGGCAGGCCAGCGCGGTGCGCAGGCCGCGCTCCACGATCAGCATGAAGACCACGATGATCGCCATCAGCCCGGTCAGCCCGAGTTCCTCGCCGAATGCCGAGATGATGAAGTCGCTACGGCTGACCGGAGTCAGCTCGGGCCGGCCGTTGCCCAGCCCGCGGCCGAGGATGCCGCCCCACGCCTGGCCGAACAGTCCGGTGACCAACTGGCCGCCGCCGTTGTCGACGTTGTGGAACGGGTCCAGCCAGGTGTTCACCCGGACCTGGACGTGGTGGAAGGCGACGTACGCGAACCAGCCGCCGGCCAGGAACATCAGCGCACCGACGAACAGCCAGCCGGCCCGTTCGGTGGCGACGTACAGCATGACCAGGAACAGGCCGAAGAACAGCAGCGAAGTGCCGAGGTCCTTCTCGAAGACCAGCACGCCGAGACTGGCCAGCCAGGCGATCGCGATCGGGCCGAGGTCACGTGCGCGGGGCAGGTCCAGGCCCATGAACCGGTGCCCCGCCAGGGCCAGCACGTCGCGCTTGACCACGAGGTAGCCGGCGAAGAACACAACCAGGCAGACCTTGGCCACCTCGCCGGGCTGGAACGACATACCGAACAGGCTGACCCAGATCCGCGACCCGTTGATCTCCACGCCGAGGCCGGGCACCAGTGGCAGGACCAGTAGGATCAGACCGGCCAGACCCGCGGTGTAGGTGTACGCCTGCAGCCGCCGGTGATCGCGGATCACCAGCAACACAATGAGGAATGCGACGACACCGACAGCTGTCCACGTCATCTGCATCGGCGCGGACGGGGGCTTCGGGTCGACCCCATTGCTGCGGGCGATCGCCGCCAGGCCGAGGTCGATCCGGTGGATCATCGCCAGGCCCAGCCCGTTCAGCAGAACCACGCACGGCAGCAGCACCGGGTCCGCGTACGGGGCGCGGAACCGCAGCACCAGGTGCGCGATCAGCGCGATCACGCTGAGCCCGAGTGCGTAGGCACCGGTGCTGGCCGGGATCGCGTCCTGCACGGTGATGCCGATGTTCACGTACGCCGCGACACCGATGCCGACGGCAAGGATGAGCAGGAACAGCTCCACCCCGCGCCGGGAGCGCGGGATGACCTGGATCAGCGAGGTGGCCGACGCGCTCATTGCTCGCACTCCGTGCTGCGGGGCGTCGGCGTGGTGGTCGGGGTGTGCTGCGGCGTGCTCACCGGCGTTGACGGGCGGGTGGTCGGTCGGGTGGACGGCTGTGTTGACGCTGGCTTGGCCGGAGTGGTCGGGCGGGTGGGTGTTGTCCGAATCGGCGTCGGTGTCGGCGTCGGTGTCGGCGTCGGGTGCTGCCGCCGGGCGCACTCGGCGGCGAGCTCGCGTAGTTCGCCGACGATGTTGCGGGCGTCCTGCAGGCTCGACGCGCTGATGGTCTGCTCGACCTGCTCGCGCCGGTACGTCGGCAGCTGGTCGACGTTCAGCGGCTGCACCTCGTACACGCCGGACAGGTCGATCCCCGGGATCGCGTCGTCGATGCCCTTGTAGATCGCGACGTGATCTCCGTCGGAGCCGACGTAGTACTGGTTCTGCGTCCATCCGTACGCGACCGCGCCAACGACGGCGATCAGTGCGACGAGGACTGCCATCACACCGAGCCGCTTGATCCAGCGGAATCGCTTCGGCGCCTGTGGTGCGTACCGCAGCTCCTCGAGCTCGTCAGGCGTCGGACCGCCCCGGCCGCCGGCACCCGCCGGGGCGCCGCGGCGTACCTCGATCGTGCGCTCCGGGCCGGTGCCGCCCTGGCCGAGTTCGGCGGCCGCGCCGACCAGTTGCGGGTCCTTGCTGCCGCCGGACGTGACCACGTCGGCGACGATGCAGGTGACGTTGTCGTTCGAGCCGGACTCGAGCGCGATCGTGATCAGGTCGACCGCCACGGAGTCCGGCGTGCCCGCGCGCATCGTGGCCGCGATCAAGTCGTCGCCGACATAGTCCGGGATGCCGTCGCTGCACAGCATCAACCGGTCGCCGGCGCGGATGTCGAGGATCTCCAGGTCCGGGTCGGAGTCCGGCCGGCCGTCCAGTACCCGCAGGATCAGGTTGCGGTGCGGGTGGTTCTGCGCCTCCTGCGTACTGATCCGGCCCTCGTCGACCAGCGACTGTACGAACGTGTGGTCGTGGCTGAGCTGACGCAGTTTGCCGTCGCGCATCAGGTACGCCCGCGAGTCGCCCAGATGCGCCATCGCGAAGTGCTCGCCGTCGAACAGGATCGCGGTCACCGTCGAGCCGGTGCCCTCGATCTCGGGGTCCTGTTCGACCAGCTCGGAGAGCCGCTCGTTGGCCCTGTGCACCGCTCCGGCCAGCAGTTCGAGGAGGTCGTCGCCTGACGAGGACCGGTGCGCACTGTCCAGCCTGCGGATCACGTCGACCGCTGTGGCACTGGCCAACTCGCCGGCCGCCGCGCCACCCATGCCGTCGGCCAGTAACAGCAGGTGTGGTCCGGCGTACGCGGAGTCCTCGTTGTTGCGCCGTACCCGGCCGACGTCGGTCAGCGCGGCGTACTCCAGCGACAGGGTCATCGGTTCCTACTTGGCGAGGGTCAGCGTCGTACGGCCGATCCGGATGGAACCACCGATCTCGGCCTGCACCGGACGGGTGAGCCGCTGCCCGTCCAAATAGGTGCCGTTGGTCGAGCCCAGATCCTCCACCCACCACTGGCCGTCGGACAAGAACACCCGCGCGTGCCGCGTCGAGGAGTAGTCGTCGTCCAGCTTGATCTGGCAGTCCGAGCCGCGGCCGATCGTCACCGGCTCTCCGTTGAGCGGTGCCGACACCCCCGCCTGCGGCCCGTCCGCGATCGCGATCGATCCCGGGTGGCCGCGCCGCTTCTTCTGCTTGGCCTTCACCGGCTTCGGTGACGGTACAGCGCCCGCACCCGCGGCCACCTTCGTCCCGAACAGATCCGACCGGATCACTGACAGCACCGACAGCACGAACATCCACAGCAAAGCGAGGAAGCCGAGCTTGATCAGGGTCAGCGTCAGCTCTGACATATCTGACACGGGCTACCGCCAACTCTGCGATTCGTCGTACCCCGGCCCGATCCGGACGATCAGCTCGGTGGTCCCGATCTTGATCCGCGAGCCCTCGGTCAGCTCCGCCTCCGAGGTGCGCCGCCCGTTCACCAGCGTGCCGTTGGTCGACCCGAGGTCGACGATGACGACGCGGACACCGGCCGGTCCGTCGGGCATCAGCCGGATCTCGGCGTGCCGGCGGGACACGCCGGGGTCGTTGACCTGGATGTCGGCGTCGGTGCCGCGGCCGATCACGACGCCGGGCGGGTCCACCGGGCGCCGCCGGCCGTCCATCTCGACCTGCACCTGGACCGGTCCACGGTGCCGTGGCGGCGGACCGGGCGGCGGCATCGACTGCAGTTGGGTACTGCCGTCGTTGGCGGGCTGCATAGGCGGCATCGGCTGTACCGGCGGCATCGGTGGCTGCCGGACGGGTGGCGCGATGGTCGCGCTGCGAATGTGGAAGGTCCCGACCGGTAGCCCGTCCGACTCGATCAGCTCGATCTCCATCGGACCCGAGAACGAGTACCGCTGGATGTCGGCATGCTCGCGCAACTCCTTGGTCAGCTCCCGGTGCAGGGTCGGTCCATACTCGTTGAGCCGCCCGTAGTCCTCCGGGCCGAGCTCGATCCGGTACGAGTTCGGCACCAGCCGCCGGTCCCGGGACAGGATCCGGGCCGTGTTGTCCATCTCACGTTTGAGCGCCGCGGCCAACTCGACCGGCTCGACAGCACCCTTGAAGGCGCGCGCGAACACGCTGCTGACGATCCCCTCGAGCTTTCGCTCGAAGCGCTGCAGCCCGCCCACGGCGTCCTCCTCTCGGATGATGTCTGGCTTGATGTCCAGGTCCGGGTCCATCGGGTCCAACGAGTACGTGTGCCCTCTGGTACGACGATCGATCGTAACGGGCGGTTGGCCCGTACCCGTAGCCAGCGCCGGTCGCGGCGCGTGCTATCCTCCTTCTTCGGTTGTGAGACACGGGTCTTCCCGGGGGTTTTGCAGCCTGCGCGCGGGTGGCGGAATAGGCAGACGCGCACGGTTCAGGTCCGTGTGCCCGAAAGGGCGTGGGGGTTCAACTCCCCCCTCGCGCACACCACAGCCCGGGACTCCCAGAGCCCGGGCTGCTTCGCGTCCGCCGTCAGGCCCGGTCGTACCAGGCGACGCCACCTGGGAACCCGCAGCCGCCTGCACCCGCGGCGCCGATTCCTCGGTCCTCCCTCTGCGACGTGGCATGCACCAACCTGGCGTTCCCGCGAGGTCACACCACTCGAGCAGCAACCGCACCCCGCCCCCGCCAGCGCCCGCTGTGGCGGTTCGCGCCCCGTGCCAGGGTTCGCACCACGCTGCGAGGGGTGCGAACCCCGGCGCTGAGTGCGAAGCCCGATACCGGGTGGGATGCACCGGCCCGGCGTTCCCGCGAGGTCACGGCGTTCGAGCGGCAGCGGACCGGCCCGGTAGGGCCGGCTGAGGCGGTTCGCGCCCCGTGCCAGGGTTCGCACCACGGTGTGAGGGGGTGCGAACCCCGGTCATGGGCGCGAACCGCAGTGCGAGGTGCGAAGCACCGGTGCTGGGCGCAAACCCGATCACCGCCGCCGGAGGCGCGTCGACGTAATTGCCCGATCGCGCAGATCTTGCGAACGCGAGGACAGAGTTGACCCACGGGGATGTCGGCCGCCGAGCGGGCGGGCTAGCTTCCGGGTATGACGGAGCGGGCTCAGGCCGGGCGCGAACGTGCGCCTGCTCCGAAGCCGCGCCGGGAGCCCGAGCCGGCACCGGAGCATCGGGCGCTCGGGTTACAGCGGGTGGTCGGCAACAGGGCCGTCGCCGCCATCGTGCAACAGGTCCAGCGGGTGCAGATCACCGAGGCGGCCAGGGGCGAGACGCTGTACAACCAGGCCGGCGCCGGCGGGAAGGCCGGGTCGAAGGCGTACTCGATCACGCCGAAGTACCAGATGACTCGCAGCGGCGACACCGGCGTCACCGTCACCGTGCGGGTCAAGTTCCTCAACCAGGCCCGCAACGGGGTAGATCCGACCTCGCCCGGCGCGCCGCCTGGTACGCCGCCGCTCGGCACCCTGCTCGGCAGCCCGACCGAGATACTTGTGAACGACCCGGACAATCGGCGTACCTGGGCGCAGAACATCGTCAAGGAGCAGGTCAAGCCCTGGAACGGCCGCGTCACCCTCGTCGGTGAAGAGGTCAACGTCTTCTCCGACAACACCAAGAAGCGGCTGCCGGTGACGTTCGACGCGGTCGCGGTCTTCGGTTTGTCCGCGGAGGCCGACAACCAGGTGATCATCCATCCGAGCTCGGTGGTCGCCGGTACGCCGGGCCAGCCGATCGACGCCGGCAACTACTACCTCAACAAGGGCGCGTACAACGGCGACGAGAAGGTCATCGCCGCGCATGAGTACGGACACCTGATCGGCATCCCGGACGAGTACAGCCAGAGCAACGATCAGCTCAACGCGCTGCTGCACCAAGCCGCTCCGAAGGACGCGCCGAGCTCACGAGCTGCGCTGGATCGCAAGTCGGTCGAGCGGATGGTGCTGATGGCGTTGCGGCAGCCGTTGTTCGACCGGCTGGGTTCGACGATGCCGTCGATCACCGACGCGCTGCGGGCCAAGCGGGCGCTGGTGAAGCAGCGAATGGCTGCCGCCGCGCGGACCGGTGTGGTCACCGCGGCCGTACGGGACGAGTTGCGCAACCAGCTCACCGCCGCGTCCGAACCCGGACTCGCGCCGTCGATCCCGCGGGCGGTCGCGTTCGAGACCACGGCGAACTTCAGCAACAGGTCGGTCGCCGGTGCAGGGGTCGAGGCGGGCTTCAGCGCGGCGGCGCTGACCGGGCAGATCCAGAACATGTACTGGAGCGCGATCGTCGGTGAACAGAACCAGGCGGTCAACGTCAAGGGACTCGGTGACGTCAGGATCAACGTCCAGAACTCGATCGCGCAGACCAGCGCTGCCGGAGCTGCCCAGCAGGCGGCAGCGGCCAGCGCCGCCGCAAGTGCTGTCGGCTCGGCGGGTGGTCCAGCCACGATCTTCGGGCTGCCGCTCGTCCTACCCGCCTCGGGTCTGACCGGCCGGTTGATGGCGCTTCCGGCGGCCTGGGCCGACGCCGGTTCGGCGCTGGAGACCGGCGTCACGGCAGACAGGTTCAGCGCCAAGATGGAGGCCGTACTGAAGAGCGCAGCCGCGGCGGCCGCCGTACCGCTGCCGCCCGGCGTCGCGCCGCCGGCGAAGATGGCCCGGGCCCGGCAGATGTACGCCAAGGCCCTCCAACTCGTGACCAACGCGTCGAGGGAGGCGTCCCGGCAACTCGCGACCGAGCTGATCAATACGGTCGCCAAGCCGGTACTCCAGACCAGCGTCGAGGACCTGGAGACCGCCATCGAGAACGAGGTCAACCGGGTGATGACCACCCCGCCGGCCGGTGTGCCCGCACTCGGCCCGGCGGACCCGAACATGGCCGCGCTGGTCTCGGCGATGAAGACCCGGCTGGACGCGGACAAGGCAGCGACCGCGGGCGGCGGCCGGGACCCGCTCGGCGCCGGCAAGGCCGCGCCGGACCAGGACGTGACGTACAGCTATCAGGGCATGATGGGCTCGAACATCACCCGGGCGATCCGGGCGGATCAGTTCGAGCCGCTGGTCAAGCAGTTCAACGACAAGCTGTCCAAGACGTGGGAGCGGGACTTCAAGGTCGAGGTGAAGTGATGGTCCGGCTGTCGACGGTGCGCTGGCACTCGCCGCCGCCGACCTCGGTGGACGAGGAACTCGCGCTGTACGACGACGGCACGGCATGGTTGACCGTACGCCGTTCCCGCGGCGGCGAACCGGTCATCGGCACCTGGTCGGCGACACCATCGCCGGAAGACCATGCGGCGCTGAGCAAAACCGATCTCGACATCGACCTGCTCAAACCGTCCGCCGACCCGGCGCTTGCTGCAGCGGACCGAGTGGCCAGGGCAGCCATGCCGGTCGCGACCGCCGAGTTCCACGCGGGCGTGACTGACGGAAGGGTTTCGGTACTGGTGGTCGCGGCCGGGACAAGGCCGGTACGGTTCGAGGTCGACCCGGACGCGTTCCGCGTACACCTGGAGCCCGTCGCCTGGCGCGAGGTACCGCGACCGGAGTCGGGCTTCGTGACGCCGTCGGCCGAAGGTCTGGGCGGGATCGCCCGGGTGGCCGAGATCGAGCCGGGCGCCTACGGGGCGCTTTCACTGACCACCCTCGATGACACCCCGGCGACCGAGGTGTCGGTCCAGCTCGCGGGCTGGCTGCTCGACGGGCTGCCCGACCATCTGATGTCGGAGCCGTTCGAGGTCCGCACCGCCGGCGTACCGGTCGGCTAGGGACGGTTGGCGAAGTCGCCGATCTGGCGGAGTGCGTCGGACGCCTCGGGCAGGAACGACCAGAAGATGTGGAACACGTGCATGTCGCCCGGGTACAGCACGAACTTGACGTCGACGCCGTGCTCGGCGGCCCGCTCGGCCAGCGTCTCCGACTCCTCGCGGACCACGTCACCGGTCGCGGCCTGGATCAGCAGCGGCGGCAGCCCGGTCAGGTCGGCGTACAGCGGGTTGACCGCGGGATCGTCCGGCGAGCGGCCGTCGAGGTAGAGCTCGCCGCAACTGCGGATGGTCTCGTACCGATCGGGTGACATCAGGTGCTTGAAGGCCGTTCCGGTGGCGTCGAACCCGGGGCACATCAGCGCACCGCCCCTCGGCATCGGCAACCCCTGGTCCCGCAGCGTCAGCATCACCTTCAGAACCAGCGCACCACCGATCGAGTCGCCGGCCAGGGTGATCCGCTCGGCCGGTATGTCGCGCGCGAGCATCCACTGATACGCGCTGAGGGAGTCGTCCAGCGCGGCCGGGTACGGGTGCTCTGGTGCCAGCCGGTAGTCCGGCATCAGTACGCCGGTGTCGGCCGCCGCCGCGAGTGCTCCGGCGAGTGGCCGGTAGCCGAATGCGGAACCGGTCACGTACCCGCCGCCGTGCAGGAACAGGATGGTCGCCTGCTGGTCGGGCCGGGTGGTCAGCATCAGCCCCGGCACGCCGCCCGCGTTCGCCGACCGGATCGTCACCTCGGGTGGCGGCTCGAACTGCTCCTGTGCCTTCTCGTACGCCGCCCGCAGCGCCTGCATGTCGTTGGTGCCCTGGCTCGCGGCGACGCTGACCTCGTCCCAGATCTGCATCGCGCGGCCGGCCAATTCGCCGCCGACCGATCGGGTGGCCAGCACCGCGTCGTCCAGCCCGCGCAGCAGGGTGCGGGAGCGGTCCAACAGCGCCTCGCCGGCGACGGTGAGCTCGACCCGGTGGGTGGACCGGCGCAGCAGGTCGCAGCCGACCAGCCTTTCCAGCGCACGGATCTGGCGGCTCAACGCGGGTTGTGAGACGTACAGCCGGGCCGCGGCCCGGCCGAAGTTCAGTTCCTCGGCAACCGCGACGAACGAGCGCAGGTGCCGTAGCTCGATCGCGTCCGGTGCCGGTGGCAGCGGCAGCACGTTCGCCGATTCACTCATGCCGGTCATTGTCATCGACATTCCGGTCCGGTGGCGATGCCGATACGTCATCACGCCGATGTCCGAACGGCATTTCCCCCTCCTGCGTACGGCTGGAACGGTGGTGACATGACCGAGCAGTCCGGGGTACGTCGCGTCGCAGAGATGCGGCTGCGTGGCTCCGAGGGGTGGCTGCCGTTGCGGGTGTACTGGCCGGCCGGCGCTGACACGGAGACCGATGCTCCGGTCGGCCTGCTGGTGGACCTGCCCGGCGGAGCCGGTGCCGACGAACGGTGCCGGGAGCTGTGCGTACGTACCGGCTCCGTCGTTCTGTCCGCGGCCGGGCCGGTGTCGGCCTACGACGCGCTGGTGGTGCTGGGATGGGCCGCCGACCACGCGCCGGAGCTCGACGCCGACCCGGCCCGTCTCTCGGTCACCGGCGATCTCGCCGAGGTCGTCATCCGCCGTGCCTGCGAGGAAGGCTGGCCCCCGGTCAAGCGCTACTCTGACTACTGACTGCAGAGGTGTAATGAAGTAATCAGGAGGCGGTCGGGTGGCAAAGACGCCGACGCTGTACGAATGGGCCGGCGGGCATGACGCCCTGCGCCGGCTGACCGAGGTGTTCTACGACCGGGTGCTGCGCGACGAGTTGCTCGAGCCGCGGTTCCGGAACATGGGCCCGTTGCACCGCGAGCATGTGGCGATCTGGCTGGGCGAGGTGTTCGGCGGCCCGAGCCGGTACACCGACGAACTGGGCGGGTACCCGGCGATGCTGAGCCACCACCTCGGTCTCGCGCTCACCGAACAGGAGCGGTCCCGGTGGGCGTTCCTGATCGCCGCGAGCGCTGACGAGGCCGGACTCCCGGACGACCCGGAGTTCCGCTCCGCGTTCGTCGCGTACATCGAATGGGGCACCCGGATCGCGCTGGCGAACTCGCAGCCGGGTGCGACACCGCCGCCGGAGGCGCCGGTGCCGCACTGGGGCTGGGGCGAGGCGCCCCCGTACCAGCCCTAACTCACCGCAGTGCGGAGGCTGCCGCGTCGCGGACCGCGGCCGTCAGGCTCTCCAGTGCCGGCGAATCCAAATTCCAGTGTTGCCAGAACAGCGGTACGTCGACGTACCGGCCCGGCGACAGGTCGACAAGCCGCGGGTCTTCGATGCCGACCCCCTCCGGCACCATCCCCCAGCCCAGGCCGAGCCTGATCCCCTCGACGAACGCCCATGGCGCCGGTACGAAGTGGATCGGGGGTGCCACCTGGCGGCGGGTGAGCTTGCGCAGATAGCGGTGCTGCAGCATGTCCTTGCGATTGAACATCAGCATCGGCGCCCGGCCGAGCGCGTCCGGCTCCGGCCCATCCGGCAACCACTTCGCCGCGTAGTCGGGCGCGGCCATCCCGAGGTACCGCATCGCGCCGAGCCGGACCACCCGGCAGCCCTGAACCGGCCGCTCGTCGGCCGTCACCGCCGCCATCACCGATCCGTCCCGGAGCAACTCGGCGGAGTGGTCCTGGTCCTCGGTGCGCAACTCGAAGCAGACCAGCGGATCGTCCGGTACGGCGGTCAGCGCGGGCAGGAACCAACTGGCCAGCGAGTCCGCGTTGACAGCCACCGGCAGCCGGGTCGCGGCGGCATCGCCAGATCCCCGGATCGCCGCGAGCGTCTCGCTCTGCAGCAATGCCACCTGTTCGGCCAGCCGGACCAGCGCGGTGCCGGCCTCGGTCGGCAGGCTGGGCCGGCCGCGACGCACCAGCACCTGGCCGAGCCGTTGCTCCAGACCTTTGATCCGCTGGCTGACCGCCGAGGGCGTGACATGCAGCCGCCGGGCAGCCGCCTCGAAGCTGCCCTCCGAGATCACCGCGGCGAACGTCTCCAGCTGGTTCGAGTCAAGATCCATGATGAAGCTCTCCTAATCCATCCCCAGAAACATTAGCTGGAGTCGATCGGCCGGAGCTCGTAACTTCGAGGTGTGCAGATGTTGCTCGGGTTCGCCACGTCGATGTCCATGATCGTCGCCATCGGCGCGCAGAACGCGTTCGTGCTGCGCCAGGGAATCCGCCGCGAGCATGTCATCGCCGTCGTCGTGGTCTGCGCGCTGTCCGACGCGGTGCTGATCGCCGCCGGGATCGCCGGACTGGGAACGGCGCTGGAGTCCCGCCCGACGCTGTTGATGATCACCCGGTACGTCGGTGCCGCCTTCCTGATCGCGTACGGGGTCTTCGCCGTACGGCGCGCCTTCCGGCCGCAGGGCTTGTCCGCCGCTGAGGGCCAATCGACTGCATTGCGTGGGACGGTGCTGGCCTGTCTGGGCTTCACGTACCTGAACCCACACGTGTACCTGGACACCGTGGTGCTGCTCGGTGTGCTGGCCAACCAGCAGGGCGTTGACGGCCGATGGCTGTACGGCGTTGGTGCCGTCGCGGCCAGTTGCGTGTGGTTCTCCGGGCTCGGCTTCTTCGCCGGGCGGCTCGGGCCGTTGTTCGCCCGGCCCATGTCGTGGCGGTTCCTCGACGGCGGGATCGCCGCGGTGATGTTCGCGCTAGGGGCGTGGATGGCGTTCGGCCAATAGCAGGCCCATGTAGTACTCGGACCGGACAAGACTGCCGACAGCGAGAGCGTCGCGCCGCAGGCCCTCGACCTCGAAGCCGCAGCTCAGATACAGGTTCAGCGCCCTGGTGTTGTGTGTCATGACTGTCAGTTCGAGCCGGCGCAGACCTCGCTCGACGGCTTCGTCCTTCGCCGCTGTCAGCATGGCCTTGCCGATGCCCCGACCGGCGTACGCGGTCCGCACACCCATCACGACGTACCCGGTCGACACGGCCCTGGCGTACGGGAGGACCGAGACTTCGACATACCCGGCGAGCTCGTCATTGCCCTCGGCAACGATCAGGTAGGACGGTTCGGCCGGGATATCGCGTGACTCGCGCTCGCCCGGCTCGAGGAGCATGAAATCCGACTCGGTGTCGAGGGCATGCTGCAACTCCAGCAGCGCGCGGGCGTCGTCATGAGACGCCGGTCGGATGGTGGTCACCGGGTCGTTCTCCCCTATCCAGGTGTGAGTGCCCAGCGGATCGTACGGGTCAACGCGTCGCCGGACGCTCGGACCAGGGTGGCCTCGGCGATCGGTAGGTACGGCAGCCGCAGCGGCCACCGCGTCCACCGCGGCAGCAGACCCACGGCCGCCGCGGTGAGAACTCCGTAAGCCGGCCGCAGTAGCACCGGGACCGGCGGGTTGACCAGCAGGAACCTGGCCGCCTGCCGCGCCTGCGGGGTGCCGCGCAGCTCCGGCCGGTACGCCTCCAGTTCCGCGCGCAAGTCGGCGACGGTGGCCGGGGGGTCGATCACGCCCAGCCGGGTCGCCACCTCCGCGGCATCGGCGACGTATCCGTCGCAGCCGGCGGCGTCGAGTGGATGGGCGCCGTAGCGCTGGTGCGCCGCCAGGAAGCTGTCCACCTCGGCGACGTGTACCCACCGGAGCAGGTGCGGATCGGACGCGAAGTACGGGCGGCCGTCGGCAGCCTTGCCACGCACACGCTCGTGCACCGCGCGAACCTGGTCGACCGCTGCCTGCGCGTCCTCGGCCGGCCCGTACGTGGTGACCGCGAGGAACTGCCCGGTGCGCTGCAACCGGCCCCACGGGTCGCCGCGGTAGCCCGAGTGCGCCGCCACGGCAGCCATCGCGAGCGGGTGCAGCGACTGCAGCAGCAACGCCCGCAGGCCGCCGGCCAGCATCGACGCGTCGCCGTGCACCCGGCGGATCGGCCGGTCCGGCGCGAACCACCGCTCGCCCGGTACGTCGTGGATCGCGGCGCGCGCAGCCTCGGGATCCGGGCCGGCGATCTTGGCCAGGATGATCCGGGCCAAACTGTCACGTACGGTCTCGACCGGCAGCCCCATGTCCCCAGTCTGCCCGCTGCCGATCGCCGCATCGAGCTACCCGGGAAGGACGTGGAGCGGCATGCGGCTGAAGTTCTCGATCTCGTCCTGAAGGCCGCGCCCATCGCCGCCTGCGAGCCGGCCGCATCGCCGAACGCCCATTCCGGACCGGTCTGGTCGGTGTACGCCTCGACGGCCAATGTCGAGTACCGCAGGCCGCTGGCCGCCTCGCCGGGCAGCCAGGCCAGCGCGTCGGCGGCGTAGTACAGCTGCCGGGCGCGACGGAACGTACAAATGCCGCCGAGTTCGTCGAGATCGTCGTTCTGCACCGCGTTCCAGGCGTGGTCGGCCCGCTCCAGCGCGTCGGTGGCGGCCTCGGCATTACCGAGTGCGGCCCACGCTCGCGCCTCGCTGACCGGCAACCAGACGCCGGTCGTGCTATTGGAACGCTCGGCGTGCCCGGCGCCCAGTTGTGCGTACCGGACCGACTTGTGCGGGTTGCCGGCCCAGTACGAGACGAGCGACTGCAGACCACGGATCCATGCCCGCAGCCCGTTGTGATCCGCGCTGTCGGCGCACAGGTACGCAGTATGTGCCTGGGCCAGTGCGGTGTCCGAGTTGCCCAGGTCGTGTGAGGCCTTGGCGAGAAGTCCGCCTGTAACTCCGCCGAGGAAATACAAGCGGCGGAGGTGTTCGCGGCGTTGCCGGCGCTCGAGGAGGGCGAAGACCAGGTCCTGGGTCTCGACGAGTTGGCCCAGGACCTCAGTCAGTGCACGCTTGGGGTAGGCGACCGCGACGTGCCGGACATCGTCGTAGACCTGCTCCATCGCCCCATCACCGAGACCACCATGAGCGGCGACGGTGAACGCCCTCCCGCGCCTGCCCGCCATGGTTCCTCCCGTCCGGGCTCTACGTGTCGGCAGGCTCCCCGTCGGTGCCGGGCCCCGCCGCGGGCCCGTCCGTGTCGTCCTGCGGGAACAGCGGCAGGCACACCTTGAACCGGGTATCACCCGCTTCGGCCGACTCTACTGTGAGGTCGCCGTGGTGCTTGTTCACCACGATTCGCCAGGAGATGTCGAGACCGAGGCCGGTGCCCTCGCCGATCGGCTTGGTGGTGAAGAACGGCTCGAAGATCCGGCCGCGGATCTCCTCGGGGATGCCCGGGCCGGTGTTGCCGATCTCGACCACGGCGTTGTCGCCGTCGCGCCAGGTCCGCAGCGTCAATGTGCCGTGCCCGCCCATCGCGTGCACCGCGTTGTCGATGATGTTGGTCCAGACCTGGTTGAGCTCCGCCGCGTACGCCGGTACGGGCGGCAGCGTGCGGTCGAAGTCCTTGACGATCTCCAGGCCCTTGGTCTTCGAGGCCAGCATCACCAGCGTCGACTCGAGTAGCTCGTGCAGGTCGGCGGTCTGGTACGGCGCCCGGTCCATCTGCGAGTACTGCTTGGCCGCGCTGAGCAGCGTCGAGATCCGGGTCACGGAGTCGTCGATCTCGTTCATCAGGGATTCGGTGTCGACCGTGTAGTAGATCCAGCGGACCGCCCCCTCGAGGTACTGCGGCCCGACGGCGTCCAGCACCGTCTCCATCCAGGCAGGGTCCAGCCCGCCGCCGGCGAGTACAGGTGCGATGTCCCAGGCGCCGGCCACGTTGTGGTCGTCCAGCCAGTCGGCGAGCGAGTCCTCCGCATCGCTGAGCTCCAGCGGAGTCTTGGTGGTCGTTGCCTTCGCCAGTCGCTCGACCGCGTCCTCCTGCAACTCGACGATCTTGTGCAGGTTGGTCGCGTCCAGCGTGCCGTCGGCGAGCATCGCCAGCTTCGAGCGCATACCGGCCACTCGCTCGCGCAGGGTTGCCGAGGCCCGGACGGCGGCGGCGGCCGGGTTGTTCAACTCGTGAGTCAGTCCGGCCGACAGCGAACCGAGTGCCAGCAACCGCTCTCGTTGCCCGATCGTCTGCGCCGCGCGCCGCTGGCTCAGCAGGATGCCCTCGATCAGGTGCACCGCCATCGGGAACCACGTGTGGATCATCTCGGCGAGTTTGTCCGCGTCGATCACGAGGAACGTGGACGGCTCCAACGCACGCATCGTCGCCGGGTACGTCGTCTGCCGGGCCTGGCCCATGAACGCGCCGAACGCGCCGGCGTACACGCCGCGCTGCCGGGTCGGCGCGGTGGTCTCGATCTGCTGACCGTGTGACAGCTTGGTCAGCGAGATCATCCCGTCGAGCAGTACGAAGCAGCAGGTCGCCTCGTCGCCCTCGTTGAACACCGAGCCCGTGCCGAACGACTTGACGTACGCCTCGCTGGACAGCCAGTCGAGCTGCTCGTCGTTCAGCGAGTCGAACAGGAACAGCTTCTTGATCTCGGCCGGCGGCAGCCGTACCAGCTCCAGATCGGTCATCACAGCACCTCCAAATACCGGTGCACCAGCGTCACCGCCATCGCGCCGTCGCCGACCGCCGAGGCGACCCGTTTCACCGACTCGGCCCGCACGTCACCGGCCGCGAACACACCCGGCAGGCTGGTCTCCAGGTGGTACGGATCGCGGTCCAGCGGCCAGCCGTGCGGCTTGCCGTCGAGGTCGGGTCCGGTGAGGATGAACCCGCGCTCGTCGAGCTGGATCGGCAGCCATTCCGTACGCGGCGCCGCTCCGATGAAGACGAACAACCACTCGCCGTCCACTTCGCGGCTCTCGCCTGTCGCGGTGTTGCGCAGCGTCAGCCGTTCCAGGTGCTCAGCGCCCTTGCCCTCCACCACCTCCGTGCAGGTGTGCACCTCGATGCACGGGATCTGGCTGATCTGCTCGATCAGGTACGCCGACATGGTGGTCTCGAGCCCGGTCGCACGGACGAGCAGGTGAACCTTGTTCGCATGCCGGGAGAAGTACACGGCGGCCTGTCCGGCCGAGTTAGCCCCGCCGACGATGTAGACGTCACGGCCCTTGCAGTGCGGCCCCTCCGTCGACGCCGACCCGTAGTAGACGCCGCGGCCGGTCAGCCCGTCGAGGCCGGGCGCCTCCAGGGTCCGGTACGAGACACCCGTGGCCAGGATGACCGCGTGCGCCGACAGTTCGCCGCCGTCGTCGAACCTGACGGTCCGCTGCGAGCCACGGGCCTCCAGCCCGACCACCCGCCGGGTGGTGAGCACCTCCGCGCCGAACCGGACGGCCTGCCGGCGGGCCCGGTCGGTCAACTGAGCGCCGGATACGCCGTCGGGGAAGCCCAGGTAGTTCTCGATCCGACTGGACTGGCCGGCCTGCCCGCCGGTCGCCAGTTGCTCGACCAGCACGGTCTTGAGTCCCTCGCTCGCGCCATACACCGCGGCACCGAGCCCGGCCGGACCGCCGCCGACCACGACCAGATCGTAGAACTGCTTGGCCGCGCTCGTCGTCAGCCCGACGTTCGCAGCCAGTTCGGCGTCGGTCGGCGCCACCAGCACGTCGCCACCCGGGCTCACGACCACGGGCAGCATGTGCCCATCCACGCCGCCGGCCTCGAGCAGCCGCCGGCCCTCCTCGCTGTCGACCGAGTACCAGCGGTACGGCACCGCGTTGCGGGCCAGGAAGTCGCGGCATTCGTACGAAGGAGCCGACCACCGGTGGCCGATGACCTTCGTCTCCGGTACGGCATGGTCCGGGGTCGCCGACCAGGCCTCGAGCAGTGAGTCGATCACCGGGTACAGCTTCTCCTCCGGTGGATCCCACGGCTTGAGCAGATAGTGGTCCAGGTCGACCACGTTGATCGCCTGGATCGCGGCATCTGTGTCGGCGTAGGCCGTCAGCAGCACCCGGCGGGCACGCGGGAACAGGTCCATGGCCTGCTCGAGGAACTCGATCCCGGTCAGCTGTGGCATCCGGTAGTCGGCCAGCAGGATCGCGACGGTCTCGCCGCGCAGTTTCAGCTCGCGTAGTGCTTCGAGCGCCTGCTCCGCGCTCTCGGCCCGGACGATGCGGTGGTTCTCGCCGTATCGGCGGCGCAGGTCGCGCGCGATCGATCGAGAGACCCCCGGGTCGTCGTCGACGGTCAGGATGACTGACCGGGCCGGTTCATCGCCGGCCGGGCGGATCTGCGGCTGTGTCACTCGTCGGCCCTCACGCTTCCCATTCTTACAGCGCGGCACCAGACCCCGTCTCGTCGTTCGACAGGGCTGTGGACGGCTCCGATCCGTACGCCGGCCGGCACCGAACGCCATCTGTACGGACCGCCGACCGCCAGGGGAGACCATGTTCGACCACAAACTGCGCTGGGTGGGGGCTGCCGGTGTATCCGCGGCCGTGGCTGCGGCAGCGCTCGCGCTGATGCCTTCCGGACAGTCCGGGTCCTTGCCGACGGCTCTGCCCGCCGACGCGGATTTCGTCCCGGACGTGATGCTGCGGGAGTTCATCGACCCTGGTCAGCTGGCCGCGGTACCGGTGGGCCCTGGCCGGGTCGCAAAGCCCGTCGCGCAGGTCCTGAACGGGTCGGAGATCGTCGAGTCCCTCGGTGACAGCGGCATCCCCGAGGTCGCCGAACGCGCCTACAAGCAGGCCGCGGCACGATCGGCCTCCTGCGGACTGCGCTGGACACTGCTGGCCGCGATCGGCCGGGTCGAGTCCAACCACGGCCGGTTCGGCGGCACCGAGCTGCGGGCCGACGGTACCGGGACGATGCGGATCCGGGGTGTCCCACTGGACGGCCGCGCGAACGTCGCGCTGATCCGCGACACCGACGGCGGTGCGCTCGACGGCGACCCCGTATACGACCGGGCGGTCGGGCCGATGCAGTTCATCCCGTCGACCTGGCGGCTGGTGCAGGCTGACGGCAACGGCGACGGCCGGGCGGACGTGTTCAACATCTACGACGCCGCGTTGGGTGCCGCTCGGTACTTGTGCACCGGCGCCACCGATCTCGGCGATCCTGCCCAGGCCGCGGCCGCGGTCCGGCGGTACAACAACGCCGACGAGTACGTGCGCGTCGTCCTCAACCTCGCGGCGATGTACGAAACCGGCCGTGTGCAGGTGCTTCCGCCGGCCGTCGTTCCGGATCTTCCCCGCGCCAGCGCAAGCCCCGCGTTCCCGTGGCGGCCGTCGTACCGGCAGCCCATCCAGCCGCGGACATCCACCTTTGCGCCGCCCCGGATCAACCCGCCTGAAAGCCCGCACACCCCGCCCCGCGCACGTGCCAGGCCGACCTCTCGGCCGACGGCGCTGGAGCCCACAAGCCCGCCGCCTCCCTCTACCAAACCGACCAGGCCGACCAGGCCGGCTCAGCCGTCCACGCCGACCGCCGGCCCGACGGCGCCAGTGACGCCGAGTCCCACCGCGTCGGCCCCGACGCCGAGTCCCACCGCGTCGACCCCGACGCCGAGTCCCACCGCATCGGCCCCGACGCCGACGACTCCTGCCGCTTCGGCGCCGACGTCAACCGAGCCGACGACCAGGCCCAGTTCGCCGGCGGCTGAACGACCCGGCACAGTGGCCGTCGGATGGGCGCCTG
>JBKPSJ010000290.1:0-26546 GCA_046765875.1 Actinomycetota bacterium
CCGCAAGATCGCCTGAGTCGCCACCTGGCCAGCGCCTGCGCCCACGCCGGCGCCATGTGTGACGGGCTGTCAGTCACCATCTCGAATCCGGATCCAGTTGCTGTTCAACGACGCCAATATGCTGTCGAGTTGGTCGCGGTAGCCGCTGACGACATCCAGCGAGATCTGTCCGTCGTACAGGGCCTTGTCGTAGTCGATCCGGTCACGCAGCGCCCACAGACTCTGCAGCGCGATGGTGTAGTTGATCCAAAGCTTCCGGAAGGCGAACCACGACGTCCACGCCGCGGCGATGGTGGCTAGACCCGCGGTGACGAGCGAAACCGCCGCGAGGACCGACAGGTGGTAGATCTGATTCAACCCGATCAGCAACGTCGTCGCGGCGCTCAGTACAGCCGCAGCAACGGTTTGGATCTGGCTGCCTCGCCGATAGAAGTTCCTCGACCCCCGGACGTTGTCGATCGCTCGCTTCAGATTCGCCTCGACCTGCTGCAACAGCTCCGACTCGCCCATTCCGTCCCCTCCAGCGCGCGTGCCTCGACGATCGTGCGAGCCCGCCGCTGGGTCAAGGGGGCCGGCGGCAACTTGCCGCCGTTCTGCCGATCCCGACAGAAGGTGTCGGTTATCGGGATTAGGGTCCGAGCATGACGGAGTTCATCGGCGACGATCTGACTGGCGCGCGGTTTGAACGGGTGGATCTGACTGAGGCTGAGTTTCGAGCTGTCGACTTGAGCCGGGCCAGGTTTCGAGGGGTGGACCTCAGAGGCGTGGTCATGCGCGGGGTCGAGGCGGTGGACGTGCAGATCAACGGGGAGATACAGAGCCTGGTCGTCAACGGGGTTGACGTTGCGCCGTATGTCGAGGCCGAGCTGGATCGGCGGGAGCCTGAGCGGGCGAAGATGCGTCCTACCGATCCGATTGGGTTCCGGGAGGCTTGGGACATCGTCGAGCGATTGTGGGACGAGACCGTGCAAAGGGCCCAGAAGTTCGATCCTGCGCAGCTGCACGAGTCGGTCGATGGCGAATGGACTTTCATCGAGACTCTGCGGCACCTGGTGTTCGCCACCGATGCCTGGATGCGGCGCGGCATGCTCGGGGATCCGTCGCCCTGGGATCCGCTTGACCTGCCGTGGGACGAGATGGCGGACACGCCGGGTGTTCCGCGGGACCGTCAGGTGCGGCCGGCGATTGACGAGGTGCTGGCGTTGCGGCGGGACCGGATGGGGACCGTGCGCACCGTGGTCGACGGGCTCACCGACGAGTCACTGGCCGCACTTACCAAGCCGGTCGAAGGCCCAGGATGGCCACCATCGGAGAGCTTCGAGGTCAAGGAGATTCTGCTCATCGTCCTCAACGAGGAGTGGTACCACCGGCAGTTCGCCGAGCGGGACCTGGACGCGATCGAGGCGAACTCAGCTCGGCGGGCGTAGCGGGAGGCGAACACTCAGTACCGTATGGCCGGGGCTGGAGTCGATCGTGATGGCTCCGCCGTGGTGTTCCACCACGATCCGCTTCGCGATGTCGAGCCCGAGACCGGTGCCCTTACCCACCTCTTTGGTGGTGTAGAAGGCCTCGAAGGCGCGGGCCACGACCTCCGGCGGCATGCCCGGGCCGGTGTCACCGATCTCGACCACTACTTCGTTGCCCTCGGCACGCGTCGCAATGGTCAGAGTGCCAGAGCCTTCCATGGCGTCGAGCGCGTTGTCGATCAGGTTCGTCCAGACCTGGTTGAGCTCGCCGGCGTACGCGTTGATCTTCGGTACGCCGTCGCCGTACGACCGCACGATCTTGACACGGTCGCGGAGCTTGTTGCCGAGCATCACCAGGGTGGTCTCGATGCCCTCGGTGACGTCGATGCGCTGGACCGACCCGCGATCCATCTGCGAGTACGACCGGACGGCCGAGACGAGATCGGTGATG
This sequence comes from Actinomycetota bacterium, assembly GCA_046765875.1. Taxonomy (GTDB): domain Bacteria; phylum Actinomycetota; class Actinomycetes; order Propionibacteriales; family Kribbellaceae; genus DASRHY01. The sequence continues at coordinate 1,918 of JBKPSJ010000290.1, forward strand.
CGACGGATCGACTCCTTCGCGTCCGCGATCAGGTTCGTCGCGGAGAGCGTGCTGGAGACCCAGTCGAGGCCCGGCTCCAACAGGTCCGGGCCAAGCGCCGCCAACGCCCGTTCGCACCAGGCGACGTCGGCGCCCGCCGCGGCAAGCGGTGAAGCGATCAGCCAGTCGCGTTCCACGCCATGCTCGTCCAGCCAGGACGAGATGACGTCCTCCCGGTCCGCCATCTCGAGTGCGCCGAGCGTCAAGGTCGGCTGCAGCTCCAGGCGAAGGGCGTCGATCGCGGTGAACTGTGCGGCCGACATCTCGCCCTGCGCGAGTCGTCCGAGGGCGGCGAGGAGCGAGCCGCCGGCGCTGTCGAGTTCGCTGACGGCACGGGTCGCGGCAGCGGCCGGGTTGTTGATCTCGTGGGCGAGGCCGGCGGCGAGCTTGCCGAGCGTGACCAGGGATTCGCGTTGCCGTACGGTCGCCTCGATCGAGCGCGCGGTGCCGTACAGACCCTGGATCAGATGGCCGCCGAACGGGAACCAGGCGTCGGACAGCCTGCGCAATCCGGCGGCCGGCACCTTCAGGACCCGGCCTGGCGTGACGCCACGGCCGGTCGCCAGATACACACCGTGCTCGTCCCAGGCACGGAAGCCTCCGGCCCACCGGCCCGGTACGTCCATCCGCCCGACCACGGTGTCCTCGCGACCGAGATGACGGCGGAGTGCGAGCGCGCCGTCGACGAGCACCCACCAGTCGTCGGCGGGCTTGCCCTCCTCGAACAGGTCGACGTCGCATTCGATCCGCACCTCGGTGCCGATCTCGAGCAGCGCGGCGAGCTGGGCGTCGGACAGGCCGTCGAACAGGCCGAGCCCGCGCAGGTCCTCGACGGTCAAGCTCATACGATCAACCTCCAGGAGCCTCTACGCCGCCCCACGGGAGTCCGGAGGAATGCACCAGTCCGGCCAGCATAAGCGCGAGATTCCTGCCGCGGCAGGAGAATGCGACGACCCGTTGGACGCGCGGATCGACGATGGACTCCGCAATAGGCTTGTCGCCCGCTTCGGAGCCGAGGTCGAGCCCTGGCTGCACGCTCTGCCCGGGGCACTGGGCCGGGTGGCTCGGCGTTGGGGGATCGAGTTCGGAGCGCCGATTCCACGCGGGAGCATGTCTGCCGTATTCCGCTGCCGTACGAGCGACGGGCAGAAAGTCATCCTCAAGGCCAGCCCGGACCGAAAGCGCCTCGCTGTGGAGGCGGCGGCACTCAACGCCTGGGACACCGTGCATGCACCAGCTGTGATCGCGTTCGAGGAGCAGATCGCAGCCGTGCTGATCGAGGCGGTCGAGCCTGGTACGCCACTCGTCGTCTCGTCTGCCCAACCAACAGCCGAAGACGTGGCCGCGCTCATGGCTGCCCTGCACGAGTCAGGTGCACACGGGCGGTCCTGGCCGACGGTTGCCGAGCGCATCGATCACCTCTTCACCTCGTCGATGAAGCTGTACGAGCGGCACCCACAGCTGATCGATCTGATCTCAAGAGACTTGTACGACCGCGGCTGGGAGCGAGCGTCACAACTCGCACACGACGACCTGCCGACCGTTCTCCTTCACGGTGACCTGACGCCCGGCAACATCCTCGACGGTGGAGCCGAGCGAGGGCTGGTAGCGATCGACCCGGCGCCCTGCGTTGGCGATGCGGCCTTCGACGCCGTCGACCTGCTGCTCTGGCAGGCCGAGGACGTGGCCACGATCGAGGCCCGCGCCGACCAACTGGCCGTCGCATCCTGTCTCGACAGCGAGCGCCTGGTCGCGTGGTGTGTGGCCTTCGCAGGAATGTCCGCGCTCGAGTCCGCCAGCAATGGCGAGCCGGCCGACGCATTCGCGCGGCTCGCCAGGCGCACCTGAGTCAGGCGGTCTCGAGGCAGGTCTTCAGCCGGGCCATGTTGCGGGACATCTCGGCCCGGGACTGGCGCTGAACCAGCGGTATCAGCAGCTTTCCATACCCGTGCCCGGTGAAGCCGAGGGTGATGGTGACGCGGCTGCGATCGGCTGCCAGCGGCTCAACATCCACATGCACCGTCGAGCGGATCGGCCCGTCGACGCCGCGTACGCCCCAGGTCTTCGGCGGGTTGAACTCGGTTACCTCGGAGGTGACTTCACGCTCCCGCCCGCCGATCCGCCGGGTAGTGGTGCACGTCGAACCGTGCATATGGCCGCCCATGACGTTCTCCTGCCACTCGGGGAACTTGGACGGGTCGGTGACGTAGGCGAACACCTCGTCCGGCGTCCCTGTGACCTCGGTCCGGCTCACGATCGCTGCCATGTCACGTCCCTCCTCATAGCTAAGGTTTCGCCACATTGACGAACGGGAACCCCCGAGATCGACTGCGCTGAATGGTCGCCGGGCAGCGCATCGGGGCCTACGCTCCGAAGGGGCGCGTCACACAACGGGAGGTAGGACATGGCCGGAAAGTTCGAGCTGTACAAGGACCAGGGTGACAAGTACCGCTGGCGGCTGAAGGCCGGCAACGGCGAGGTGATCGCGGTCGGCGAAGCGTATGAGTCCAAAGCGGGCGCGGAGAGCGGCATCGAGTCGGTCAGGCGGAACGCCGCTGAGGCATCGGTCGACGACCAGACCGACTGAGTGGACGTCCTACACGCGGTCACGCTGATGGCCGCAACCCTGTCGATGGGCCTGGTGGTCCACCACGGCGCCTGAGATCCAGCAGTTCATATACGGGCCGCGAGAGTACGAACACGACCCGAAAACGTTGTATGACATGCGTACACAGGGGCGGGCGAGCGTCGACGGCCCGCCGGGACGGGGGTAGCGTCAAACCAGCCGACCGGGGGACGCAAGGGACGGCCGGCACCGTTTGCCGAAGGGGGCAATCATGTTCGTCCAGGTGATCCAGGGGCGCGTGTCGGATGCGGCCGCGATGCGTACGGCGATGGATGGCTGGCTGCGCGATCTCGCGCCCGGCGCGACCGGCTGGCTCGGGTCGACCGCCGGCGTGACCGAGGACGGCCGGTTCATCGCGCTGGCCCGGTTCGAGTCCGAGGAGGCCGCGCGGCGCAACAGCGACCGGCCCGAGCAGGGCGAGTGGTGGGCCGAGACGGCCAAGCTGCTCGACGGCGAGGCGACGTTCCACGACAGCACCAGCGTGATCGAGGATCTGGCCGGCGATCCCGACGACGCGGGATTCGTACAGGTCATGCAGGGTCGCGGCTCCGACCCGGACCGCGCCCGCGAATTGATGGCCGAGGACTCCGGAGCGTGGCGGGACTTCCGCCCGGACATCATCGGAACCCTCAGCCTGCAGCACGACGCGGACGGCTGGACGATGGCGATCTGGTTCACTTCCGAGGCCGCGGCCCGGGAGGGTGAGCGCAAGGACCCGCCGCCGGAGATGAAGGCCCAGATGGACGAGTTGAACTCGCTGATGATCGGCCCACCGGAGTTCTTCGACCTGAACGACCCCTGGCTGAGCGGCCCGAAACAGTAGTAACCGGGCAATTACAAGACGTAGCCGCTTTCACCAACTGTGCACCATCGGCCACGCCACGTAGGCATTTGGGCGGAATATCAAATATCTGCCGATGTGTGATTTGTATCACACCAGAATTGGATGTTTAGCTGTCTAACGCACGCTCAAATGGGCTCAGAACACCTGATGTTCACCGCAGGTTACTGAGCCCGAAAATGTTTTAAATCGACAGAAAAACCCGAACTTATGCATGTTCGGGTTTGCGTTGTGATGCGGCTGTTATACAGTCGTCGACGATTCGACAAACTTGCCGAACCGCATGTGCGTACACGCCGAGTCCTGCCAGGGCGCACATGTACCCCTCGAGCTGTGAATGGCAGGAGCGGAGGACCCAGGAAGTTGGCCTCCCGGTCGAGCCAGGCCGGGCAGCCTGGGGTGAAGCCATCGGTAGGTGGCCGGGTGAACTCCTCATCCGAACCCGACAGCTAACTTCGTAGGCGTCGGGAGAACCGTCATGCCCGTCAGTACCAGGCGGACATCGCTGGAGCCTGTGCAGAACCTGCCTGAGCGCCGCGTGTCCGTGAGCCGAGTCCAGGCGAAACACCGCAAAGCCAAGGCCATCACCGCTCCGCGCGCCGCCGCCGCGATGACCCTTTCCGTCGGCCTCGCGGCCGCAGCCACCGCCATTGCCCCCGCCAACGCGGCGCATGCGCTCACCGCCGCCCAGATCCGCGGCAATCAGCCGATCGCAACCAAGCCGTGGCTGCGGTACGGCGACTCCGGCTCCGCCGTCCGCTACGTCCAGGTGAACCTCCGCCGGGCGTACCTCAACGTCCCGGTCACCAACTGGTACGGCTCGGCCACCCGCACGGCCGTCGCCAAGCTGCAGCGTGCCGTTCACCTGTACCCGACCGGCACCGTCAACAGCCGGACCTGGAACACGCTGAACTACATCAACCGCTACGGCTACCCCAGGCCGACGTTGACCTTCAACCAACGGGTGCTCCGCGAGGCTGCCAGGCTCAAGGGCGCGCCGTACCGCTACGGCGGCACCACTCCGGCCGGTTTCGACTGCTCGGGCTACACCGGTTACGTCTACAGGCGAGCCGGCAAGACTCTCCCGCGTACGTCGCGCCAGCAGTACAGCGCCACGAGGCACATCTCGCGTGCGGCTGCCAGGCCCGGTGACCTCATCTTCTTCAAGAGCAGCAGCGGCAGCGTGTACCACGTCGGTATCTACGCCGGCAGCAACATGCTGTGGCATGCCTCAAGGCCGGGTGTGCCGGTCAACAAGTCGAGAATCTGGAGCTCGCGCGTGGCCTTCGGCCGCCGCTGAGCTCAACCCACCCGCGGACCGCTCCCTCCCCCAGGTGGTCCGCAGGTGATCGAGGAACCGGCCGTCCGTCGCCAGCCCCCACCCCTCCCGTGCGGCGACGGCCGGTTTCTGGTGTCCTCGCCCGCCGAAGTGATGCTCAGGTTCCGTCACCTCGGCGGGCGCAGGCGTGGGCAGCGCAGGCTTCTCAATGAGCGCGGGTTTCTCAACGAGCGCGGGCTTCTCAATGAGCGCGGCTTTCTAATCGAGGAGGCCCGCGTCATGAGCCAGGATCGCGACCTGCACCCGGTTCGTCGCGCCCAGCTTGACCAGCACCCGTGACACGTGTGCCTTCACGGTCGCCTCGCTCATGAACAGCTCGCGGCCGATCTCCGCGTTGGACAACCCTCGGCCGACTGCGCCGAGCACTTCGAGCTCGCGGTCGGTCAACGCCGTCAGCCGCTCCTTGGCCGCGCGCTGCCGGTCGGTCCGGCCGCCTGCGGCGAAATGGCCGATCAGCCGCCGGGTAACGGCCGGGGACAGCATCGCCTCGCCCGCGGCCACCACCCGGACCGCGTGTACCAGCTCGCGTGGCGGGGTGTCCTTGAGCAGGAACCCGCTCGCACCGGCCTGCAGAGCCCGGAACACGTAGTCGTCGAGGTCGAACGTCGTCAGCACGATAACCTTCGGCGGCTCTCGCAGCCGTTGCAGCTCGGTGGTCGTCGTCAGCCCGTCCTGGCGTGGCATCCGGATGTCCATCAGGACGACGTCCGGCCGGTGCCGGCGTACCGCATCGACCGCGTCGGCACCGTCCTCGGCCTCGCCGACCACCTCGAGGTCCTCACCGGACTCCAGGATCAGCCTGAGCCCGGCACGGACCAGCGCCTCGTCGTCGACTATGAGCACCCTGGTCACGTCGCAGCCTCCGTGTCCTCGGCCGTGTCCTCGACGGTGTCCTCGACAGTGTCCTCGGCCGTGTCCTCGGCCGTCCCGGGGTGCTTCCCCGGCCACGGGAGCCAGGCTTCCAGCCGCCAGCCGCCGTCGGACACCGGACCCGCCGTGAGCACTCCGCCGGCCAGCCCGACCCGCTCACGCAAACCGACCAGGCCGGCGCCCGCACCGGGCAGCAGCGAGCCCGCGGCGACCGGACGTACGTTGGTTACCCGCACCGTCAGGCCGTGCCCTGAGTCGCCGCGCACCAGTACGTCGGTGGCCGCTCCCCTCGCGTGCTTGTGCACGTTGGTCAGCGCCTCTTGAACGATCCTGTACGCCGTTCGGCCTAGCGTGTCCGGCAGGTCCGGCGGCAGCGTGATCTCGCATCGGACGCTCACCCCGGCGTTGCGCGACGCCTCGACCAGCCGGGCCAGGTCGGACGCGTCCGGCACCGGGGTGAGGTCGGCGCCGTCGGGGCTGACGTCCTGGCGCAGCACGCCGAGCACCTCGCGCAGATCCTCCATCGCCTGCCGGGCGGTCTCGCGGATCACCCCGGCAGCGCGCTCGACGGTGGCCGGCTCCTTGGCCGGGTTGACCTCCAGGCCGCCCGCGTGCAGTGCGATCAGCGAAACCTTGTGCGCCAGTACGTCGTGCATCTCCTGGGCGATCCTGGCCCGCTCGGCCAGCCGGGCCTGCTCGGCACGCAACTCCCGCTCGGCCTCGGCCCGCTCGGCCCGGTCCCGCAGCGACTCGACCAGGTCCCGCCGGGTACCGGCATAAGCGCCCACCGCGACGAACGTGCCAATGACGAACGGGCCGGTGAGCACAAGCACAGGCAGGTCGTTGGGCCGGTCGATCGACGCCGGGATCACGTACGCCGCATAACCCAGCAGCGACATCACCAGCAGCACCATCGTGCGGCGGCGTACCGCCAGCGTGAGCAGTCCGAACCCGAGCGGCGGCAGGATCCAGGTCAGGAACTGGCCGATCAGGGCGACAGTGGTCACGGCTACCGGGTACTTCCGCCGCAGCCACAGCAGGGCCGAGCAGACGATTCCGATCAGGGCGGTCACGTAGGGGCTGAGGGCTCCGGGCTGGTCCTTTGACACGATCAGCAGGGTCCAGGCGAGGCTGATCACGATGAACAGCACATCGCGCAGCCGCGGGCCGACCCGCGCGACCGCGGACCATGACGGCAACCGGCGCTGCATCACCCCAGCGTATTGACGCGACCCCGAGTCCGGCTCCCTCCTAACGTCTAGCTCCGGTTGCGCGGCGTACCGACTTTGGTAGCGCTACGTCCAGTCCGGCGGCCGATGTGGAACGACGGCCCGGATCGGCACAGTGCTGCCCATGATCTCCGTCGAAAACCTGACCAAGCGCTACGGCGGCACCACGGCCGTCAGCGACGTGTCGTTCACTTGTACGCCCGGAACCATCACCGGGTTCCTCGGCCCTAACGGCGCCGGTAAGTCCACCACTCTGCGGATGCTGACCGGGCTGACTCCCCCGACCTCGGGCACCTCGTCGATCAACGACCGCAGGTACGCCGACCTGCCGAACCCCGGCCGAGTGGTCGGAGTCATGCTGGACGCCTCCGCGCAGCACCCGGGCCGGACCGGCCGGGAGACCCTGCGGCTGGCGGCCGGGCTGCTCGGCGTACCGGCGGCGGGGGCCGACGAGATGCTCGAACGGGTCGGGCTGGCCGACGCCACCAGGCGCCGGGTCGGGCAGTACTCGCTCGGCATGCGGCAGCGGCTCGGCATCGCCTCGGCGCTGCTCGGCGACCCGGCCGTGCTGATCCTGGACGAGCCCGCGAACGGCATGGATCCCGAGGGGATCCGCTGGATGCGCGGCCTGCTGCAGGACTTCGCCGGCCGGGGCGGCACCGTGCTGCTGTCCAGCCACCTGCTCGGCGAGGTCCAGGCCACGGTCGACCGGCTGATCGTGATCGGAGCCGGACGGGTGGTCGCGAACGGCTCGCTGGACGAGCTACTGGCCGGCTCGGGCACCTTCGTGCGCGGCCTGGACCCGGACGGGCTGAACGGGGCGCTGACCGCCGCCGGGCTGGATCTGGAACCGCTGCCCGGCGGCGGGTTCCGGGTGGACGCGACCGCCGAGCAGGTCGGCCGGGCCGCGGCCGCCGCGGGCCAGGTGCTGCTCGAGCTGCGTGACAGCGACGGCGCCGGCCTGGAGGACCTGTTCTTCCAGCTCACTTCGACCGACCAGCCGATCGTGGCCTGACGACCTCCTGGAGTACTGAGATGACCGCAACGATCCCCGCGGCGCCCGCCGTGTCCGCCGCCGAACACAAGACCACCTCAGCGCCCGAGCTGCCGCCGATCCGGCCGCAGTCGTTCGTCCGGCTGGTCCGCACCGAGCTGCGCAAGTCGATCGACACCCGCAGTGGCCGGGTTCTGCTGGCCGGCATCCCCGTGCTGGCGCTGACCGGCCTGGTCTGGCAGCTCACCCACCTCCCCGCCGGCCCGGTCTGGTTCGGAGACACCGCCGACGCGGCGCTGGGCGGCGTACGCTTCCTGCTTCCAGTCATCGGCGTAATGGCGATGACCAGCGAATGGACCCAGCGCACCGCGCTGACCACATTCACGCTTTCGCCGCGCCGGATCCGGGTGCAGCTGGCCAAGTTCGTGTCCGCGATCGTACTCAGCGTCATCGTGCTGACGGTGGGGATCATGCTGGCCCTCGGCGCGACCGCGCTCGGCGGTGCGGTCCACGGCACCGGAGTGACATACAGCCGACCGGGCGACGGGCTGCTCGGCGGCCTGGCCGCGCTCTACACGGCGAACGCGCTGAACGTCGTGATGGGTGCCGCGTTCGGCGCGGTGCTGGCGCAGACCGCGGTCGCGGTGATGGCGTACTTCATCGCCCCGACGGTCTGGGCGCTGGCCGCGCCCGAGGTGCTCAAGTCCCGTGCGGACTGGTTGGACATCTTCGGCGCCTTCGAGCGGATCGTAGGCCGCGACTTCGACGGGCGGCTGCCGGAGTCGCTGACCGCGGTCGCGGCCTGGATCGTGATTCCGACACTCTTGGGGCTATGGTTCGGGGCCCGTCGCGAGGTGAAATAGAGGTAGCACCGGACTCCCGGGTCCGGCCGGTCTGAGGGGCCCGGCCGGACCCGGCGATTTCGTCTCAGATTGCCCGGTAGCCGGGGGGCCGAGGTGTCTGGGTTGAGGAGTCCGGGTAACCTTGAGCCACGAATACTGACGACTGATCCGTGGGCGCCACGCTGCGTACCCGGTTGACTTGTGCGAGGGGGTCGACGCTATGGGGCGCGGCCGGGCAAAGGCCAAGCAGACCAAGGTCGCTCGCGATCTGAAGTACCGCACCTGGGACACCGACCTCGAGCAGCTCAGGCGTGAGCTGTCCAGCGAGGGCAAGCGCGACGCCGAGTCGGGATCGACCGGCGAGTACGAATCCGACGACGAGTACGACGACTACGGCGACTCCCGTCGGTAGCAGTCAAGCCGCGTCAGTCCGGCCCCACGCGGGGCCGGACTGAGCGGACGTGCTGCGCGACACGGTCCGGATCGACCGCCGCAGTCCAGCGGTCTGATCCCGGGCACCGCCAGACTTGGGCGCATGAGTGCTGAGCTGCTCGCCGCCCTGGCCGCCCTGGCGGCACCGCTGGCTGCACTGGCCGGGGTCTGGATCGGCGCGGCGATGACGCGGCGCACCGACAGGGAGCTCGAGCACTGGCGGCGCCGCGAGGAGACCATGCGGATGCTGCGCTGGGCCGGCGAGCAGCTGGACTCCAACCACGCCGGCGTCCGGCGGCTCGGCCTCGTCACCCTGTCCGAACTGGTCCGCAGCGAACTACTCCAGCCCGAGGACGCCGCATTGGTTACCGAGGTGTTCGACACAGCGCTCGAAGAGGCACTCGGCTCGGCGTACGCTGAGTTGGAGGACCCAAACGCCGAGGCGACGCTGAAGGAGGGACCAGATGGCGGATAAGCGGCAGATCCCGGTGACACGCGATCAGGTCGAGATCGCGAAGCTCGCCGTCGAGGTGGCCCGGCGCACCGGGCGCAAGCCCAACCCCGTCGCCGAGAAGGTGGCGAAGGCGGAGACGAACGGCTCCTGAATCCAGGCGCTAGTCTCGGCCGCGGCCCGGATCGCGCCGCTGGCCGTCCGTCCGCTGGCGCGCTGTCTGGTCGCCGGCAGAGGCCACGTACCGCTGCTGGGACGGCGGTGTCGGGTTGAGCCCTGCGCGGGCGGCCAGGTCGGCGCTGTCTTGGGCGGCGGATGCGGCCGTCTGGCGGGTGGTGTCCAGCCGGCCGTCGGTCCGCGTCACCTCGCTGCGTGCCCGGCCGATGTCCCGGCCCGCTTCCATACTCACGCCGGCAATCTGACTGGCCAGGTAGCGCGACTCCTGGTCCGAGCTCAGGGAGTCGCCACGTGTCAGCACGGCCAGACTGTCCCTGGCGCTCTGGATCCGGCTGTCGGCGGCGCCGATAGCCTCGCGGCTCCCGTCGACGGCGGCACCCAGCACGCTCGCACGTTCGGCGAGGCCGGCGGTCGCCCCGGCATCGTGGCCCTCGATCCACTGCAACTCGCGCAGCGACCGCTCGGCGACCTCGATCCCGGCCGCGCCGCGGCGGAGGTGATCCTCGGCGCTGGGGTCCATTCCGCCGGACCCGCCCACCAGCATGCGCTGGGTCCTGCGAAGCCGGTCGTCCAGGTCCGCCGCGCCCTCCCGTGCGTCATTCAGCCGCCGCCACCGGTCCTCCTGGTCGCCGGCGAAGGCGAGCCGGAGCGCATGTTCGTTGAGCACGCCGACGGCCCCGCCCATCCTGTCCAGGTCATGGTCGGCCGCCTCGATCTGCTGCATCGCGGCCCCCAGGGCGTGGGCGGCGTCGCTCAGCCCGGCCGCGGCGGTACCGGACAGGTGCCTGGTGCGCAGTTCGTCCGTGGTCATCGCTGCTCACCGCCGGCCCGGGCAACCAGTCGCTCGTCCTCGGCGAGGGCGTCGCGCAGGATCGCGGCGGCGCGCCGGACGTGTTCCTGCGCGGCGCGCAGGTCCTCCTCGGCCACCGGGCCGTCGGCGGGCAGCGGCGTCTGGTCTGACATCGGGCTCCTCCTGTGGGGGTGAACGCTCAGCGAGCGTAGTCGCCCCGGAGTTCAACCGAGCCCTCTCCGGCGGTGACCTCGCCACAGACCCAGGCATCGACGCCACGCTCGGCGAGCACCGCCGCCGCCCGGTCGGCGTCCGCCGGCGCGACCAGCGCGACCATCCCGACGCCGAGATTGAGGGTCCGCTCCAACTCCCGGAGCGCTACGCCGCCGACCTCGCCGACCAGGCCGAACACCGGTTGCGGCGTCCAGGTCGACCGGTCGATGCTCACGCCCAGGTGGTCGGGCAGCACCCGGGCCAGGTTGGCCGCCAGCCCGCCACCGGTGACGTGCGACATCGCGTGCACCTCGACCGCGGCGATGAGTGCCAGGCAGTGCTTGGCGTACACCCGGGTCGGCATCAGCAGCTCGTCACCGAGCGTGCCGCCCAGTTCGGGTACGTCGCGGTCCAGTGCCCAGCCGGCACGGTCGAAGAACACATGCCGGACCAGGGAATACCCGTTCGAGTGCAACCCGGACGAGCGCATCGCGATCACCGCGTCACCGGCTCGTACCCGCTCGGCGCCGAGCAATGCGTCCGCCTCGACCACACCGGTGGCCGCGCCGGCGACGTCGTACTCGTCCGGCTTCAGCAGGCCCGGGTGCTCGGCGGTCTCGCCGCCCACCAGCGCCGTACCGGCCTCCACGCAGGCCTCGGCGATGCCCTTGACGATGGTCGCGACGGTCGACGGCACCACCTTGCCGCAGCAGATGTAGTCGGTCATGAACAGCGGCTCGGCGCCGCAGACGACCAGGTCGTCGACGACCATCCCGACCAGGTCGAACCCGATCGTGTCGTGCTTGTCCATCCGCTGCGCGATCGCGACCTTGGTGCCGACGCCGTCCGTGCTGGTCGCGAGCAACGGCCGCCTGTACGCCGTCAGCAGGCTGGCGTCGAACAGCCCGGCGAATCCGCCGAGTCCGCCGACCACTTCCGGCCGGGACGCCTTGGCGACCCACTTCTTCATCAGCTCGACAGCGCGGTCGCCGGCCTCGATGTCCACCCCGGCGGCGGCGTACGAGACCCCCTCGGTCATGGCCGCGCCAGAGCGTCGCGGGCGCCGGCTCCGGCCGAACTGGTGACCTCGCGGTCCTCGAGCAGGTGCTTGCCGAGCTGGGCCGGATCGGGGAGCTCGACCGGGTACACCCCGTCGAAGCAGGCCCGGCACAGCTTGACCTTCGGCACCGTGCTGGCCGCGATCAGGCCGTCGAGGCTGACATAACCGAGGCTGTCGGCGCCGATCGAGCGGCAGATCTCCTCGGTGTTCAGCCCGTTCGCGATGAGCTCCGCCCGGCTGGCGAAGTCGATGCCGTAGAAGCACGGCCACTTCACCGGCGGCGCCGAGATCCGAACGTGGATCTCGCGCGCGCCCGCCTCGCGGAGCATCCGGATCACCGCCCGCTGGGTGTTGCCGCGCACGATCGTGTCGTCGATGACCACCAGCCGCTTGCCTTCGATCACCTCGCGCAACGGGTTCAGCTTGAGCCGGATGCCGAGCTGGCGGATGGTCTGGCTGGGCTGGATGAACGTACGGCCGACGTAGGCGTTCTTGACCAGCCCGGATCCGTACGGGATGCCGGACTCCTCGGCGTACCCGATCGCGGCCGGCGTACCGGACTCCGGGGTCGGGATCACCAGGTCGGCGTCGGCGGGGTGCTCGCGGGCCAGGATCCGGCCGAGCTCGACCCGGGTGGCGTGGACGCGGCGGCCCGAGATCTGGGTGTCCGGCCGGGCCAGGTAGACGAACTCGAACAGGCAACCCTTGGGATCGGGAGCGGCATATTTGGTCGAGCGCAGCCCGTCCTCGTCGATCGCGACGATCTCGCCGGGCTCGACCTCGCGGATGAAGCTGGCGCCCACGATGTCAAGGGCCGCGGTCTCGCTGGCGATGATCCAGCCGCGCTCCAGCCGGCCGAGCACCAGCGGTCGGATGCCCTGCGGGTCGCGGGCGCCGTACAGCGTGCCCTCGTCCATGAACACCAGGCTGAACGCGCCATGGACCCGCGGCAGCGCCTTGGCCGCGGCCTGCTCGATGGTCAGGTCCGGGTAGGCCGCCAGCATCGCGGTGAGGATGTCGGTGTCCGAGGAGGCGCCGGGGTGACCGTTGTCCTGGTCCCCGTCCAGATCCTTGGCAAGTTCGTGGGTGTTGGTCAGGTTGCCGTTGTGGGCCAGCGCGATCGACCCGGACCCGGTGGGCCGGAAGGTCGGCTGGGCGTTCGCCCAGACGCTCGAGCCGGTAGTGCTGTACCGGCAGTGACCGACCGAGATGTGCCCCTTGAGGCTGGCCAGGGTGGCCTCGTCGAAGGCCTGGCTGACCAGTCCCATGTCCTTGTAGACCAGGATCCGGTGACCATTGCTGACCGCGATACCGGCGGACTCCTGGCCGCGGTGCTGCAGCGCGTACAGACCGAAGTAGGTCAGCTTCGCGACTTCTTCACCTGGCGCCCAGACGCCGAAGACCCCGCAGGCGTCCTGTGGTCCGAGGTCCTGGGGATCGAGGTCATGCGTAAGACGACCATCACCACGGGGCACGGCGCACAGTCTACGGGAGCGCCGACGACTATCAGGAAACGACCATCAGAAAACAACTACCAGCAGACGGCGCAGGGGTGGTCGTCCGGGTTGTGTCCGGCCGCCCCGGCGGGCGCGGCACTGAGCCCGACGGCGAGCAACGCGGCCGCGAACACCAAGCCCATCCGCTTGAGCATGGTGGTTCCTTCCGAGAGCACAGCAGTGAACTTCCAGTGGACCCTAACGGCGCTGGAGAACGAATGTCGATACCCTCGGTCCGGGACGCTGACAACGAAGGGCATTGTGATGCTGGAACCGCTGGGGGTCGACGGGGCCACGCTGGCGGTCTATACCGCGTTGCTACGGGATCCTGAGTCCACGCCGGAGCAGCTCGCCGACCTGATCGGCGCCCGGCCGGACGAGGTCGTCAAGGTGCTGGACCGGCTGCGCGAGCTCGAGCTGCTGATCCCCACCTGGACCACGCAGGATCACGAGCACGCGGTCCATCCGCGGATCGGCCTGGGCATCCTGGCCCAGCGCCGCCGTGCCGAGATCGAGCACACCCTCGCCGAGCTCGCGTCCGCCGAGGCCGACGCGGAGAAACTGGCCGAGCAGTACAACGAGCTCCTGGTCGCCCGTACCAGCGCCGAGATGGAGATCCTCGAGGGCCGGCAGCGGGCGTCGCGGCGGATCGAGGCGCTCGCCGTCAACGCGAAGTCGAGTTTCTGGTGCCTGCTCCCGGCCCAGATGCCGGACAAGAGCCCGCCGCCGGAGGAGTCGCCGGATCGCAAGCTGCTGGAACGCGGCATCCGGACGAAGTTCACCTACCTGGACAGCATGGCGGCGTCCAAGTCGGGCCTGGAGTACTGCAAGTGGGTGCACGAGCTCGGCGGCGAGGTGCGCTCGACGCCGACGCTGCCCATGCGGCTGGTGATCATCGACGAGGAGCTGGTGATCATGCCGCTCGACCCGAAGGACCACAACGCGGGCGCCGTCATCCATCGCAGTCCCCCGGTCATCGCGCTGGCGATCTCGCTGTTCGAGGTCTACTGGTCGCGGGCCACGAACATCTTCGAGGCCGACGACCTGGCCAATGAGGAGCCGCTCACCTCGCAGGAGACCGAGATCCTGCGGCTGTTGTCCGGCGGCGCCAAGGACGAGCAGGTCGCACGGCTGCTCGGCATCTCGCTGCGTACGGCCCGCCGGATCACCGCGGGCCTCGCCGAGCGCGTCGACGCGGGCAGCCGGTTCGAGTTGGGCGTCGCCGCCGCCAAGCGGGGCTGGGTCTAGCCCGCTCAGATCGACTTGACGGCGGCGAGGAGCTTGGCCAGCGAGTCGCGGGCGTCGCCGAACAGCAGCGTGGTCTTCGGGTCGTAGAGCAACTCGTTCTCGATGCCGGCGAAGCCGGGCCGCATCGACCGCTTCAGGAAGATGACCCGCTTGGCCTCGTCGGCGTTGAGGATCGGCATGCCGTAGATCGGCGCACCCGGCTCCGTCCGCGCGGCCGGGTTGACCACGTCGTTCGCGCCGACCACAAGCGCCACGTCGGCCTGCTTGAAGTCGCCGTTGATGTCGTCCATCTCGCGCAACTGCTCGTACGGCACCTGGGCCTCGGCCAGCAGTACGTTCATGTGGCCCGGCATCCGGCCGGCCACCGGGTGGATCGCGTAGTCGACCGAGACCCCGCGCTGCTGCAGTACCTCGACCAGGTCGCGCAGGGTGTGCTGCGCCTGCGCGACGGCCAATCCGTACCCGGGCACGATGATGACCTTCTGCGCGTACCCGAGCACGATCGCCACGTCGTCCGGCTGGCCCGAGATCACCGGCCGATCCGATGTTGTAGTCGAGCCCAGCGTCGATCCGCCGCGGACCGCGCCGAACAGGATGTTGAACAGCGACCGGCCCATCGCGTCGGCCATCAGCTTGGTCAGCAACGTACCGGCGGCGCCGACGAGGGTGCCGGCCACCAGCAGCAGCGTGTTCGACAGCACGTAGCCGCCGGCCGCGACGGTCAGGCCGGTGAACGCGTTGAGCAGCGAGATGACGATCGGTACGTCGGCCCCGCCCACCGGCAGCACCAGCAGTACGCCCACCAGCAGGCCGACCAGGCACAACAGCACGCCCACCCACACCCGCGGGTCGGACACCAGCCAGACGGCCAGCGCGATGCCGCCGACCACACCGGCGACGAACAGCACCGGCAGCAGGAGGAACGTCACCGGCCGGGTGGTCATCAGCTCCTGCAGCTTGGCGAACGTCACCGCCGAGCCGGCGAAGCTGATCGAGCCGACCAGGATCGTGAACGCGGTGGCGATCGCGGCGACCGTCTTGTTCTCGGCGGTGTCGAGATGGCTGACCTCGAGCAGCGCGACCAACGCGGCCGCGCCGCCGCCGACGCCGTTGAACAGGGCAACGAGCTGTGGCATCTGGGTCATCTGCACCCGGCGCGAGCCCACGGCGCCGATACCGGTACCGATACCGATCGCGATCAGGATCGGCACCAGATGGTCCGGCTTGTATGCCAGGAAGGTGACGACCACGGCCAGCACCGCACCGGCGGCGCCGATCAGGTTGCCGAACCGCGCGGACCGCGGCGACGACAGCGCCTTGAGCGCGATGATGAAGCAGACCGCGGCGACCAGGTACGCCAGGTACGCCCAGGTGGGGATCACCGGCCGATCTCCTTCGGCACCGTCGGCTTGCGGCGGCCGCGGAACATCTCCAGCATCCGGTCGGTGACGACGAACCCGCCGACCATGTTCAGCGTCGCGAGCAGTACGGCGAGCAGGCCGACGGTCACCTCGAGAGCGCCCTTCGCCTCACCGGTAGCGATGATCGCGCCGACCAGGATGACGCCATGGATCGCGTTCGCGCCGGACATCAGCGGGGTGTGCAGCGTCGAGGAGACCTTGCTGATCACCTCGACGCCGACGAACGCGCTGAGCACGAAGATCGTCAGCAACGCAATGGATTGGCTCATGACGGCCGCTCTCCTCGCAGCAGGTCACGGGTGGGCCCGTGCAGTACCTCTCCGTCGTGGGTGACGCAGCAGCCGGCGACGATCTCGTCGCCGAAATCGGGGTCGAACGATCCTTCGCGGGTCAGCAAAGTGATCAGGTTGACGACGTTCTGCGCGTACAGCCTGCTGGCCGGCGAGGCCATCTGGCTGGCTACGTTCGCGCCGCCCCACAGTAGGACGCCGTTGTGATTGAGCTCGACGCCAGGCACCGTGCCCTCCACGTTGCCGCCGGACTCGGCGGCCAGGTCGATGACGACCGAGCCCGGCCGCATCTGCTCGACCATGGCCTGGGTCACCAGCAGTGGGGCCTTGCGGCCCGGCACCGCCGCGGTGGTGATCAGCGCGTCGGCGGCGGCGACGTACGGCGCCAGCAGCTCGCGCTGCCGTAGCGAACGCTCCTGCGTCATCTCACGGGCATAGCCGCCTGCGCCTTCGAGGGTGTCCAGCCCGAGGTCGATCGGCTGCGCGCCCATCGACGCGATCTCCTCTGCCGCGGCGGCGCGGACGTCGTACGCCTTGACGACGGCGCCGAGGCGCTTGGCGGTCGCGATCGCCTGCAACCCGGCGACACCGGCGCCGAGTACGACGACCTGCGCGGGCGGGACAGTCCCCGCGGCGGTCATGTTCAGCGGGAAGAACCGGGGCAGCCGCTCGGCGGCAACGATCGCGGCCCGGTATCCGGCCACCAGGGCCTGCGACGACAGCGCGTCCATGGACTGGGCCCGGGAGATCCGCGGGATCAGCTCCATCGCGAACGCGGTCAGCTTGGCTGTCGCGGCGGACCGGATCGTGGTCGGCGGATCGGTCGGCAGGAAGGAGATCAGCGCGGTCCCGGCCCGAAGCCGAGAGATCCGCTCGCGCTCCAGCGGCTGGACCGACGCGATGATCGTGGCGTTGTGGTCGGCCCCCCAGGCGACCTCGGCGCCGGCGTCGCGGTAGTCGTCGTCGGAGTACAGTGCCCGCTCGCCGGCGCCCGGCTCGACGGCGAGGTCGTAGCCCAGGGTGCGAAGTTTTTCGACCAGCTCGGGCACCACCGCGACCCGATGCTCGCCCTGCCGGTTCTCCCGGACGACTGCGATCTTCACCCGCCGAAACCTATGCCAACACTCGCTCGCGTCGCCACCGGCCCTTCACCCACCTTCCGATCATTGGACCCAAATGGTCGGCAAGCCCAGCCTGCCTGCACCGGGAAGCACCGCGGCTGACCATTTGGGTCCAATGATCGGTCAGGGGGTGGCGAGATTGCGGAGCAGATGGGCCTCGGCGAGGCATACCTTGGTGAACTCGGCCAAGTGCAGTCCCTCGTCGATCCCGTGCGCCCGGGTGTCCGGATCCTCGACCCCGGTGACCAGTATGGCCGCGTCCGGGTAGGCGTTGATGAACTCGGCCACGAACGGGATCGTCCCGCCGATGCCGATGTCGACCGGCTTGACCCCCCACGCGGTCTCGAACGCCGACCGGGCCGCGTCGTACGCCGGACCGCTGGAGTTGACCGCGAACGGCTGGCCGACCTCGAAGTGGCCGACCTCGACCGCAGCACCCCAGGGCGTGTTGTTCTCCAGATGCGCGACCAATGCGTCCTTGGCCTTCTCGGCGTCGTCGCCCGGTGCCACCCGTAGGCTGACCTTCGCCCGTGCCACCGGGATCAGGGTGTTGCTCGCGTCGGTCACCCTCGGAGCGTCGATCGCGATCACCGAGATCGCCGGCCGGGCCCAGATCCGGTCCATCAACGATCCGGAACCGACCAGCTTGACGCCGTCCAGTACGGCGGCCTCCTCGCGCAGGCGCTGCTCGGAGTAGTTCAGGTCCGCCGCCCGGCCGGCATGCAATCCGTCGACCGCGACGTCGCCGGTGTCGGTGTGCAGCGTCGCCAGCAGCCGGCACAACGCCGAGAGCGCGTCCGGCACCGGACCGCCGTACAGGCCGGAGTGCACGGCGTGGTCGAGGGTGCGGACCTCGACCACACAGTTGACCAGGCCGCGCAGAGTCGTGGTCAGTGCCGGCTGGCCGATCGCCCAATTGGTGGAGTCGGCGATCACGATCGCGTCCGCGGCGAGCATGTCACGGTGGTCGGCGAGCAACTGCCGGATCGTCGGCGAACCGATCTCCTCCTCTCCCTCGACGAAGACCGTCACCCCGACCGCCAAATCGTTGCCCAGGGCACGTATTGCGGCGAGGTGGGCGGCGATACCGGCCTTGTCGTCGGCGGCGCCTCGCCCGTACAGCCGCCCGTCCCGCTCCGTCGGCTCGAACGGTGCCGACGTCCACTGCGTCACGTCACCGGTCGGCTGGACGTCGTGATGGGCGTACAGCAGGACGGTCGGCTTCCCGGCCGGCGCGGCCTTTCGGGCGATCACGGCGGGCGCACCCTGGACGCCGTCCTGGACCGCGCTCACGATCTGGACCTCGAACCCCTCGGCCTCGAACAACGCCGCGGTGGCCTCGGCCGCCGCCTGCACGTCGCCGTTGTGCGCGGGATCGGCGCTCACCGACGGGATCCGGACGAGCCGGTCCAGGTCCGCTCGCACCGATGGCAGCACGCGTTCGACAGCTTCAGCGAGATTCTCGGCATCCATGCCTCATACCGTACGGTGCCGCCCTATCAGCCGGACGTCGGATTCCGCTGGGGTGGCAACGTCGTCATCTGGAATGGTGATGGGTCATGGCCGCGGAACAGATGTTGTTGTTGATTCACGGACTGGGCGCGACCGGGCGCGTCTGGGACGGATGGGGGAAGTTGCTGGATGACCGGCGTCCGGATCGCTGGCTGGCGCCGGATCTGCCGGGGCACGGATCGGCGCCGACGCAGGAGGTCTACAGCTTCGCCTCGATGGCCGAGGGACTCGCCGAGGGCCTGGACAAGGACGTCGGGTACGTGATCCTCGGGCATTCGCTCGGCGGGGTGGTCGGACTCCAGCTGGCCGCCGGCCGGTACGGCGTACAGGTGGACGTCGTCTTCGGCCTGGGCATCAAGGTGGAGTGGTCCGACGACGAGTTGACGCGGGCGCAGAGCATGGCGGACCGGCCGGTTGAATGGTTCGACACCAGGGGCGAGGCGGCGCAGCGCTATCTCAAGGTCGCCGGGCTGACCGGGGTGATCGGGCCCGAGGACGAGTCGGTCGACGCCGGCCTCCGGTCCGAGGACGGGCGCTGGCGGCTGGCCATGGACCCGCGGACGTTCGGGGTCGGGCGGCCGGACATGCGCCGGCTGATCGACGAGAGCCGGGCCCAGGTGGTGCTGGCCCGTGGTGAGCACGACCCTATGAACACCGACCGCCAACTGGCCGGTCTGCACACGAACGTGGTGACCCTGCCGCGACTGGGGCACAACGCCCATGTCGAGGATCCGGCGACGGTCCTGCGCCTGCTCAACGCGCGGATCCGCTAGACCGACTACCGTCGGGATGTGTTCCCGCGGCGGCGCAAGCAACTCGGTACCCCGGCCGACCGGGCGACGTACGCCACCCTGCACACCGCCTCGCTGGCGGCGCCGAGCCTGCGCGAAGGGCTGACCCCGGCGGCGGCAGGCCGGGCGATCAAACATCTGCGCGATCTGCTCGGTACCGCCGCGATCGCGATCTGCGACCGGACGAGGGTGCTGGCCTGGGAGGGGGTCGGCGGGCTTTACGAGAGCGGCCACCGGGCCGGCGCCGTCGAACTGGCCGAGCACACCCTCACCACCGGGCGGACCTCGATCCTCGGCTCGAAGGACGTGTCCTGCCCGGACCCGACATGCCCGCTGCGCAGCGCGGTGGTCGCGCCGATCGTCATCGACGAGCGGGTGGTCGCGGTACTGACGGCGTACGGGCCGCGGTCGTCGGCAGGCCTGGTTCGCGCAACCGAGGAGGTCGCGAACTGGGTATCGGGGCAGATCCAGCTCGCCGAGCTCAACAAGGAGCGGACCCGGGCGATGGAGGCGGAGCTTCGCGCGCTGCGGGCACAGATCAGCCCGCACTTCATCTACAACGCGCTGGCCGCGATCGCGTCGTTCGTCCGTACCGATCCCGAACGTGCGCGCGAGCTGTTGCTGGAGTTCGCCGACTTCTCCCGTTATGCGCTGCGGCGAGGTGGTGAGTACACGACGCTCGCCGATGAACTTCGCAACGTGGAGCGGTACCTGGTGCTCGAGCAGGCGAGGTTTGGCGACCGGCTGGAGGTGTCGCTACAGGTCGCGCCGGAGGTGCTGCCGGTGGCGATCCCGTTCCTGGTCGTCCAGCCGCTGGTCGAGAACGCCGTACGGCACGGGCTGGAGGGCATGGCCGAACCGGGCCGGATCACGATCACCGCCCGGGACCGCGGCTCGGAGGCAGTGATCAGCGTCGAGGACGACGGTGCCGGCAGCGAACCGGATGTGATCCGCGCGGCGCTTGCCGGTGACGACGCCCATGCTTCGGTGGGGCTCAGCAATGTAGACGCGCGGCTGCGGCAGGTGTACGGGGACGGCTACGGGCTGTTGGTCGAGACCGCCTCCGGCGCCGGGACCAAGGTCAGCTTCCGGGTCCCGAAGTACTCCTCCGGCGTCCGCGCCGCGCCAACCCCGTGGGAGGAGTCCGACTGGGGCGACGACGCGGCAAAACCGGCGCGGCCGGCCAAGCCGGTTTAATCTGCTCGCGATGACACAACCCGGATCACCGGCCGCGCCGCTGCGCGCGCTGGTCGTCGATGACGAGGCACCGGCCATGGAGGAGCTGGTGTACCTGCTGTCGCGCGACGAGCGGATCGGCCCGATCCAGGCCGCGTCGAACGGCCCGGACGCGCTCAGGATCCTGCAGGGCGGACAGGTCGACGTGGTGTTCTGCGACATCAAGATGCCCGGGCTGGACGGCATCGACCTGGCCAGGGTGCTGTCGAAGTTCGCCTCCCGGCCGAAGGTCGTGTTCGTGACCGCGTACGACGAGCATGCGGTGGCCGCGTTCGACCTGGACGCGACCGATTACGTCATGAAGCCGGTACGCGAGGAACGCCTGGCCGAGGCGGTCCGGCGGGTGGCCGACGCCGGCCCCGCCGAACCCGACGAAGCCGGCGACGAGGTCATCCCGGTCGAGCTCGCCGGCGTGACCAGGTTCGTCCAGCGCTCGTCGGTCCAGTACGTCGAGGCGCAGGGCGACTATGCCCGGCTGCACACCGCCAACGGCTCGCACCTGGTCCGGATACCGCTGTCGACGCTGGAGGAGCGCTGGCGCGGCGCGGGGTTCACCCGGATCCACCGCAGCACG
The DNA here is from genome assembly GCA_046765875.1 of Actinomycetota bacterium. Lineage (GTDB taxonomy): Bacteria > Actinomycetota > Actinomycetes > Propionibacteriales > Kribbellaceae > DASRHY01. Next base: position 23,510 of record JBKPSJ010000290.1, read on the forward strand.
CTGATCTCGCTGCCGTACGTGGACGAGATGAAGGTAGCGGCCGGCCGGTGCTCGGTTCGGCTCGGCTCGGACTGGCTGCCGGTCAGCCGCCGGCACACCCGCGAGCTGCGCGACCTGTTGGTCCGCTCGAGCTCGCTGCGGAACTGAAGAGCACGGTCGTGGCGGAGCGGGTCCGGATCACCTCACCGCGAGCGGCGGCCGCGCGCCGCGCACCGGCCCAGGCCGCCACCCGCGAGATCGACGAGCAGACCGGCGTCGGCGAGGTGTACATGCGCTCGCTGATGCACGACCAACTCCGGCTGACTCTGTCGGTGGTCGGGTTCGTCCTGGTGACACTGGGCGGGTTGCCGTTGTTGTTCGCGGTCATGCCGGTGACCCGGACGATGGTGATCCTCGGGCTGCCGTTGCCGTGGCTGCTGCTCGGCCTGATCGTCTATCCGGTCCTGTACGGAGCGGCCCGCTACTACGTACGCAGAGCCGAGCGGATCGAGGCGGAGTTCACCGAATTCGTGGGCCGCCGGTGAACAGCGCGCTGAGCCTGACCGCGATCGGGCTCGTCGTCGCGGCGACCGTCGGGATCGGCCTGTTCGGGCTGCGGATCTCGCGCACCACCAGCGACTTCTACGTCGCGAGCCGGATGGTGACGCCCCGGTGGAACGCGTCGGCGATCAGCGGCGAGTACCTGTCGGCCGCGTCGTTCCTTGGTGTCGCCGGGCTGATCCTGGTCCACGGCGCCGACATGCTGTGGTTCTCGGTCGGCTATACGGCCGGGTACCTGATGCTGCTGGTGCTGATCGCCGCACCGCTGCGCAGGTCGGGCGCGTACACGTTGCCGGACTTCGCCGAGATCAGGTTCGAGTCGACCGCCGTGCGCGGCATCTGCGCGGCACTGGTGTTCGGCATCGGCACCCTTTACCTGCTCCCCCAGCTTCAAGGAGCCGGACTGGCGATGCGAACCGTCACGGGCGCACCGACCTGGGTGGGTGCACTGGTGGTTGCGCTGATCGTCGTGATCAACGTCGCCGCCGGCGGGATGCGCTCGATCACCTTCGTCCAGGCGTTCCAGTACTGGATGAAGCTGACTGCGCTGGCCGCACCGGTCTTCGTGATCTGCGCGATGTGGGGATCGGTCGGCCACGACGGCGGCGTCCTCGACGCGCTGCGCGGAGCGGGATCGGAATGGGCCGAGCCGTTGTCGCGGTTGTCCGGTCGCGAGCATCCGCTGTACTCGACGTACGCGCTGCTGCTGGCGTTGTTCTTCGGGACGATGGGGCTGCCGCACGTGCTGGTCCGCTTCTACACGAACCCGGACGGCCGGGCGGCTCGGCGTACCACCGTGGTCGTGCTCGCGCTGCTCGGCGTCTTCTACCTGTTCCCTCCGATGTACGCCGTCCTCGGCCGCACGTTCGCCGCCGACCTGGCGGCCGGCGCCAGCGACAGCCTGGTGCTCGAGCTGCCCGGCCGAGTATTCGGCGATGGGGCGGCTGGTGACCTCCTCGGTGCACTTGTCGCGGCCGGGGCATTCGCCGCATTCCTGTCGACGTCGTCCGGGTTGACCGTCACGATCGCGGGCGTCATCGACCAGGACCTGATGCGCTCGCGGCTGGCGCGGAGGACCGGCGGCGACTACCTGCAGGTGAACAGCTTCCGCATCGCCGCCCTGCTGTCCATGCTGGTGCCCTTCCTGTTGTGGACGCTGTCCGGCGCGCTGCCGCTCGCCGACACCGTCGGACTCGCGTTCGCGGTCGCCGCGTCGACGTTCTGCCCGCTGCTGGTGCTCGGGATCTGGTGGCCGCGGATGTCCACCATCGGTGCCGCGGCCGGCCTGATCGCCGGCGGCTGTACGACGATCACCGCGGTGCTGGTCAGGATGGCCGATGTCGAGTTGCACGGCTGGGTCGAGGCGCTTGTTTCGCAGCCCGCCGCGTGGACGATGCCGCTCGCGTTCGCCACGGCCGTCGGCGTCTCGCTGCTCACACCGGGGCGAATCCCGCGTGGCGTGGCCCGCAGCATGGTGCGGCTGCATACGCCGGAGACCGTGGACGTCGACCGCGGGCACATGTATTAACCGGGCGTAGCCAACCGTTCGTCGTTCCCGGCACGCCGTTCGTCGTGGCGCGCCACACCGCCGGGCGAGCCGCCGGCGCCACTGGCCGCTAGGGCATGCCGTACCACTTCCGCACTGGTACGCAACACCCGACAGTCGGCGGCAAAGGCCCCGGGCGCTCCGTCGCGCGCCCACCTCGATCGGAGGTCCGCCCATGAGCGACACCCACCGTGTCGGCGAACGGGATCTCTCGACGTATCGCGACGTCCAGCTATCGCCGGACTTCACCGAGCTTCGTCGAAGGTTCCGGCGGTTCGTCTTCCCGATGACCGCACTGTTCCTCGCCTGGTACTTCCTGTACGTCCTGCTGGCCGCCTACGCGCACGACTTCATGGCCACCAAGGTGTTCGGCAACATCACCGTCGGGCTGCTGTTCGGACTCGGACAGTTCGCCTCGACGTTCATCATCACGATGGTGTACGCCAGCTGGGCCAACCGACGGCTCGACCCGGTCGGCGAGCGCCTCCGCCTGCAGATCGAGGAGGGTGGCGAATGAGCGTCCCCGAACTGTTGCCGCTGGCAACCACGGTTGGCAGTCCGGCGCTGAACATCACCATCTTCGCGCTGTTCGTCATCGCCACCCTGGCGATCGTGTTCCGCGCCTCGCGCAACAACCGGACCGCGGCCGACTACTACGCCGCCAACCGCTCGTTCACCGGTCCGCAGAACGGCATCGCGATCTCCGGCGACTACCTGTCGGCAGCGTCGTTCCTCGGCATCGCCGGTGCGATCGCGGTCAACGGGTACGACGGGTTCCTGTACTCGATCGGGTTCCTGGTGGCCTGGCTGGTGGCACTCCTCCTCGTCGCGGAGCTGCTCCGTAACACCGGGCGGTTCACGCTCGCCGATGTGTTGTCGTTCCGGCTCAAGCAGCGGCCGGTCCGGATGGCGGCGGCGATCTCTACCCTCGGCGTCTGCTTCTTCTACATG
>JBKPSJ010000291.1:0-22941 GCA_046765875.1 Actinomycetota bacterium
CCGCACCCGCGCGGAGCCCAGGTGGTTGATCCCCAGCCGCGTCACCGCCGTGGTCAGGTACGCCTTCGGGTCGGCGATCGTGGTTCCCGCCCGGCGGGCCCGGGTCAGGCCGAGGAACGCGTCCTGCACGATGTCCTCGGCGTCGCCCACCGATCCGGTCATCCCGTACGCGATGGAGAACAGCAGCGGCCGGTACTCATCCGCCGATGCGGGCACGGAACCCCTCCCGCCAACTCGCGTACCGCGGATCCCAGCCGAGCTCCTTGCGCGCCTTCTCGTTCGAAGCGCCGCGGGCATTCGTCATCTGGGCCACGACGTACCCGCCGGCCAGCATCCGCCCGAGCCAGGCCGGCAGCCGCAACGGCGGCTTCGCGCCGACGACCTCGGCCAGGTACGGCAGCCACTCCGCGACCGGCGCCGGGTCACTGTCCACGACGTTGTACGCACCAGGCGCACCACCCTCGATCGCGGCAAGGGTCGCGGCCGCGGCGTCGCCGATCTCGATGAACGACCAGACCCCGGTCCCGCCGCCGATGACCGGAACCTGGCGCTTGCGTACCGCATTCACCAGCGGATCCGAGGCGCCGGGGCCGTAGAAGGTGCCGTACCGCAGCACGACTCCCTCCGGTACGGCGAGCGGCACGTTCTCCTCCACGTACCTGATCGCGGCGAGCGTCTGTCCCCACGACGAGACCGGTGGCCGGGTGGCGAGCGGATCCTCCTCTGTCTTCACCCAGCCGCCGGAGGTCTCGTACAAGAAGTTGTGGCTCTGCGCAACGACCCGGCGGGTACCTGCCCGCTCGGCCGCCGCCAGCAAGTTGTCGGTACCGCGGGTCCGAAGCTGGTTCGTGGTGACGAACACCTTGTCGGGGTTGCGGAGGCTCCGCGCCTCCGCCAGCGCTGTCATCTGGTGCGCGATCACTTCAGGTCGGGCGGCCACTACCGCCGCGATCACCGCCTCGCGATCCAACCCGTCGAGGACCACCGGTTCCGCGCCGGCCGCACGCAACTGGGCGACCTTGCCAGGCGTACGGGTGGTGGCAGTGACCTCATGTCCTGCCGCGATCAGTCCAGGTACGAGGTGCCGTCCGAGCACACCGGTCGCTCCGGTGACGAAGACTCGCATGTCTGTCCCTTCGTGTGGTGTTTCCCTTGAAGACAAGGCACCACCCGAAGCTGTGACATCCGTGTCAGCGAGTGCCCCGTGTCGTGACGGCCTGCGGCAATCGTTCACGGCGGTTTGGGCGGCTCTCACGGATCGGTGAATACGGACCCGAACCTGAAGACGGATTGTGCGCGTTCGGCTTACGGAATGTATTGGGCTGCAGTGATGAGTCGTGATGTGTGATCACATCCAGTCGAAACTGACCGATATGCGGGCGATCTGACAGGGCTGTGTTCGGCAACGTTCGCGCCTGGGGAAGTGGGCGACGTCCCGCCCACCACTGACCGCGGTTCCCCTCCGCCGGCCCGTTCTGAGGGTCCGCGCCGCGGTAGAGAGGCCTGCATGAAAGCCATCGTCGCTGCCGCGTCCGGTCTGGCCGTGGGGATGCTCCCCGCCAGTTCGCCGGTGCTGGCCACGGACACGACGCCGGCCTTGGCGAGCACCGGTCGTGCCGAGAGTTGCATCCTCGACGCCAACTCGGGATGCACCGTGCAGCACGGATTCGGGGTCAAGCCCACCTCAGTCGTCGTGGTTCCGGCCGGGCAGGCAATCGTTTCGGTGAATCCGGCACAGACGACCGCCTCGTCGTACCGGATCCGCTACACCAAGCTCAACGGCGGTCGCTTCACCGCCGGTACTCGCGTCACGTTCTACACCCATTACGACTTCAACGGAGATTCGTTCCCCGCACCGAGCCCATCGAATCCGCCCACGATCACCCCGACTCCGTCGCCGACCCCGTCGGCCACACCCACGCCGGCACCGACGCAAACCACCACTACACCCACGCAGAGTCCGACACCGACTCAGACGTCCACGGCTCCCACTATCCCGGCGCCGAACCGCGCGTGCACCAATCCGGTATTCACGACGTCGACGTCGAATGACGGCTGGAGCACGAACGGTTACTACGTGCACAACAATATGTGGAACAACGGCAGCGGTACGCAGACGTTGCGCGCGTGCGCGTACAACAACTGGAACGTCACCGCGACGCAGCCGAACACCACGTCGGTGAAGACGTACCCGAACGTCCACAAGGACTACCCGAACAAGCCGCTGAGCTCATTCAACACGCTGACCAGTACGTTCGCCGCGAAGTCACCACACGTGGGCATCTACAACGTGGCGTACGACATCTGGCTGAACGGCGTTGCCACGAGTGGCTCGACAGAGGTGATGATCTGGACAGAGAACTTCAACCAGCGTCCGGCCGGCTCGATCCAGGCCACCGCGACCTTCAACGGCCACACGTACGACGTTTGGCGCTCCGGCAGTGACTACATCGCGTTGGCGTCGAGGGACACCCAGACCAGCGGCACGATGAACCTCAAGGCGATGTTCGACTGGCTCATGACGAAGAGCTGGATCAGCCAGTCGACCACGGTCGGCCAGATCGACTACGGCGTAGAGATCTGTTCGACGAACAGCGCCCCGGCCACGTTCGAGTTCACCGACTTCTCGATCAGCCAGTCCTGAACCCCGAGGGCTCGTGGTGCGCCTCGCCCCTCGGGGCGCACCACCCGGCCCCGTCCCATCTGGTGCGCCCAGCCCCTCGGGGCGCACCACCCCGGCCCCGCGCGGAAGAGGAGGCCGCGCGGGGCCCCGCCGTGCCCGCCGACCGTCCTGTGCTCAAGTCGGGAACGGCCCCACAGTGGCGTACTTCCCACGCAACCTCCGGATCGACTCAGGGGTAGTCGGCCAAACATCGTGCCTGTAGACAGTCGACCAATGAACGACCGCGTGCTCCAGCTTGCCGTTGTCGAGCAGCTTGTGAAGGTCGAGCAGTAGGCCGACGCACGAGGGGCATGGACTGTGCGAGAGGTGGATCTCGATCGAGCGGACTCGAGATTGCCACTCTGCGCCGGCGTCGCCGGTCGTCATGGTCTCGACCTGTGACAGAACGCGCGCCTCAGCATGCGTGCTGGGCTTGGCGTCGCCGGTCGAGCGAGTGACGATCTCAGCGCGATGCCGGGCGTGATCGGACTTGCGCGCCTCGAGGACGTAGGTGCCGACCTGGCTGGACTCCTGTCCTACCTCGGTGGCGTGGGCCTTTCTTGGCGTCGCCTCAGTGGTCGTGGTGCCGTATTGGCTCTTGGCGCCGCGCGGCTCGCCAGTGGGCTCCTTCGGGTACAGCTCCTTGCCTTCGGGCCGCTCCACGAGGAATGACGCAACGCAGGTCACTGTCCCCTTGGTGGCCTGCACCTTCTCCGACGTCGGACCCGTGTACTTGGGCACCTTTCCCGAAAGCTTCATGCGTTCCCTGTGAACCTCGTCGAACAGCTTGCGGAGCGTGACCGAGAAGGCGTGCTGTTTGTTGGTCAGCCCCGTGCGCGCAACGGTCATGTCCCCTAGCGTCGTCACGGCGTCGATATCGACCCTCAGCTGCTTCTGCTTGTCACGGGCCTCGTTCAGCCGGTCGCACAACCCTGCGCGCACGCTCGGCTTGGCGTCGGCGAGTCCGTCGATCACGTCGCCGTAGTAGTTGAGCAGGACTCCTGCCTCCATCTTGTTGCTCGCGACCATGATCCTGCGGGCCCCGGTTGCCTCGATCCAGACACGGTGCGACTCTCCTCCGGCCCGGAAGCCAAGTGCGCGCGGGATCGCCGCCGCCCAGTCGCGGACCTTCTGCTTCGCCCAGGTCTTGGCGGATTGGGCTTTGCCTCTGATCCAGGCTTTGCCGGCGGCGACCTTGGCTTTGACCTTGGTGCCGATGGATTTGAGGCCGCGGACGATGGGGGCGGCGAGTTTGAGGCCGGTCTTGATGACGAGGTCGAGGGCCTTGTTGACGGGTTTTTGGAGTTTTTCGATGATCTCGCGAATCTTCTGGCCGATGCCGCCCAGGCCGATCACGGAGGCGAGGAAGCCGATGATGATGGGGACCATCTGGCCCAGGACGTCGTTGATCTTGTTGATCACGCCGCCGACGTTGCCGCGCACCATGTCGGCGACGGAGTCGATGACGGTGTTGACGAACTTGGCGATCCGGCCGGCGTTGTTGACGAAGAACATCACGACGTCGTAGATGAGTTTGCAGGCCTTGATGAACGCCGCGGCCGGGTTGAGCAGGCCGATCAGCCAGGTGATGCCGGCGGTGATGATCTTGGTGACCACGAAGTCCTTGACCTGCTCGAGGATCATCTCCTTGATGTCGCCGAGCTTGTCGACCAGCAGCTGCCACAGTCCGGCAACGCCACCGGCGGCCAGCTTCTGGAAGATGTCCACGCCCTTCTCGACCGCGGCCATCGCCGGTTCGCCGATCTGCTTGACCAGGCGGTTGCGGATGTTGCGCCAGGTCAGGCCGAAGATCGAGGCGAGCAGTTTGATGATGCCCTTGATGTCGAAGCTGTCGGGTAGTTCGACACCGCCCTCGGCCAGTGCCCCGAACAGCCAGCTCATCAGGCCCTTGCGGAGGTGGTCGAGGATGTTGTCCTTGAACTTGAGGATGCCGCCCTTGATGCCGGCGATCAGGTTGCCGAGGAACTTCACCGGGGCCTTGACGATATCGCCGACCACGCCGGCGACCCGGGCCAGGACGTTGGTGAGCATCGCGACGAGTTCGCGGATGGTGTTGACGACGGCCTTGATCGCGCCGATCGCCTTGTCGACCAGGCCCTTGTTCTCGGCCTGCAGTTCCTCGATCCGTTCGTCGAGACCCTTGCGCGCCTCGGTGTACTTGGTGGCCAGCGTGTCGACCAGCGACTCCTGCTTGGAGTCGACGTCGCCTTCGAGTTGCTCGAACTTGTCGTTGATCTCCTGCGAGGCCTCCGCCCCGACCTTCTTGAGGTCCTTTGGCAAGCTCTTGACGTAGGCGCTGATCTCGGTCCGACCGGCCGCGATCCGTTTCTTCGCCGCGGTCAGGTCGTTGCCCACGATGTCGGCGACCCGCGAGATGGTGAGGTCCATCTGTTTGAGATAGAGCTCACGCCCGGCCTCGTAGAACTCGTTGACCTTGTCCGGCATCCCCTTGATCTTGTCGCGCAGCCAGCGCAGCTTGCCGGTCCAGCCGCCGTACCGGTCCTTCTTGTACGCCGACATCTTGGCCGCGACGTAGTTCTCGAAGGTCGCCCGGGCAGCCTTCTCCCCCTCCTCGAACTCCTTCTCGACCTTGGGGTCGATGCCGTCGAGGATCTTCTTCACCTCGGTCTCGGTGGTGGCGAAGATGCCCTGGATCTTCGCGGTCACCTCCGCGCGGCGGGCCTCGTCCTTGTTCTTGGTCTTGCCCTTCGCCGCGACCAGCTGGGCCAGCGCCGCGGCCTTCGAGCCCTGCATGCCCGCCACGCCTTCCTTGGTCTGCGCGGCGGCATCGGCGTTGCCCTGCTCGAGGACCTGCTGCTCGTGTTCGCGGTACTGTCCCGGCGCGCTGTCGGCATGCGCGGCCGCGGCCTTCTTGTCGGCCAACGCCTGCTCGAACTGCGGCTCATTGGACTGCGCCAGTTGATCCTCGCTGACCTCGCCGTCGGCCATCTCCTGGTTGGCCTGCTGCTTGCCCGCCTCGAGGTTGAGCTGCTCCGGCGGCGCCGGCTTGGGCACCGCACCGGCCGCCGGGATCGCCGCAAGCTGGCCGGGCTGCTCCGGACCCATTGGCGTGACTGGCTTCGGCATCGCCTTCGACACATCCGGCGGCGCGTCGGTCGCGGCCGTGATGTCCTTGGCCTGCCCCTGTTTGCCCTGGGTGACCAGACCCTTGACCTCGCCCTTGACCTCACCGGCCCTGCCGGACTCCTTGTAGTCGTCGGCCTCCTTCAGCGTCTTGGGCGACTTCGCCTCGATCGCGGTCTTCACCGACGCGATGAACGCCTTCTTGTCGAACGACCCGGCCTGCTGGGCGTCCATCGAGTCGACCTTGGCCGCCTTGGCCTGCCCGGTCAGGTCGTCGGCCGGCGCCAGCGCCGCGTCCTGCGCCTCCTTCGCCTTCGACGCCGCCGGCGGATGCGCCCGGTTCGCCTTCGCGAACCCCCTGACGTTCCCCGCCACGTGCGCGTACGCCGCATCCTGCGCAGGTTGTACGCCCTCCGGCGGCACGGGCGGCTCCAACAACCGCTCACCCGACAACCCACCAGACCCAGCAGCAGGTGCAGGCGCCGCCACGACCTCCCCAGCACCTGTCGCCGGCGCCGGCGCATCCGGACCCTTCGCAGCCGGAGCCTTCGCGGCAGGCTCAACAGCAGGCTTGGCGGCCGCCTTCCCCAGCGGGCTCACCGGCGGCACCGGCTTCGGCGGCGGAACCGGCTTCCTCGGCGCCACCGCGTTCGGCCCGAACCCGGTCGTGGTGACCGCCAGCGCCGACGCCGGCGGCCGGACCCCCTCCAGATCCACCGGCACACCGGCAGCCTTGGCCGCCTTCAGCCCCCTCTCAACGGTCTCCACTACCGGCTCATCGCGACGCAACTCCCGCAACGCCCCGTTGATGTCACCGACCGCCTCGTCCCCCGGGAACCGCATCCGGGCCGCCATCAACGCACTCACCGCGGCGTTGCCCGCGAACCGCTGCAACGCCAACACCCCATGCGCCGGCACCGCGTGCGGCTGCTCGGCGGCACGCCTGCGGTCCGGACCGGACGTCTTCCGGCCCTCCACTAGGGCGTCGCCAACCTCGGCCTCGTGCCGTGGGCCCGCCATGGTTCGAGGGTCCCGGCTGCGGTGACGCGCCGGTCCCGCCGCCCAGGCACATCACCGGGCACCGGCCCCTGCCCAAACGGGCAACGCGCCAGCCCACTGGCGCGTTGTCCGTCTCGAACCAGTCAGCCAACAGGCGCGGGCTCCTCCTCCAATGCGGACAGGGCCGCATCGGGATCGCGGGTCTGGACTCGCTTCGGCAGCGCGAACAGACCCAGGAAGACCAAGACCAGCACGCCGGCGGTGTACCAGAGGGTGAATCCAAACGTTCGCGACAAGTTGTGTGCGTTCGCTTCGGCCCCGGCAGGCCCGAGTACGCTCGCCAGCTGCTCGTCACCCCGGCAACTGGGCGGGTTCGCCGTCGGGTCGGTCGCCGCGGACCGATCCTGTACGCAGGCCCGGAAGCCGGCCATGATCTGGTCCTGCTCGGCCGCCGGTACGCCGGACGCGGTGAGCTGCTGCTGTACCACCGGAGTCACCTGGTCGACGCCATAGTTCGAGCCGTGATCGAGCTGGCCGAAGAACACCACCCCGACCAGCGCGACGCCGAACGCCATCCCGATCTGCTGCGTCGAGTTGAGCACACCCGACGCCGACCCGGCGTCCTGCACCGGTACGTCGGTCAGCACCAGGTCGATCATCGGTGCGACGACGAGCCCGAACCCGGCTCCGGCGGTGAACAACGGCAGGATCATCTGCCAGGAATGCACATCCGGTCCGTAGTGCGCGGCCACCGCGGCGTACCCGGCGAATCCGGCAGCGTTGACCAGTGCGCCGCCCATCAGCGTCCGTCGGCCGAACCGCGGTACGAAGACCTGGACCGACAACCCGGCACCAGCACCCGCGCCGACGGCGAACGCGACCGCTGTCACGCCGGCGTGCAGCGGAGACCACCCCAGCCCGGACTGCAGGTACAGCGTCCAGACCAGGAAGTACGCACCAAGCGCGATCCAGAAGAACACCATCACCAGCAACCCGGCGCCGAAGGCCCGCCGCTTGAACAACTCCAGCACCAGCAGCGGAGACACCCTGCGGCGTCGTTCGTACGCCACGAACAGAGCCAGAACGACGGCGCCGCCACCCATCAGCACATAGCTCCACAGCGGCCAGCCAAGGCTCCGACCCTCGGTCAGCGGGTACACCAGCATCAGCACACCCGTTATCGCAAGCACCGCCCCGGCCACGTCCAGCCGCTGCGCGACCGGCGAACTGGACTCGCGAATCACCGACGAGGCCATCAGCAGCGCCACCAGTCCGACCGGTACGTTCACCAGGAAGATCAGCCGCCACTGCAGCCCGGCCGGGTTCCACTCGACCAGCGCTCCGCCCAGCACCAGCCCGGCCACGGACGCCATGCCGGCGATCGCACCGTACACACCGAAAACCTTCCCGCGTTCCGACGGCGGGAATGTGACATGGATGATGGCGAGGATCTGCGGAACCATCAGCCCGGCCATCGCGCCCTGGACGAACCGCGCGCCGATCAGCATCGCCGGGTTCGCGGCGGCGCCGCACAGCAGCGAGGCGAGCGTGAACCCGGACATCCCGATCAGGAACATCCGCCGCCGGCCGTAGAGGTCGCCGAGCCGGCCTCCGGTGATCAGCATCGCCGCGAACCCGAGTACGTACCCGGTGACCACCCACTCGACCTGGGCGTATCCGGCGTCGAGGTCGCGAAGGATGCTGGGTACGGCGACGTTGACGATCGTTACGTCGAGCAGGTCCATGAATGCCGCGACGAGGACGACGGTCAGCGCCAGCCAGCGCCGCCGGTCCACCTCCCGTGTCTCGTTTACACCGGTCATGCCTCAGATGACGGATCGTTTCCGGCGGGTGTGACCGGTCAACCGTGCGGGCACTCTTCTAGTCTGTGCACAGGCGACGCGAACACGTGTCGGCCACTTGCCCCGCCGCCGACCCGAAAGTTGGTCCATGGCCTGGTTCCCCGGCGCGATACGCAAGGTCGTCGCGCGTCACCGTACGCCGATGGCAGGGCACCGCGGCGTGTGCTTCCACGTCGCTGTGAGCGAGGGCGCCAGCCTGTTCAACTACTTCAACCAGCCGGGCAACCCGACCTCGCACTTCTACGTCCGCCGCGACGGGACGGTCGAGCAGTACGTCGACACCCAGTTCCGGGCACCGGCTCAGCTGGAGGGCAACCCCACCATGATCAGCGCCGAGACCCAGGGCGGCGTACACAACGTCGACACCGAACCATGGACCCTCGATCAGCTCGACGCGCTGGCCCGGATCTCGGCATGGACCAACCGGGTCCATGGGATTCCACTGGTCCGGATGACCAACTCGCTGCCCGCGACCAGGGGCATCGGGTACCACCGCCTGGGCATCGACCCGTGGCGGGTCTCCGGCGGCGAACGCTGGTCGGAGTCGTACGGCAAGATCTGCCCTGGCGCGGGCAAGATCGCTCAGGTACCCCGCATCATCACCATGGCCCGTCAGGGTGGAGAGGACGACGGAACGATGGCATGGACCGACGCCCAGATCGCCTCGGCGGTCGCAAACCTCAGGGAATCGGCCGCGACGCTCAATGAGGTCGCGCAGATCCTGCGCACGCATGCGGTCAGGATGGACAACCTGGTCAACAGCCAACTCCCCGACCTGCGAGCGGACGTCGACCAGGTGCGCGCCACGTCGGCCCTGACCGCGACCCGGCTGGACTACCTGGCCAACCGGATGGGGCCGGACGTCCGCGCGGATGTCCGGGCGATCCGCGAAACCGTCTCGGGTCCTGTTCCCGCGAGCGCGCCGACCGACCCGGCCACCGTGCCGCCCACCGAACCGGGTCCTGATCAGGCCGGCTAGAACGGCGCCTGTTTACGCACGACCTCCGCGATCCGGCCGGCGGTCCACGCTCCGTCGGCGCCACCAGCCGCAGCCAGGTATGAGCCGACCCGGTTGGCGTCCCAGCCATGCGACTCACGCAGACCGGCACCGATGGTCCACAGGTACGGCTTCGCCGGCGCGGACCAGACGTCTGGATCGTGCCCGTCCGACGTCATCGTCATCAGCGGTACGCCGTCCCGCCAGCCCAGGTGGAGCACCCGCCTGTAATGCAGGGCCTCCAATCGCAATGAATCGCCCTCCTCCAATCCGCCCAGCCGCAGGTCCCTGCCGACCGGCCGGCGGGTCTCCTGCGCCACGACATCGCTGAACTGACCCACCGTCACCAGGTACGCCCGCGCCGCGACCACGCCGTCGTACGAGGGATCGAAGAAGGCGCTGCCGCCGTTCCACACCGACGACTCCCCGGCGAAGTACAACCGCCCGGGTAGCTCGATCGCCAGCCGCTTCTGCGGACGGCGCGGATCCCTGCACCCGGTGTAGAGCCGTGCGCCACCAGCGGGACGCCCGCCGACCAGATAGCAGGTGAACCGGTCCGCCGACAGGTTCGACCCGTAGCTGACATACCAGATCCGGTCAGGCCTCGACAGCATGCCCCTCCGCGCAACTGTTGCCCAAGGCACCTGGTTCGAGGTACATGATCGCCGGCACCCTAGCCGCCCCGCGGTGGCTCGACCGCGCGGCGCAGTGCGGTGTACGAGGCGACCAGCGCGCGGCGTTCGGCGGCCAGCAGTGGGTCGCCGAGATCGCGCCCGGCCCGGACCCAGCGGTCGGAGTAGTCCATCGCCTCTACACGGTACGCCGCCGCCGCGCGGAGCAGATCCCGCGGCCCGTCGTACACGTAGCCGTACAGGTCGACCAGCGCCGTCACCAGTTGCTCGGTCTCGATCGACGGATCGTGCTGGCGCTCGCGATGCACGCGCCACCACTCGACCTCGAGCGCTGCCGCCTTCGCCGGGTCCACATCGATCTCGTGATTCGCCCCGACCAGCGCGTAGAAGCGCCGCATGTACGCCCGGGCCGCGTCCGGCCGGTTGTCCGGGTACGGCGACCACACCTGGTTCGCCCGCAGTACGTACCACGCACCGGTCAAGGTCCGGCGGCGGTTCATCCCGAACCCGGCGGACACCATCCCGACCGCCGCGACCAGGAAGCGCCGCCACTCATGTCTGTAGTACGCCGCCCACGCATCCGTCTCCCGGTTGCCCACCAGCACCGGGTCGAACGTCCGCGGCCCTCCCCTGCCCATCGGACAAGCGTGCCGTAAGACGGCTCCCGTTGTCAGCGTGTGTGACCATGCGAACGTGAGCATGACCGACGAACAGATCCGGGCGATGACCACCGAGGAACGGCGCGACCTGCTCCGCCGGCTGACGGTCGCCACGCCCGGTGCCGTACCGGCGCCGCACATCATCCGGCGGATCCGTGCCTGGCGGATCACGCTGATGGTGGTCAGCGTGGTGATCCTGATCCCGTGGACCATCTACCTCGGTGCATCGCTCCCGGACCACTATGTCGCGCACAACTGGGCGGCGACCTGGGTCGGGTTCGACATTCTGCTGATCGTGATGCTCGGCGCGACCGCGGTGTTCGGCTGGTTGCGCCGGCAGATGCTGTTCCTGACCGCGTTCGCGTCCGGTGTACTGCTGATCAGTGACGCCTGGTTCGACGCGATGACCAGCCAGCCTGACGACCGGTGGGGAGCGATCGCCTCGGCACTCCTGCTCGAACTGCCGCTGGCATTCATCCTGATCGCCGGACCGCTGCGGCTGATGCGCCACATCGCCGTCCGGCACGCCCTGGTCGCAGCCGGCACACCTCTGTGGCGCATGCCCATCCCGCTGCCGGAGCTGTACAGCGAGCAGGTCAGCGAGGCGTGATGTCGCGGCGGTAGGCCTTGGTCCGGGCCTTCCACTCCTTCTCCACCTCGGCCCGCAGCCGGGCGTCGGCGCGCCGGGCCATCCAGGCCGCCTCGCGCTGGAGTTTGAGCCATGACTCGTACCGGCGTACCGGCAACGAACCGTCCTCGAGCGCGGCCCGTACGGCGCAGCCCGGCTCGGTCGCATGCGCGCAGTCGTCGAACCGGCACTGGGTGGCCAGTTCCTCGATGTCGGTGAACACCGCGGCCAGCCCCTCGCCCTCCTGCAGGCCGACACCGCGCAGACCCGGCGTATCGATGACGACACCGCCACCCGGGAGCGCCACCAGCTCGCGGCGTACCGATGTGTGCCGTCCCTTGCCGTCGTCGCGGATCTCCTGCACGTCGAGCACCTCGGCGCCGGCCAGGGCGTTGATCAGCGACGACTTGCCGGCACCGCTGGAGCCGAGCATCGCCATCGTGCGGTCCGCCGCGAGCGCGGACCGCAACTCGTCAAGCCCCTCGCCTGTCACCGTGCTGCAGACGAGTACGCCGGCGCCGGGCGCCGCGGCTCGTACGTCGGTGGCCAGCGCCTGCGCGTCCGGGACCAGGTCGGACTTGGTGAGCACCACGATCGGGTCCGCGCCGGAGTCCCAAGCCAGCGCCAGGAACCGCTCGACCCGCCCAATGTTCGGCTCCGGATGCAGGCCGACGACGATCGCGACCACGTCGATATTGGCGGCAAGCACCTGGCCGCGTGACGAGCCGCTGACCTCGGCCCGGACGATCGCGGTACGTCGCCGCGCGACCCGTTCGATCGTGATCGGGTCGTCCGGCCACTGGCGTACGGCGACCCAGTCACCCGTACACGGCGTGGCCTGCGAGTTGCGGGCGATCTCGGCCAGCAGGGCACCCGACCATGAGGCCCGCAGCGGGCCGTCCTCGGTCAGCACGGTGCACAGACCTTTGTCCACCCTGCTGACCCGGCCGGGTACCTCTCCCGGAGCGGGGTCGAGAGCGTGCGCGACATCGTCGGTGTAGCCGAGCGACCGCAGTGTGATGGGCATGTGCGACGAACCTCTTTCGGCAAGGCCGGCCGCGGAACACCTTCAGTAGGGCAGCCGGTGGGAACGGGAAACGGTGGCCGAGACCACCGGATGTCTGGCCATGCGCCGTCGCCTCCCTTCGATTCGGGCCCGCCGGATGCCGGCCGGCGTACGTCGCCTGCTGTGTGCGGTGTCAGGCTACGTTGCCGCTCTTCGACCGCGCACTGGATTTTCCAGGGCCGGACTTTTCGTCGCTGGTTGCCTTGCCGTCTTTGCTTCCGGCATCGGTCTGCTGTTCGGGCTGCTTCTCGGGCTGCTTCTCGATCTGCTTCTCGATCTGCTTCTCGATCTGCTTCTCGATCTGCTTCTCGATCTGCTTCGGGGGCTGTGCCGTGGTCTGCGGGGCTGCGGCCTTCTTGTTGCCCCGGGCACCGGACTTCTTCTCCACCCGGGTCGGCCGCGTCGCCTTCGCCCGGTCCTGGGTGGTAGCGGTGTGGTCGGCGAGCCTCGCACGGGGCCGGTGGTGCGGCCACAACTGGTCCATCGTCGCGTTGAGCGCAGCACCTATCAGTACGGCGATCGCCGTCAGGTACAGCCACAACAGCACGGCGATCGGTGCCGCCAGTGGGCCGTAGATCGACGTACCGCCGACGGTCGTCTGTAGCGTCCACCGCAGCACGAAGCTACCCAGGATCCACAACGACAACGCCAGCGCCGACCCTGGCAGATCCGAGACCCACGGTGTACGAACGGGAACCGCCAGGTGATACAGCGTGTTCAGGAAGCCGGCCGACAGCACGATGACCACCGGCCAGTACAGCTGGCCCAGTACGTCCAGCCGCTGCGGCAGAACGCTGTTGACCGCCTTCGGGCCGGCCAGCACCAGCGGCAGTACGACGACACCGATCAGCAGTGCGACGCAGTACAGGGTGAACGACAGCAGCCGGGTCCGTACGATGCCGCGCCGGCCACCCATCCCGTACATGATCGTGATGGTGTCGACGAACACGTTCAGGGCGCGGCTGCCCGACCACAGCGCGATCACGAAACCGATCGAGATCACGTCGAGCCGGCCGCCGCCGTTCAGCACGTCGTTCAGCGTCGGCACGATCACGGCCGTCACCGAGTCGGCGGTCAGCGCCCGGCCGGCCAGCTCGATGACCTGTTCCTTCATCTCGTCGATGGTCTCGACGTCGAACTGGCGGGCCAGATAGCCGATGCTGCCGGCCAGACCGAAGATCAGCGGTGGCAGCGAAAGGATCGCGAAGAACGCCCCTTCCGCGGCGAGACCGGTGACGCGATACCGCAGGCAGGTGCCCACAGTCCGTGTCAGCAGCGTCCACAGCACCCGGGGGATGCGCCGTACGAACCGCATCACTCCCGAGGACCGGGTCGCCGCGGCCGACCCCGTTTGCTCCATGCGGCTACGGTAGCGAGTCCACGCCCCTAACCCCGCCAACCGCCACTCCAGGCCCCGCGTCACGCACCTCGCGCGATCGACGCCGAGGACCTTGTTCAACGAAACCGGGCGGCCGCGCGGCCGTACCCGGACGCGCGGTGCGTGGTGCCTTTGTTCCTTCTGTGTTGAGACCCGCCGGCGGGCTCTCCCCCCGATCCACCGGGTGACCGGTGGACCACCCGCTTCATCGTGCGAACCGGGCGTGCCGCTACATCGAGAATGTCACGATCCGGACACGGCGGTGACTGGCCGGTAACATCGGCCTCATGGGTGACCCGTTTGCTGTCGGCAATCAGGCTCCGCCTCTTGAGGGGGTGAACTTCTTCGGCGCCGATATGCCGCTGACGGAGGCCGTCGGCCGGTACGGCGCCCAGCCGGCCGAGCCGAGGCTGAACGAGATCGGGCTGCTGGCCGGGACCGTCGAGGCCCGCGAGCAGGGCTTGATCGCCAACCGGAACGCGCCGGTACTACGGACACACGACCGGTACGGCAACCGGATCGATGAGGTCGACTTCCATCCCGCATGGCACTGGCTGCTCGGCCAGGCGGTCGGGTTCGGGCTGCAGGCCGCGCCGTGGGTGAGCGAAGACCCGGCACCGCACGTCACCAGGGCCGCCGGGTTCTATCTGTGGAGCCAGGTCGAGCCGGGACACGGCTGCCCGATCTCGATGACGTACGCCGCCGTCCCAGCGCTGCGTGCCGACAAGGCACTGGCCGAGCAGTGGGTACCGAGGCTGGCGGCCACGGCATACGACCCGAGACGGGCGGCACCCGACGACAAGGCCGGCTGTCTGGCGGGCATGGGGATGACCGAGAAGCAGGGCGGCTCGGATGTCCGCGCCAACATCACCACGGCCAGTCCGACCGGCGATCACTACCTGCTCGAGGGCCACAAGTGGTTCTGCTCGGCTCCGCAGGTGGACGTGTTCCTCGTACTTGCGCAGGCACCCGAGGGGCTGACCTGCTTCGTCGTTCCCCGGGTGCTCGACGACCGGACACGCAATCGGTTCGCGCTGCAAAGGCTGAAGGACAAGCTGGGCAACAGGTCGAACGCGTCCGGCGAGGTCGAGTTCCACGGCACCGTGGCGTACCGGCTCGGCGACGAGGGTCGCGGCGTACCGACGATCATCGAGATGGTCGCGGCTACCCGGCTGGACTGCGTGCTCGGCTCGGCCGCGCTGATGCGGCGCGCGCTGGTCGAGGCGATCTGGCACACCAGCCACCGCAGCGCGTTCGGTGGCCTGCTGCGCGACAAACCGGCGATGCGTAACGTGCTCGCCGACCTGGCGATCGAGTCCGAGGCCGCGACCTCGCTGGCGTTCCGGCTCGCCGCGGCGGTCGATGCCGCGGGCAACGAATACGAGGACGCGTTCCGCCGGATCGCGTTGCCGCTGGCCAAGTTCTGGATCTGCAAACGTACGCCGATGACGGCGGCGGAGGCACTGGAGTGCCTCGGCGGCAACGGGTACGTCGAGGAGTCCGGCATGCCGCTGCTGTTCCGCGAGTCGCCGCTGAACTCGATCTGGGAGGGCTCGGGCAACGTCAACGCGCTCGACGTACTGCGGGCGCTGAGCCGGGAACCCGCCGCGCTGGACGCCTGGCTGACCGAGGTCGGCACCGTCCGTGGCGAGGATCCCCGGCTCGACGCGGCGGTCACCGACGTGCTCGACGCGCTGGCCGACATCGCCGCGGCCGAGGCCGGCGCCCGCAGGCTCGCGGCCAAGATGGCCGTCTGCCTGCAGGCGTCGGTGTTGCTGCGGTACTCGGATCCCGCTGTCGCCGACGCGTTCGTCGCGAGCCGATTGGCCGGCGACTGGTCGGGCGTGTTCGGAACGCTGCCACCAGCGACCCCGTTCGACGTGACGATCGAACGAGCGCTACCGATCTAGCGGTTCAAGCCGCCGGCGGCGCGCCCGTCAGCGGGGTCGTGTCGAGGTAGACGACCTCGTCGCCGCGTTCGCTGAACTTCCAGCCGTCCGCGGTGCGCCGGTAGCGGTCGTAGTACACCGAGAAGTTCAGGTGCGAATTGCCCGCGCGCATCTGCCCGAAGGTGAGCACGTACACGCGACCCGACGCGGTATCGCCCTCGATCTGGAGGCTGCCCGGGTGCGAGGCCTGAACGAAGTACGTCCACAGATTCGCCAGCAACTGCTCGACGCCGGTACGGATCTCGTCCCGGCCGTTGAACTGGGAGTCGACCGCCGGGATCCGCCACACCGCGTCCTCGGTGAACAGCGAGGCGAGCCGGTCGTAGTCGCGCATCATCCCCGCGTCGGTGAACTCGGCCCGCAGTGCCTCGATCTCGACGCGATCGGCAATGGCCTGGTTGTCGCTCATCGTCACCACGCTCCCGGGACCTGCCTGGTGCTGACGTTCAGCCGGTTCCAGGCGTTGATCAGGGTGATCTGGAGGATCAGCGCGGACAGTTCCGACTCCGCGAAGTGCATGGCGGCCTCGTCGTAGATCTCGTCGGGTACCGGGTCCGCGCGGTCGCTGAGCCGGGTGACGGCCTCGGTCAGCGCCAGGGCGGCTCGCTCGGCGTCGGTGAAGTAAGGCGCGTCGCGCCAGGCCCCGACGGCCCAGATCCGCTCGTCGCTCTCACCCGCCTTCTTCAGGTCGCGCGCGTGCATGTCGACGCAGACGCTGCAGCCGTTGATCTGGCTGGCCCGCAGGTTGACGAACTCGGTCAGGGCCTTGGACAGGCCGGCCTGCCCGGCCGCCTTCTCGAGCCCCTGCAGTGCGGTCAGCGCACCGGAGGAGCTCAGCGCCGGGCTGGCCATCCGTGCTTGCATGACTATCTCCTTGTCACATCGTCCGGATTTGAGGTGTCACCCCGTACGACACGAAGCGACCGGGGAGTGTGACCGATGACCGAGCCCGACTGGCTCGTACAGGGCTTCGAGCAGAACCGGCCCCACCTGCGGGCGGTGGCGTACCGGATGCTCGGCTCGTTCACCGAGGCCGATGACGCCGTCCAGGAAGCCTGGCTGCGGTTACGGCAGGCGGACGCCAGCGGTGTCGACAATCTCGGTGCCTGGCTGACCACGATCGTGTCCCGGGTCTGCCTGAACGTGCTGCGATCGCGGCGGTCGCGACCCGAGACGCCGATGGGCGTACACGTACCCGACCCGATCGTCAGCGGCGCGGACGGGCCGACTCCCGAGGACGAGGCGCTGCTCGCCGACTCGGTCGGGCTCGCGCTGCACGTGGTGCTCGACACCCTGCCGCCCGCCGAGCGGCTGGC
The DNA here is from genome assembly GCA_046765875.1 of Actinomycetota bacterium. Lineage (GTDB taxonomy): Bacteria > Actinomycetota > Actinomycetes > Propionibacteriales > Kribbellaceae > DASRHY01. The sequence goes on from JBKPSJ010000291.1 coordinate 17,254, forward strand.
GTTCGTCCTGCACGACATGTTCGACCTGCCGTTCGACGAGATCGCCCCGATCGTCGGGCGTACGCCGGTCGCGGCGCGGCAACTGGCCAGCCGGGCCCGCCGCAGGGTACGAGGCGCCGACATCCCCGACGCCGACCTCGGCCGTCAACGCGAGGTGGTCAACGCCTTCTTCGCCGCGGCGCACAACGGCGACTTCGAGGCGCTCGTCGCCGTCCTCGACCCGGACGTGGTGCTCCGGGCCGACGGCGGCACGGCCCGCGCGGACGCGTCCGTCGTGCTGCACGGCCCGGCGGCCGTCGCCGGTCAGGCGATCATGTTCGACCGGCCCGGCATGCTGCTCCGGCCGGCCCTGGTCAACGGGGCGGCGGGTGTCGTCGTGGTGATGGACGGGCATCCGTCCGCAGTGATGGGCTTCACCGTCACGCGCGGCCGGATCGTACAGATCGACGTCCTCGCCGATCCCGAGCGCATCCTCCAGCTGGATCTGACCGGCATCGACTGAGAACCAAACGAGGTCAGGCACGGTTGCGGGCGACCCACTCGCGCAGGCTGTCGGTGGCGTCGTCGACGGTCACCTGTACGAACGGGATCGACCGGTCCTCGTGCGGCACCTGCAACTCCGAGACGATGAACGAGTCGTCGAACCCGATCGACGCTGCCTCGGCCTTCGTACTCGCGTAGTACAGCGTGCGCGGCCGGGCCCAGTAGATCGCGCTCAGGCACATCGGACAGGGCTCGCTGCTCACGTACACGTCGCAGTCCTTCAACTCGGAGCTGCCCAGCCGGCCGCAGGCCCGGCGGATGGCGACGATCTCGGCGTGCGCGGTCGGGTCGGAGGTCGCGTTGACGCGGTTCCAGCCGGCGGCGAACACCCGGTTGCGTTTGACCACCACGGCGCCGAACGGGCCGCCTTCGCCGATCCGCATTCCGTGCAGTCCCAGAGCGACCGCCTGACGCATGAACGCCGTCCGCATCCGACCTCCTCCCCGCCGAAGTCGATATACCAATTCAACCTGCCCTGATCACCGCCTGTCGACCGCTGCGGCGGGCCCGCGCCCGCGTCAGGGCGTCAAGGCACTAGGCTCGGCTAGGTCGCGACTGGCGCCGTCCAGGGTGGAGCACCACCGGGGAGCGAAACAGCCGTGGTCACCGTGCGCCTGGGTGCCCGGCGAAGCCGACCTGCAGGGGAGATCGTGATCATGACCGAGACCTACGAGTCGTACAACGCCAAGGCCGCGAGCACCGCGTACCAGAGCGCCCTCGACGTGATCGGCGCCGTCGAGCCGAACGTCGCAGGGGCCATCCGCCAGGAGCTCGCCGACCAGCGGGCCTCGCTGAAGCTGATCGCGAGCGAGAACTACGCCTCCCCCGCCGTGCTGCTGACCATGGGTCAGTGGATGTCCGACAAGTACGCCGAGGGCACGATCGGGCACCGCTTCTACGCCGGCTGCCAGAACATCGACACCGTCGAGCAACTCGCAGCGGACCACGCGAAGGACCTCTTCAGCGCGCCGCACGCATACGTACAGCCGCACTCCGGCATCGACGCCAACCTGGTCGCGTTCTGGGCCGTCCTGGCGCAGCGGATCGAGTCGCCGGCGCTGGAGCGGGCCGGCGTCAGGCACGTGAACGACCTGTCCGAGCAGGACTGGGCCGAGCTGCGCAAGGCGTTCGGCGACCAGCGGATGATCGGTATGTCGCTGGACGCCGGCGGCCACCTGACGCACGGGTTCAGGCCGAACATCTCCGGCAAGATGTTCCACCAGACCTCGTACGGGACCGACCCGGAGACCGGGCTGCTCGACTACGACCAGGTGGCCCGGTTGGCGCGCGAGTTCAAGCCGCTGATCCTGATGGCCGGCTACTCCGCGTACCCGCGGAAGATCAACTTCGCCACAATGCGCGAGATCGCCGACGAGGTCGGCGCGACGTTCCTGGTCGATATGGCGCACTTCGCCGGGCTGGTGGCCGGCAAGGTGTTCATCGGCGACTACGACCCGGTCCCGCACGCGCACATCACCACCACGACCACGCACAAGTCGCTCCGCGGCCCGCGCGGTGGTGCGGTGCTGTGCCAGACGGAGTATGCCGACTCGGTCGACCGCGGCTGCCCGATGGTGCTCGGCGGCCCGCTCGGGCACGTGATGGCCTCAAAGGCGGTCGCGTTCGCCGAGGCCAAGCAGCCGGCGTTCCGGACGTACGCGCAGAACGTGGCCGACAACGCGGTCGCGCTCGCCGAGGGCCTGATGAAGCGCGGTACGAAGCTGGTCACCGACGGCACCGAGAACCACCTGGTGCTGATCGACGTCTCGCCGTACGGGATCACCGGCCGGCAGGCCGAGTCCGCGCTGCTCGACTCGGGCATCGTCACCAACCGCAACTCGGTGCCGCGGGACCCGAACGGCGCCTGGTACACCTCCGGGATCCGGATCGGTACGCCGGCGCTGACCTCGCGCGGGTTCGGGCCGGACGACTTCGACCGGGTGGCCGAGCTGATCGTCGATGTGCTCTCCTCGACCACCCCGGCGCCGACGAAGGACGGCAAGCCGGGCAAGGCGAAGTACATCCTCGCCGAGGGCGTCGCCGACAAGACCCACTCCGCGGCCGCGGAACTCCTGGCCGCCAACCCGCTCTACCCGGGGCTCGACCTGGGCTGACCCCACCCCGGGCGCCGATCATCGGACAACCCGGGATGTGTCGTGGGCCACACCGGCGGGCTTCTCCGCGTCAGAGCATGGACGTATCGTGAGACTCTGTCTCAGTATTCGGGATCTGTGATTGATTCTTGACGTACCGAGGCCGCACGCTTATGGGCATGTTCGCTGTCCACACGACGTATCTGGTAGGTCGCATCCACGTCGACCTCGGTCGTATGCGCAGCGCCATCTGTTGTCCTTCGGCGAGCTGACGCGCACCCCAACGCCACGGCCCACAAGGCCTGATCACACCGATCATCGCTGGGTGCGGCGCGCGCCGAGGACCCGGACCGCCGACGCTCCGGGACCGGCACCGGCCGCACCGGTCCGACCACGACGAGGACTGTCCCGGATGACTGCCGTCACCGCACCGGCTCGGTTGGCCTCCACACGCCCCAAGAGGGGTGAGGGCCAATGGGCGCTCGGCTACTGCGAGCCGCTCAACAAGAACGAGGAGAACAAGAAGAACGACGACGGGCTCAACGTACGGGCCCGGATCGAGAACATCTACGCGCACCGCGGGTTCGACTCGATCGACCCCGCCGACCTGCGCGGCCGGTTCCGCTGGTGGGGGCTGTACACCCAGCGCAAGCCGGGTATCGACGGCGGCAAGACCGCCACTCTCGAGCCCGAGGAGCTCGACGACCGGTACTTCATGATGCGGGTCCGGATCGAGGGCGGCCAGCTCACCACCGAGCAGCTCCGGGTGATCGCCGACGTGTCGACGACGTACGCGCGCGACTCCGCCGACATCACCGACCGGCAGAACATCCAGCTGCACTGGATCCAGATCGAGGACGTGCCGGCGATCTGGCAGCGGCTGGAGTCGGTCGGGCTGTACACCACCGAGGCCTGCGGTGACGTACCGCGCGTCATCATCTCCTCCCCGGTCGCCGGGATCGCGGCGGACGAGATCATCGACCCGACGCCCGCGATCCACGAGATCGTCGACCGGTACATCGGCTCGACGGAGTTCTCCAACCTGCCTCGCAAGTTCAAGACCGCGCTGACCGGCCACCCGTCGCACGACGTGGTGCCGGAGGTCAACGACATCGCATTCGTCGGGGTCGTCCACCCCGAGCACGGCCCCGGCTTCGACCTGTGGGTCGGCGGCGGGCTGTCCACCAACCCGATGCTCGCGCAGCGGCTCGGCACCTGGATCCCGATCGACGAGGTGCCCGAGACCTGGTGGGGCGTGACCAGCATCTTCCGCGACTTCGGATACCGCCGGCTGCGGAACCGGGCCCGGCTGAAGTTCCTGGTCGCCGACTGGGGCGTGGAGAGGTTCCGCGAGGTGCTGGAGACGAGGTACCTCAACCGCAGGCTGATCGACGGTCCGGCGCCCGAGGTACCCGCGGTCCAGGGTGACCACATCGGCGTACACGCGCAGAAGGACGGCCGGTTCTACGTCGGCATCGCCCCGATCGTCGGCCGGGTCTCGGGTACGTCGCTGGCCAAGGTGGCCGACGTGGTCGCCGCACACGGCTCGAACCGGATCCGCACAACCGCCCAGCAGAAGCTGCTGGTCCTCGACGTCGACCGCAGCCAGGTCGACTCGCTGGTGTCGTCGCTGCGGGACCTGGGCTTCCACGCCGACCCGTCGCCGTGGCGGCGCAACGTGATGGCCTGCACCGGGATCGAGTTCTGCAAGCTCGCGATCGTCGAGACCAAGGCCGCCGCGGCCGGGCTGATCGCCGAGCTCGAGCGCCGGGTCCCGGAGCTCGACGTACCGATCACGGTGAACCTGAACGGCTGCCCGAACTCGTGCGCCCGGATCCAGGTCGCCGACATCGGTCTCAAGGGCCAGCTGGTGATGAGCGAGGGCAAGCAGGTGGAGGGATTCCAGGTCCATCTCGGCGGCGGGCTCGGGCTGGACGCGGGGTTCGGCCGCAAGCTGCGCGGTCACAAGGTCACCGCCGCCGGGCTGGCCGACTACGTCGAGCGGGTGGTCCGCAACTACCTGGCCGGCCGAACCGACGGCGAACGCTTCGCGCAATGGGTGGTCCGCGCCGACGAGGGAGATCTCAAGTGAGTGAGCGGCAGCGAACGAAACAACCAACACAGCAGCGTCCGCTCGTGGGCGCCGAGCGAAGCGAGGCGTTGAAATGAGCGAACGAGCGGCGCCGAACTACTGCCCCTACTGCGGTGACGAGGACCTGCGTCCGTCCGAGGACGGGCACGGCGTCTGGGAGTGCCGGGCCTGCGCCCGGGTGTTCAAGCTCAACTTCGTCGGACTGCGGGTGAACTCATGACCGACCTGAAGGCCCTCGCTGAAGCGGCCAACGAGAAGCTGGCGGACGCGTCTGCGCAGGAGATCCTCGCCTGGGCCCGCGAGACGTTCGGCGACGAGTTGGTGGTGACCGCGTCGATGGCCGACGGCGTGCTGCCGTACCTGGCCTCGGAGTCGGCGCCAGGCGTGGACGTGGTGTTCCTCGACACCGGCTACCACTTCGTCGAGACGATCGGCACCCGGGACGCGGTCGGGGCGACGCTGGAGATCAATCTGATCAACGTCACGCCCGAGCAGACCGTGGCCGAGCAGGACGCGACGTACGGGAAGGACCTGTACAAGCGCGACCCGGACAAGTGCTGCGCACTGCGGAAGGTTGCCCCGCTCAACAAGACGCTGGCGGGCTACACCGCGTGGGTGACGGGCGTACGGCGCGAGGAGTCGCCGACGCGCGCGAAAACCCAGGTGGTCGAGTACGACGAGCGGCGCAACATGGTGAAGCTGAACCCGATCGCGCCGTGGACGCAGGACGACCTGGACGGCTACATCGCCGACAACGGCGTGCTGGTGAACCCGCTGCAGTACGACGGATACCCGTCAATCGGGTGCGAGCCGTGCACCCAGCGGGTGGCGCCGGGCGAGGATCCGCGCAGCGGCCGCTGGGCCGGTCGCGCCAAGACCGAATGCGGGTTGCACGTATGACGACGACGAGGGTTTCAGAGCTGGACGCGCTCGAGAGCGAGTCGTTGTTCGTGTTCCGCG
>JBKPSJ010000292.1:0-2599 GCA_046765875.1 Actinomycetota bacterium
CCGCGCTGCGGCGTGCCCGTTGCTGCCACAGCGCGAAATCGCCGGCGCGCAGCAGACCGTGGACCGCTCCGGCGACTGCGAACGCCGATGCCATCCACTCCATCGGCGGCTCGCCGGCCCGGTGCCAGCGCTCCCACAGCAGGTCGGCCCGCGCGACCGCCTCGTCGAACCGGCCCAGCAACGCGTAGATGCGGATCCGCCTCGGCAGGGTGACGTACGGATGGCCGGTGGCGGGATCCTCGGCGGCGGCCGGGTACGGCTCGTGCCGGGGCAGCGGCTCGACCAGTCCGAGCCGTTCCTCGGCGTATCCCTTGGCCTCGCGCAACCGACCGGTGCGGCCGGCGGCGATGACCACCGTGTCGAGTACGCCGGCGAGCAGCACCGGATCGCCCGACTTGCGGGCCGCGGCGACGGCTTCGACGGCCAGGTCCGGATCCACGTCGAGCCGGCGCTCGCCGTATTCCCACGCCTTCGCCGCGACCAGCAGCGCGGTGACGCGTGGGTCGCCGGGGTCGGCGAGCCGCTCGGCCTTGCGGAGCAGGTCGGCGGTCCGCTCTGCGGGCAGGTCGTACAGCGGTGCGGTCCGCAGCCGATAGGTAGTGGGTGATCTGGTCTCGACCTGCGCAGTGCAGGCCTGGTACGGCTGGATCGAAGTCAGCGTCGCGCGTCACCTCAGGTGGCGACCAGAGTCCGTACGTGCCGGGTGGCCAGCAAGTAGCACACGGCGGTGGCGGCGAAGCCGATGACGATGAAGGCCAGCACGCCGTACGACTTGCCGGTGTCGGGGAGGATCACGGCTCCGAGCGCGGCGGCCGAGACCTGCGCCACGTTGAAGATCATGTCGTACAGCGAGAACACCCGGCCGCGGTAGACGTCGTCGATCTCGGTCTGCACCAGGGTGTCGACACTGATCTTCACGCCCTGTGCCGAGAACCCGGTGATGAATCCGCCGATCATCAGCGCGGGCTGGGTGTACAGACCGCCGAGCAACGCCGTCACGACCGCCGACAGGGCGAACAGCAGGGCGATCCAGCGGTGCAGCGTCATCCGCCGGGTCGCCCACGGCGTGACCAGCGCCGCGATGAACAGTCCGGCGCCGACCAGTCCGGTGGCCAGCGCCAGGGCGGCGAACGCCTCGTCGCGCTGGCTCTCGTCGTAGAAGTAGTTCCGGAACAGCAGGATCATCCCGACTGTGATCAGGCCGAAGAAGAACCGCAGCGACCCGATCGCCAGCAGGCCGGCGAGGGCCTGTCGCCGCTTGTTGAGATGCCGCGCGCCCGCGATCAGTCCGGCGACGATGCTGTGGATCGCCTCCCACACGCCGGGCTCCGCGCCGGACAGGTCCGGCCCGAGCTGGCGGCGGCCGAGCCGCAGCGCGAGCAGCGCGGCGGTCGAGTAGATCACCGCGGTCGTGAACAGGATGATGATGTCGGAGCCGGAGATCAGTTTGATCAACGCGCCGACTCCGCCGCCGGCGATGAACAACGCCGTGCCGGTGGTCGGGGTCACCGCGTTGGCCATCACCAGCTCGTCGGGGTCGACGACGTGCGGCAGCCCGGCGGACAGACCGGACAGCAGGAACCGGTTCACGCCCAGGACCAGCAGCACCATGCCGTAGAACACCGGCCCGTCGTTGCCGGCGGCAACGATCGCCGCCACGATCAGTGCCAGTGCCGATCGGGTGAGGTTGGCGGCGAACAGGATCTGCCGCCGCGACCAGCGGTCGAGCAGGACGCCGGTGAACGGCCCAAGGATCGAGTACGGCAGCAGCGTTACCGCGAACAACGCCGCGATCTTCGTCGGGTCCGGCTCGCGCTCGGGGGAGAACAGCACGTACGACGCGAGCGCCACCTGGAACACGCCGTCGCCGAGCTGCGAGGCCAGCCGCACCGCGAACAGGCGGCGGAAGTCACCCCGGCGCAACAATCTGCGGAGATCGCGGACGTACTGCACCCACTCAGCCTAGGCGGGCCTGAGGCGCTGAGCAGCCGTGTCCCTGTTGGTGCCGACGCGCTCGACGCCGTTGAGCTTGCCCTGGCCGATCGGCGGCATGTTGACGTAGATGGTCTCGTACCCGCCGGCCGGCACCATCCGGGCCGTGTACGACGACAGCCATGTCCGGCGGCTGCGGCTGATCCGGGCGCTGGTCGGCTCCGGCGGGCTCTCGCTGGCCAGAGTGCACGAGGTGCTCGCGACCCTCGACGAGCCGGCGGCCGGTACCCACAGCGTGCTCGGCTCGGCCCAGTACGGCCTTGGCCCGGCGATACCGGAACCGACCGACGCGTCCCGTCGGAGAGTGGACGACCTGCTCGGCCGGCTCGGCTGGAAGGTCTACGCCGACGCGCCCGCGCGGGCCGCGCTGGCCGCGGCACTCGACGCGCTGGATGCCGTCGACAACGAACTGCCGGACGATCTGCTCGACACGTACGCCGACTCGGTCGGCAGGATCGGCAAGGCGGAGGTGTCCTCGCTGCCGGACGATCCCGCCGAGGCACTGGAACGCGCGGTGGTGGTCACGGTGCTGGGGGAACCGGTGCTGCTGGCACTTCGCCGCCTCGCCCAGGAGAACGCTTCTGCCGAGCGCTACCGTCCCTAGCTA
>JBKPSJ010000293.1:0-21126 GCA_046765875.1 Actinomycetota bacterium
GGGCTAGGTTCGCACCCCGGGCTAGGGTTCGCACCTCGTCAGAGCGGGGTGCGAACCCCGGCCGGAGGGGCTCAGCCACGAGTTAGGACCGCCACGCACTCGATGTGGTGCGTCATGCCGAACAGGTCGAAGGCGCGGAGAACGGCCAGATCGTAGCCGGAGTCGAGGCAGACTCGCAGGTCGCGCGCCAGAGCCACTGGATCGCACGCGACGTATGCGACCCGCCGGGGTGTCAGGTCCGCGATGGCGTGGACGACGTCCGGACCCGCACCCGTACGCGGCGGATCGAGCACGACCAGGTCGACCGACTCCAACCCCTGCCGGCGGGCCGAGGCCAGCACCCGGCCGACCTTGCCGGCCTCGATCGTCACCGCCTGCAGGTCGTGCAGGTTGCGCCGCGCGTTGCGGACGGCGGCCCGGTCGGACTCGGCGGTGAGCACGGCGCAGCCGGCGTCGGCCAGGAAGGCCGCGAAGAGGCCGACGCCGCTGTATAGGTCGAGAGCCGTCTCGCCCGGCTGCGGGTCCAATCCGTCCAGCACCGCGGCTACGAGTGTCGCCGCGGCCGCAGGGTGGACCTGCCAGAACCCGGTCGCGTCGACGCGGAACGTACGGTCCCGGACCCGTTCGTGTACACGGCCCGTGCCGATGACCTGCTCGCCGGTGTTCGAGACCGCGGTCTGGACCGCATCCGTGTCCGGCCATGTCTGGTCGAGCACCGCCGGACTGTCCGGATGTGCCAGCAGGCACTTGTCGATCGCGATCAGGTCGTGGCTGCGGTGGGCGTGCATGCCGGGTCTGCCGTTGGAAACGGCGTACCGCATCCTGGTCCGCCAGCCGAGCCCGGTCTCGTCGGCCGGCTCCATCGTCACGGCGTACTCGATTTTGCCGATCCTGCGCAGCGTGTCGGTGACGACCTGCGCCTTCAGTCGGCGCTGCCCGGCGAGCGAGACGTGCTGGAAGTCGCAACCGCCGCACCGGCCCGGACCGGCGAACGGGCACGGCTGCTCGACCCGTTCGGGCGACGGCGACAGGATCTCGACCGCGTCGGCGCGGAGGAACTTCGAGGTCTGCTCGGTGATCCGGATCCGCACCCGCTCCCCCGGGATCGCGTGCCGGACGAACACGACCTGCCCGTCCAGCCTGGCCACGCAATGACCGCCATGAGCGACCGGGCCGACCTCGATCTCGGCCAGGGAGCCGACGAGGTCAGCGGCGTCAGCGGCGTCCGGTCGTCTCGCCACGCCGAACCTGTCCCGGCACGCTCTCCGCGCGGTCGTGCCGCTCGCCGGCCGCCTGAGACGAGGCCAGCTGGTACGGCACCGAGGTCACCATCACGCCCGGGGTGAACAAAAGCCGGCCCTTGAGCCGCAGCGCGCTCTGGTTGTGCAGGAGGTGCTCCCACCAGTGGCCCACGACGTACTCGGGGATGTAGACCATCACCACGTCGCGCGGCGACTGGCGGCGGATGTCGCGCACGTACTGCAGGATCGGCCGGGTGATCTCGCGGTACGGCGAGGCCAGCCGCTTCAACGGCACCGGTATGCCGCGCCGGTCCCACTCGGCCTGCAGTTCGTCGGACTCGACCGGGTCGACGTCGACGGTGACGGCCTCGAGGATGTACGGGCGGGCCGCCTTCGCGAACGCCAGCGCCCGCAGTGTCGGCCTGTGCAGCTTGGAGACGAGCACGATCGCGTGCACCCGCGACGGCAGCGTCAGCGACTCGTCGGAGTCGACCTCCATCTCCCGGCTCACCGTCGCGTAGTGCCGGTGGATGCCCTTCATCATGACGAACAGCACCGCCATCGCGATGATCGCGATGTACGCCCCGTGCGTGAACTTGGTCAGCAGCACGATCACGAGCACGGTCGCCGTGAACGACAGGCCGATCGCGTTGATCACCCGGGACCGCATCATGTGCCGGCGGGTGGCTGGATCCTGCTCGGTCTTCAGGTGCCGGGTCCAGTGCCGGATCATCCCGAACTGGCTGACCGTGAACGACACGAACACCCCGACGATGTACAGCTGGATCAGCCGCGTCACCTCGGCGTCGAACGCCACGATCAGCAGGATCGCGAATCCCGCCAGCAGGATGATCCCGTTGCTGTAGGCGAGCCGGTCGCCGCGGGTGTGCAACTGGCGCGGCAGGTAGCCGTCGCGGGCCAGGATCGAGCCGAGCACCGGGAACCCGTTGAACGCGGTGTTCGCGGCCAGCACCAGGATCAGCATCGTGGCGCCGATCACCAGGTAGAACGCGGGCTGGAAGTTCGAGAACACGGCGTCGCCGATCTGGCCGATCACCGTCTTCTGCTGGTAGCTGTCCCCCACCGGCTGGCCGTTGTCCAACAGCTGGGTGGCTGGATCCTCGGCATACCGCAGGCCGATCTTGTTCGCCAGCAGGATGATGCTGGTCAGCATCGTGACCGCGATCGCTCCGAGCATCAGCAGGGTGGTCGCCGCGTTCTTGCTCTTGGGCTTCTTGAACGCCGGTACGCCGTTGCTGATCGCCTCCACGCCGGTCAGCGCGGCGCATCCGGACGAGAAGGCCCGGGCGATCAGGAATATCCCGGAAAGGGTCGTGAGCTGGAAGCCGCTCGTTGCGAACGTGCCCTCGGCCTTGATCGTGAGGTGGGCGCTGTCCGCAGCCGGGAGGTCACCGAACAGCAACCGCCCGACCCCCCAGATCGTCATCCCGATGATCGAGAACATGAAGATGTACGTCGGGACCGCGAACAGCGCGCCCGATTCGCGTACACCGCGCAGGTTCATCGCCGCCAGCAACACGACCAGTCCGACGGCGAGCTGCGCCTCGTGACCCTCCAACTGCGGTATCGCCGACTTCGCGTTCTGGACGCCCGACGAGATCGACACCGCGACGGTCAGGACGTAGTCGACCATCAGCGCGCTGGCGACGGTCAGGCCGGCGGTCGGCCCGACGTTGACCGTGGCCACCTCATAGTCGCCGCCACCGGACGGGTAGGCGTACACGTTCTGCCGGTACGACGCCACCACGATCAGCATCACCAGCGCGACCAGCAGCCCGATCTTCCACGAGTACGCGTACGCCGAGATACCCGCGATCGAGAGGGTCAGAAAGATTTCGTCCGGTGCGTACGCGACCGACGACAGCGCGTCGCTGGCGAACACCGGAAGCGCGATCCGCTTCGGGAGCAGCGTCTCGCCGAGCTGGGTACTGCGTAGTTTCCGGCCGACGAGGAGGCGCTTGCCGACGTTGCCAAGAGTCACACCGCGATCGTAGAGGCCACGAACACCCACCCGCCTGCCGGTGGCGAGGCGCGTGGTGACAACGGTGTAGCGTTCGGACCGGCCGAGCTCAGAGCCGAGCGCAGAATGGGTCAGGGAAAGGTTCAGGGAGAGGTTGCGGAGTGCACGTTGTCATCATGGGCTGCGGCCGCGTCGGCTCCACTCTGGCCAGGACGCTGGAGAAGCGTGACCACACGGTCGCGATCATCGACCAGTCCCCCGACTCGTTCCGCCGGCTGAGCCCGAACTACCGCGGCCAGACCGTGACCGGCATGGGCTTCGACCGCGAGATCCTCATCGAGGCCGGGATCGAGAAGGCCGGCGCGTTCGCCGCGGTCTCCAACGGCGACAACTCGAACATCCTGGCCGCCCGGGTCGCCCGGGAGAACTTCGGGATCGAGAACGTGGTCGCACGGATCTACGACCCGGGCCGCGCCGAGGTGTACCAGCGGCTCGGCATCCCGACCGTCGGTACGGTGAAGTGGACCGTCGACCGCGTGATCCGGCGGCTGCTGCCGAGCGGATCGGAGCCGCAGTGGCGCGACCCGACCGGCAGCGTACGACTCGACGAGATCCACGTGCACCCGCGCTGGGTCGGCCGCCGCGCCCTCGAGATCGAGTCCGCCACCGGCGCCCGGGTGGCGTTCCTGGTCCGGCTCGGTGAGGGCCTGCTGCCCAAGCCGGACACCGTCATCCAGGAGGGTGATCTGGTGCATGTCCTGGTACTGGAGAGCGAGGCGAACGCCGTCGAGGCCGCGCTCGGCACGGAGCCCAAGGAGAGCTGATGCGGGTAGCCATCGCGGGCGCCGGTAACGTCGGCCGTTCGATCGCGTCCGAACTGCTGGAGAACGGCCATCAGGTACTGCTGATCGACAAGGACCCTCGCGCGATCAAGGCGGAGTCGGTGCCGCAGGCGGAGTGGCTGCTGGCCGACGCCTGCGAGCTGTCCTCGCTGGAGGAGGCCGCCCTGCAGCGCTGCCAGGTGGCGATCGCCTCGACCGGCGACGACAAGGTCAACCTGGTCGTGTCGCTGCTGGCCAAGACCGAGTTCGGCGTTCCGCGGACCGTTGCCCGGGTCAACCATCCGCGCAACGAGTGGATGTTCAACGAGGCCTGGGGCGTGGACGTGGCGGTGTCGACCCCGCGGATCATGTCCGCACTGGTCGAGGAGGCGGTCTCGGTCGGCGACCTGGTCCGGCTGTTCACCTTCCGGCAGAGCGACGTCAACCTGGTCGAGCTCACCCTGCCCGACGACTCACCGATGATCGGTACTCGGGTCGGCGACATCGCCTGGCCCGCAGACACCGCCCTGGTGACGATCCTCCGCGAAGGCCGGGTGCTCACCCCGGACCCGGACGGCACCCTCGAACTCAATGACGAACTGCTGTTCGTCGCCGCGGACGAGAACGAGGAGCAGCTCGAGGACATGCTGTCGCCGCACCACCATCACCACTCCAGCGGCACAGGCTCCTAGCGCTTGTTGCCGCGCAGCAGGTGGGTGACGGTGTCGCGCGCCTCCGCCCAGGACTCGGCGGGCAGCGACGCGCGCAGCACGATGTAGGCGCACCACAGCGCCAGCGCGTAGAAGGGCAGGCCGAGCGCCACCTTGGCGATGCCGAGGGCGTTCACCCAGCCGGCCAGGTACAGCGGGACCTGCACCACCAGCCGTACGGCGAACAGCCCGACGAACACCAGCGTCGCCCGGCTGAACCCGCGCAGCATGGCCGGGTCCTTCCGCCAGGCCGTGCCGGCCTGGGTCACCAACCCGTAGATCACGCCGAAGAACGGCCAGCGCAGCAGCACGGTCAGCAGGTACAGCAGCCCGTAGGCCGCGTTGATGAGCAGGCCGGGCAGGTAGACGTTCTCCGCCTTGCCGCTGGCCTTGGCGACGTACGCCGAGATCAGTACGCCGATGAAGCCGCCGACGATGTTGCGCAGCGGCTGGCGCCGCAACAGCCGCAGCACGGCCACCACGACGGCCGCCGCGACGGCGACCCCGAGGGCCAGGGACAGGTTGTCGTCGGTGACCCAGTAGACGACCAGGAACGCGATCCAGGGCAGGCCGATGTCGAGCAGCGCGCCCCAGCCACCCAGCGCGTGGAAGAAGTCCTTGTCGGTGCCGGCGGGCCGGCCCTCCGAGCGCAGCTCCTCCTCGACGATCTGCTCGGCGATCGCCTTCTCGGTGTCGCTGAGCCGCAACACGTCCGCGGGGTCGCGGTCGAGATCGGCCCCGGCCTGGGCGCGCTCCGGCTCAGCCATGGGCTACCGCGGGACGCAGTTCGTAGCGCGGATTGAAGATCACCCGGTCTCCGTCGACGACCCCGATCCGGCCGGACACGATCACGTCGACGCCCGGCTGGATCCCGGCGATCTTGCGCCGGCCCAGCCAGATGACGGTCACCGTTCCGGTGCCGTCGTACAACTCACCCTCCAGCGCCGGTACGCCGCCGCGAGGGCTGAACGTCACGGTTCGCAGTGTGCCCGCGACCGTGACCATCTCTCGGTCCGAACAGTTCCTGATCGACCGCGCGCCGCAGTCCGCGCTGAAGTCGCGCAGCTCTTCGGCCTCACGCTCGTCCACGCTGCTGGCGAGTCCGCGCAGCGCGCGCCGGAACCGTCCGGCCTTGTGGCTTCCCATGTCCACCTAGCCTAATCGTGCCTTACCCACCGAGGAACGCTCCGAGCGTCGTCACTGTTCCCTCCGTGCGCCCCCGGTGCGGCCTCCCTTGCCCGGTGCCGCCCTGGTCAGACCTCCTCCGGCGGCGGCTGGGCACCGGCGGGCAGGGTCAGGGCGAGCGGGTCGCGCGGCGCCATCGGCTCGCTGCCACGGACCACGATCACCCGCCGGAATGAGTCCTCCAGCTGCGCCGCGGCGCCAGACTCGATGGCGGCCCGGCCGAGCACGGTGCCGCGAAGCAGCCAGCGGGGGCCGTCCACGCCGACCACCCGCGAGGTCTGGCTGTACATCTGGCCGTCGGGGTCCTGCACCGGCACCACCAAGGTGAGCTCCGGTCCGAACGGGCCGTTGCCCTCGGTCGCCGTACCGCCCATCCGGGTCGCCTCGGCGGCGATCTCGCGCCGGACCTCGGCCCAGATCCCCGCCGTCTTCGGCGCCGCGAACGCGCGCAGCTCGAGCGCGGAGTCCGACACCACCATCAGCACCGCCTGGACCTCGTTGGACTGCTCGTCCACCTGCAGGCGCAGCTCCATCCCGGGGATGCCGGCGATCACCAGACCGCCCAGGTCGATCCGGTCCTCGGCCTCCAGCTCGGCCTTGTCGACGTCGCTCACGTCGTACGGGCCCGTCGGGATCGCCTCCCCCGCATCGACGTCGGAGTCGGCGTCCTCGGCCAGATCCGCGAAGGTGGGCTCCGAGTCGTCCTCGTCCTTGCCCTTCCGGCGGAACCTCACAGTGCTTTCCTGCTTCCTTCGATATCCAATAGGAGAACAGCGCCGGTCAGTCTCGCGCGACTCCCGGGTCACCACCCGACTTCTCAGCCTGTCACACCGCCGAAGCCTCCGGTGGACCCGTACCCCCCGTCGCCGCGGGCGGAGCCCGGCAGCCGGTCGACCTCGACGAACCGCGCCTTCTCGATCCGCTGGATCACCAGTTGCGCGATCCGGTCGCCGCGCCGCAACGTCACCGGCTCGGCCGGGTCGAGATTGACCAGGCAGACCTTGATCTCGCCGCGGTAGCCGGCGTCGACGGTGCCCGGGGCGTTGACTATCGACACGCCGTGCCGGGCGGCCAGGCCGGACCGCGGGTGCACGAACGCGGCGTACCCGTCCGGCAGCGCGATCGCGATCCCGGTCCCGACCAGCGACCGCTCCCCCGGCCTCAGGGTCACCTCCGCGGTGACGACCAGGTCGGCGCCGGCATCACCGGGGTGCGCGTACGAAGGCAGCGGGACGCCCTCGTCCAGCCGGGTGATCAGAACCTCGACATCCACGAGAACGGACCCTATCCGCAGCCGCCGGCGGGTCCGTGCCAGGCTGGCGGGCGTGCCGTCCTCCCCCGTATACGCCGAACGCCTGCGCATCCCGGTCCTGTGGTGGCTGATCACCGCCGCGGGACTGTTCGTGCTGTGGCTGGCCGTGGCCGCGGCCACCGGCGGCATACCGGCGCTGATCTTCACCCTCGTGGTCACCGTGCTGGTCGTGACCATCCTGGTCCGGTACGGCGCGGCTCCGGTCCTGGTCGACGGCGAGACCTTCACCGCCGGCCGGGCCCGGATCGAACGCGAACACCTCGGTACGGCCGAGGCGCTTACCGGCGAATCCGCCCGGCTGGCCCGCGGACGCGACTGTGACCCGCGCGCCTATCTGGTACTACGGCCATACCTGTCCGGCGCGGTACGTGTTCAGCTGACCGACCCGGCCGACCCGGCGCCGTACTGGCTGGTGGCCACCCGGCGGCCCGATCAACTTGCCGAAGCGCTGCGGGGCGCGCCTGGGTCCTGACGGTGGCAAGATCGGTTGCGGATGGCATCGAACAGGAGGCTGGCCGTGGCGGGAGCCAAGATCGGGTGGAAGCTCGTCCTCATGGTGTTCACCCTGGTGCTGCAGATGGTGACCAGGAAGGCGATCACCTCGGCCTGGAAGCTGGGGTCGGGGCGCAGGCCGCCGAAGGATCCGACCGCACCCGACGCCGGGTACGCCGAGGTGGTCGGCTGGGCGGTGGCGAGCGGCGCAACGGCGGCGGTCGCGAAGCGGTTCGCCGAGCAGCGGGCCGCGAAGTACTGGGAGAAGTCGACCGGCACGCTGCCGCCGGGCTATGACGAGCGGGACTCGGCCGGTCAGGCATCCAGCCAGACATGAGAAGCGGGACTGACCGGTCAGGTCAGTCCCGCTGTCAGACTTTCGCCCCTCCAGGCCGGTGGCCCCTCCCGAGCCGCCGGCTCCGTGGACGGTGCGATCAGGCCGCGCAATCACGGCAGATCAGCTGCCCGTTCTTGTTCGCTGCGAGCTGGCTGCGGTGATGCACCAGGAAACAGCTCGAACACGTGAACTCGTCGGCCTGTCGCGGGAGCACGCGTACCGCGAGCTCCTCGTGGCTCAGGTCCGCGCCCGGGAGCTCGAAGCTCTCAGCCGCCTCGGCCTCGTCCTCGTCGACCTTGCCGGAGTTCTTGTCGTGACGCCGAGTCTTCAGCTCCTCGATGCTCTCTTCGCCGGCATCCTCGTCAGTCTTGCGTGGGGCGTCGTAGTCGGTCGCCATCTTCGGTCCCTGCCTCAGTTCGTACCCGTAATACCTGCAGCCCTGTGAACGGGTGTGCGGGCTGAGAAATTCCGGATCCGTCCGCCCGGTTTCCTGCGCAGTCCCACCGTGTTCACCCAGGTGAGGGCGGCCCCGATGCCGTCCCCCGAGGCGCAGATTGTGCCCTATCCGGGGTGACTTTCGCGCGGGGGCGTCCATGTTCTGACCCGCGTGTCGCGGAATGTTTTCGATCACACTCGCGCAATGCGCGTTAGTGCTTGAAAGTTCAAGTTCTACGCGGTTACGCGCGGAGAGCGTCAGCTTTGACCAGAACGTCGTGCAGAGCGTCGAAGATCGCCGGCGTGGCCGCAATGGTCATCGCCGGCGATACCGGGGCGCCGTGAAGCCCGCCGGTACGCGCACCCGCCTCGGCCGCGATCAGTTCTCCGGCTCCATAGTCCCACGCGTTGAGGCCACGCTCGTACGCGGCGTCCAGCCGGCCGCAGGCGACGTAGCACAGGTCCACGGCACCTACCCCGATCCGCCGGATGTCGCGGATCCGCGGGATCAGCTGGCGGACCACGTCGGCCTGGACCGCGCGCCGGGCCGGGTCGTACCCGAACCCGGTGCCGACCAGCGCCTTGGCAAGGTCGGTACAGCCCGACACCGCGATCGGCCGGCCGTCGAGGAAGGCGCCGCCGCCCAGCGTCGCGGTGAACGTCTCGCCCAGCGGCGCGTTCACCACCACCCCGGCCACCGTCCGGCCGTCCTGCTCGACCGCGATCGAGACCGCGTACGTCGGGTGGTCGTACAGATAGTTCACGGTGCCGTCGATCGGGTCGACCACCCAGCGCACCCCGCTGGTGCCGATCACGTCCTCGCCCTCCTCGCCGAGGAACGCGTCGTCCGGCCGGACCGCGAGCACCCGCTTGCGGATCAGTTCCTCGGACTCGCGGTCGACGGCGGTGACGACGTCGGTGTCGGTGCTCTTGGTGTCGGCGACGGTGATCCGGCCCCGGCGACGCTCGACGATCAGGTCGGCGGCCTCGCGGGCGACGTCGGTCGCCAGGTCCAGCAGCTCCGCGGGCGTGGTCATGCCGGCCGCCTCAGCGGCGCGCAGCAACCGTCGGCGCAGACATCCCAGCCGGGCCCTATCCGGCCCAGGCACGGCCGCTCCGGTGTCTCGCCGCGGGCGACCGCCGCACGTTCGGCGACCAGGTCGCACAGCATCGTCACGAACCGCTCGCCGGACCCCGGAGTCGCGGCCCGCGCCATCGGCAGGCCGAGTTTCGCCGCGGTCTGCGCCGCCTCGGTGTCCAGGTCGTAGACGACCTCCATGTGGTCACTGACGAACCCGATCGGCGCCACCGCGACCCCGCTCGCTCCGCTCTTGGCCAGGTCCTCGAGGTGGTCGCTGACGTCCGGCTCCAGCCACGGCACCTGCGGTGGCCCGGACCGGGAGCAGTACACCAGATCGGTACGCCGCGAGCGACCGGTACGCCGCTCCAGCGCCAGCGAGATCTGCTCGGCGACATCGTTGTGCCAGGCAACATACGCGCCGCCGGCCGGCCCGCTGTTGTCGTTCATCGCCAGCGGGATCGAGTGCGTGACGAACGCCAGGGCCGCGTCCTCGGGCAGTCCTTCGAGCGCCTCGGCGCATGCGTCGGTGAACGAGTCGACGAAGCCCGGGTGGTTCGCGTAGTGCCGCAGCCGGTCGATCCGCGGCGCGTCGTCGCCGACCCCAGCTCGGGCGTCCGCGATGTTGTCCAGGTATTGCCGGCAGCCGGAGTACGACGGGTACGCCGACGTCATGATCGCCACCGCACGGCGGACCCCATCGACTGTCATCTCGCGGACAGTGTCGCTCAGGTACGGCGACCAGTTGCGGTTGCCCCAGTACACCGGCACGTCCAGCCGGGCCCGCAACTCCGCCAGCAGTGCCCGGTTCTGATCGTTGATCGGGCTGCGGCCGCCGAACCGGAAGTAGTGCTCTCCGACCTCCCGCAGCCGCTGCTCGGGGATGCCACGGCCGCGGGTCACGTTCCGCAGGAACGGCAGGACATCATCGGGCTGCTCCGGTCCGCCGAACGAGACGAGTAGCACAGCGTCGTACGGTGTCTGGTCTGCCGGCATGCTCCGATCCTGTCAGGTCGCTGGATAGGCTGCGGTCCGCCCCATGCTCAAGCCCTATGCCACCATCCTGCGCCGGCCCGGCGCCGCCGCGTTCTTCGCCGCCGGGGTGCTCGGTCGTATGCCGATCTCGATGACCGGTCTCGGCATCGTCATCCTGATCTCTCGCGAGACCGGTTCGTACGGACTGGCCGGCGCGGTCTCCGGCGTCTCGGTCGTCGCCACCGCGCTGACCGGTCCGGCACAGGGCCGGCTGGTCGACCGGTTCGGCCAGGCCCGGCTGCTCATCGTCGGCGCGATCGTCTGCACCGCCGCTTTGCTCGCCCTGCTCGTCGCCGTCCGCGCGGAGTCGCCGCACTGGGTCCTCTACGCCGTATCGGCGGTGGCCGGCGGCAGCCGTCCGCAGATCGGCTCGTTCGTACGCGCCCGGTGGACGTACATGCTCGGCCGCGGCCGGTCGCTGCAGACCGCGTACGCACTCGAGGCCGTCGGCGACGAGGTGGTGTTCATCCTCGGCCCGGTGCTGGTGACGTTCCTGGCCACGCAGGTCAGCCCGTACGCCGGGTTGATCGCCGCAGCCATCCTCGGCTTGGCCGGCGCGGTGTGGCTGGGACTGCTTCGTGGGACTGATCCGCCCGGGCGGCGCCACGCCACCGGGTCCGACCATGCGCCGCTGCCGTGGCTGTCGTTGCTTCTGCTCAGCCTGATCGGTGCCGGTTTGGGTGCGGCGCTGGGAAGTGCCGAGGTGGTGACGGTCGCGTTCACGACGGCGCACGGCGTACCGCAGATGTCAGGTGTGGTGCTGGCGATCTGGGCGCTCGGCAGCCTGATCGCCGGGCTCTGGTACGGCTCGGTGCACTGGCGGGCACCGGTCGAGCGACGGCTGCTGATCGGCACCCTGGCGCTGGCGGTGACGATGGCGCCGCTGCCCTGGGTCGGCAGTGTCGTCCTGCTCGGCGTCGCGCTGTTCGGGTGCGGGATGACGATCGCGCCGACGATGGTCGCCGTGACGGCCTGCGTCGAGGAATGGGTGCCGCCTTCGCGTTTGACCGAGGCGATCACGTGGACCGTCACCGGCCTGCTGCTCGGTGTGGCACCCGGCAACGCACTCGCAGGTCGCGCTGTCGACGCGGTCGGGCCGTCGGACGCGTACTGGGTTCCCTTCGGCATCGCAGCCGGCTGCGCCGTACTCGCCGCCACCACCCTCACCTTCGCCCGCCCCCCGCCGCTGACGTTCGCGAAGCTGTATGGACGTTGAACAAGGTGTTGTGACGTTGAACAGGGTCTGCGGTGTTCAGCGCTGCAACAGGTTGTTCAACGCGACGTGCTGAAAGGGCGAAACGGCGGTGGCTCGCACGGTAGCCTCAACACTTCGGCCCGGTCGGCGTGGCTGGCTTGGTCTGGCCTGCTGCCCGGGAGAGACTTAGCGGCAACCGCACAGGAGAACAAAAGGCAATGCGCGTGGCGAAGCTCGTCGGCCTCAGCCCGGATGGCAAGCTCATCCTGGCTGTTGCCGAAACGGGTGAGGAGGTCGCCGTCGGGATCGACGACCGGCTGCGCGCCGCCGTGCGCGGTGATCGTGTCCGACTCGGCCAGCTGGAGACCACTATGGAGAGCGCCCTCCGTCCACGGGACATCCAGGCACGGATCCGTGCCGGTGAGAGTCCCGAGTCGGTGGCGCAGGTCGCGCAGATGCCGGTCGAGCGGGTGATGGCGTTCGCCGGGCCGGTGCTGGCCGAACGCGACCACATCGCCGCCGTCGCGCAGAACGCCTCGGTCCGCCGCCGCGGCGGCACCGACGCGCCGGTCCGTAACCTCGGCACCTGGGTGACCGAGCGGTTGCGCAGCCGTGCGGTCGACCCGAACTCGGCCGAGTGGGACGCGTGGCGGCGCGAGGACGGCCGCTGGGCGGTCCGAGTCGTGTACAGCGCCGACGAGCGGCTGCGGACCGCGATGTTCGCGTACGACGCACCGGGCCGGTACGCGGTACCCGACGACGACGAGGCCCGCTGGCTGGTCGGCGAGCAGACCACAACCGCGCCGCAGCAGCCCGGGGTACGCCGGCTGGCCGCGGTCGACGACTTAGACATCGCGCCCGACCACGGCGCGGACTCCTATGAGGCCGGTTTCGAGCAGGCCCTGTCCGTCACCCGCGAGCCCGATCGCCGGCACGACCGCCAGCGGTACGCCGACCGCCACGACGAGCGCTACGCCGACCGCCACGAGGAGCGCCACGTGGAGCGGCACGACCAGCCGCGGTACGTCGACCGGCACCCGGAACGGCCCGTCGTCGAGCACCGGCCGCGGGTAATACCGCCGCCGGTCGAGGACGACCCGGTGCTGCCCGACGTCGACATCGCGGCACCCGCCGCCCGTCCGCACGTGGTTCGTCCCACCAGTCCGGACGAGGAGGACACGGTCGCACTGGACCGCACGGCCGAGCCGAACCCGCCGGCCGAGGAGCAGCCGGCCGAGGAGCAGCCGGCCGAGGAGCCGAAGAAGCGCCCCCGGCGCAAGAACCAGCGCGCGAGCGTGCCGAGCTGGGACGAGATCATGTTCGGCAAGAAGGCCGACTGAGCCGTCTCAACCTGTCTCACGCTGTCTCACTTTTCGGAACATCGTCTTGTGACCGTAGTCACGCTCTGCGATGATCCGTCCGTGCGTACTGCTCTGTGTTGTCGCTGCTGTTGTCGCTGACGTCCGCCGTCACGGCGGACGCCGTCGCGTCCAGCAAGCACCACAGACCATCGTCCTCTCGAATCTCGGGTACGCACCTCATGGAACTGTCAGTCTTCGCCGATCTCCTCGCCGCCCGCGGCCAACGCCTGCTGCCTGGCTCCCACGTCGTACCGGTGGACGTGCTGATCGAGCAGCGCGACGGCACGATCGTCCACTTCACGGCCCGCGGTACGACGATCCGGCTGGCCTTGTTCGACCCCGACGCGCTGGCGTCGATCGTGCTGGGTACTGACTGCGGCTGCGGCAAGCACCACGAGCCGACCGGTCCTGCCCGCACCGCGCTGCGGGCAGGCGCCGCACCCGTGCTCGAGCGAGTCATCGACGGCCGGGTGGCGTTCGGCTGGTCCACGCACGAGGCCGGCCTGCTGAGGCTGGCCGAGGCCGCACCGTACTACTTCGAGCTCCTCGACATGACCACCGTCGACCAGCCCACCTTCGCCACTCTCCCCTAACGCGTCAGCTCGGGTCGGCCAGCGCGGCGTTGAATGCCCGGCGGATGTCCACATCGACGCCGGCCCGGCGCAGCCGCTCGACCCACTTGGCGTCGATATCGGCCACCTCGGCCCGGGCCAGCCGTACCGCCGTGCGTCCGCGCGGCGTCAACACGACCAGCCGGGCCCGGCGATCGACCGGGTCCGGCACCCGTTCGAGGTAGCCGAGGCCGACGAGCGCCGACACCAGCTCGCCCATCGACTGATGCGTCATCCCGGCCCGCCCGGCCAGCTCGGTGAGCCGCGTACCGAACAGATCGAGGTTGTAGAAGACCGGATGGTGCGCGGCCGTGATGTCGGTGTACCCGGCCGCCTGCAGTCGCTCCACCAGCTCGTCGACGATCGACTGCGCGATCCGCCGGAGCTGGACCACCAGCGGTGTCACCGGCTCGTCGGCCATACCCGAATCCCTCTCGACAGTACGCAGGCTACCTGCCTATTATACGCAGGTAGCCTGCATACTATCCCGGAAGGCCGATCCGATGCGCCGAATCCACGCCGCCGTCGGCAGCGCCGTCTTCTTCGTGCTCGCTCCGGGCACGGTGGCCGGCCTGATCCCCTGGCTGATCACCCGCTGGCAGTCCGATGCCCCACCCGCACTCAGGGTCGCCGGCGTCGTCGTGATCGTGCTCGGACTCGTCCCGCTGGTCGCGGCCTTCACGGAGTTCGCGCGTGCCGGTGGCACGCCCTCCCCAACGGCCCCGACGGAGCAGCTTGTCGTCAGCGGCTTCAACCGCTACGTGCGCAACCCGATGTACATCGGTGTGCTCCTGACGATCCTCGGCCAGGCGTTGCTGTTCGGCGATCTAGACCTGCTCTGGTACGGCGTCGCGTTCTGGCTGGTGACCGCCGCTTTCGTCCGGTTGTACGAGGAGCCGACACTAAGCGAGCAGTACGGCGCCGAGTACGACAGGTACCGTCACGCGGTCCGCGCCTGGCTCCCCCGCCTCCACGCCTGGCCGGATTCTGGGGGTGGCGGCACGTAAGAAGGAGGTATGACGCAGCTCAACCTGTTCGGCGGCGGTGAGCCGGCGGTGGACAAGACCTTCGCCACCGCCCACCGGATCCAGCTCGACGCCACCTCCTGGGTCGAGCACGTCCCGGGCTGGCTGAGCGGGAGCGACGAGCTCCTGCAGGAACTCATCGAGACCGCGGAGTGGGAGCAGCGCACCCGCTGGATCGTCGACCGCCGGATGACGGAGCCACGGCTGACGGCCGAGTACCACGATCTCGTCACTGCTCCGCAGCCGATGCTCCGCACGACGGCGGAGGTGCTGTCCGAGTACTACGGCGTCCCGTACGACGGGCTGTGGATCAACTACTACCGCGACCACCACGACAGCACCGGCTGGCACGGCGACCGGGGCCGGCTGCCGGAGTGCATCGTCCCGGTGCTGAGCCTCGGCGCGACCCGGCGGTTCCTGCTCAAACCGCGCGACGGCGGGCGCAGCATCGTCCTGGTGCCGGCCGGCGGCGACCTGATCGTCATGGGCGGCCGCTGCCAGCGTGACTGGCGGCACTGCGTGCCCAAGCAGACCAGCCCGACCGGCGCCCGGATCAGCGTCAACTACTCCAGCCGTGCGCAGGCCGCTAGCGCGGACTCTTGAGCTTGCGCCAGCCGCCGGCGCGGTTGTTCGCCGCGATCTGCTTGATGATCGCCTTGACCGCACGCTTGTTGATCTTGTCGCCCTCGTAGAACGAGATCATCCGGGCGGTCTCGTTCTCCTGGCCCGCGGTGATCACGCCCTCGGGGTCGGGCACGATGCCGCCGTCGTACAGGAACAGGTTGACGTGGTCCTTCGCCGCCAGGAACGCGCAGATGTTGCCCTGCATCACGAAGTACGGCAGCTTGGTGCGCTTGATCGTCTCGGTGATCTCCGGGTCCGCGGCGTGGATCAGGTCCCGCAGTTGCCGGCAGACGTCCCGCTGCCAGTCCGGCAGCTCGTCGATGAAGGCGTCGACGCGCGGATCGGTCGTGTCGGTCATATCCGCATCCTTCCTCACTGAGGTGTTCACACCCCTGGTAGAAGCCGACCGGCCGATTTCGACATCCCCCGGCAACGACCTGGGCGGCCGCCACACGGCCGGCCGCCCTGGTGGAACGGACGGGAACCAGATGGCCCGGGGCCGCCCGCCGTCTTCACTCGGCGGGCGGCCAACCCATTGTCCGTTCAGCTGACGGAGCTGCAGTGCCCTGTTCTACCGCAGCTCCGTCAGGTAAATCTGGAATATCGCAGGCAAAAGCGTGCGAAGAAATACGCGACAATACCGGAACGGTCGGAATTACGGACGCGCGCCACCGGCGCGTCCTCGGTCAGCAGGCGAGGAGACTCTGCCTGCACAGGCGCGGGGATCGCGCAGGTCTCGCACACGCCGAGTCCGGCCACAACCGGCGATTCGGAAGTTTCCTGGCGTGGTGCACGTGATCAATGATGCGGACGGGATTCAGGGGCGTCAACCAATTTCCTGAGCACCGATCGTTTTTACCACCAACAGCGTCGGATTTCCCGGTCGGAAATCCAGGAACTCCTCCAGTGGGGCCCTCACGGCTTCGGGCCGGTCGCGATCGGCCGGGCCGGGTCGGTGATCCAGTCCGACCAGGAGCCGACGTACACAACCGCGTCGACGCCGGCCTCGGCCAACGCAAGCGCCGCCTGCGCCGCGGTCACGCCGGATCCGCAGTAGGTGCCGACCTCGGTCGCAGGATCGGCACCTGCCGCGGCGAACAGGTCCCGCAGTTCGGCCGCGGGACGGAACCTGCCGTCGGGCTCGAACAGGCCCGCCGCGGGCGTGTTCACCGCACCGGGGATGTGCCCGGCGACCGGATCGATCGGCTCGTTCTCGCCGGCGTACCGCTCGGCCGTCCGTACGTCGATCAGCACGCCCATCTCGGCCACGGCGGCCGCACCGTCGGCGTCCAGCACCCGCAAGTGACCCGGCACAGCGGTGAACGTGCCCGCCGCATCAGCGGGCACATCCGTCACGACGTCTCCCCCGACCGACCGCCAGGCTGCGAGACCACCGTCGAGGACAAGTACGTCCGGCAACCCGAAGTACCGGAAGATCCACCACGCGCGGGCCGCCGACAGCGAGGTCGCCTGGTCGTACACGACCACCCGGCTCGTCTCCGAAACCCCACAGCGGCGCAGGGCGGCCTCGACCACGCTTGCCGACGGCAACGGATGCCGCCCGCCCGGTCCCGGCGGCCCGGCGAGCTCGGCGTCGAGATCCACGTAGTACGCACCGGGAATGTGCCCGGCGCTGTAGTTCTCGATCCCCGGCGGGCCGCCGAGCGTGTAGCTGACGTCGATCACGATCACGTCGGGCAGCTCCGCCATCAGGTCCGACGCGGCCAGCAGCGAGCTCATGACAGTCCTCCGAACGGCAGCACCTCGGGCGAGAGCGTGGCCCGGGCCCGGGCGGCGGTCAACCTGCGCCGGTGGTGACGCCGGCACAGCACCTCGTACGCGACCTCGGCCGACTGCCCGTCGACGTCGCCGACCACGAACTGCTCGCCCTCGGTCACCATCACACCGCCGACGGTCCGGGCGTTGTGGGTGGCGCGTTCGCCGCACCAGCACAGCGCCTCGACCTGGAGCAGCTCCATCCGGTCGGCGAGCTCGACCAGCCGGGCCGAGCCCGGGAACATCCGGGCCCGGAAGTCGGTCAGGATGCCGAAGCAGAACACGTCGATCTCGAGCTCGTCGGCGACCCGGGCGAGTTGCTCGATCTGCTCCTCGGCGTAGAACTGCGCCTCGTCGCAGACCAGGTAGTCGATCCGCCCGCCATGGGTGAGCTGCTCGACGACGTACTGCCAGAAGTCGAGGTCCGGGCCGACCTCGATCGCCTTCATCTGCAGGCCGAGCCGCGACGAGAGGGTCGCCTCGCCGGCCCGGTCATGACTGGTGAACAGCCGGCCCGCCCGGCCGCGCGACGAGTGGTTGTGGTCCATCTGCAACGCCAGCGTCGACTTGCCGCAGTCCATCGTCCCAGTGAAGTAGAGCAGATCAGCCACAAGCGAGCATCCTGCCGGATCAGGCCATGTCGGCCAGCAGCGGGATCGCCATCTCGTCGGTGGTCAGCGACCCGTGCAGCCCGATCAGCGCGGCCTCCTGGCTGAACCGGGTGCTGGCCACCAACGCGACCGGACCGAGCGCGGCGACCACGACGTCGCCGATCCGCGGCAGCACCCGGTCCTCGACCGGCCCGAACCAGCCGCGCCCGATCGCCTCCTCCCGGGTCAGCGCCAGTGCGTCGGAGCCGAGCCGGGCCCGGTACGCCGCCAGCACGTCCGGCACCGCGCCGTCGATGGCGTACAGGTGCCGGAAGCGGGACTCGCCCGCCACCAGCCTGAGCCCGGCGGACAACTCCGGCTCGGCGTCGATGTCGACCCGGTGCTCCGGCGCGATGTCGACCATGCCATGGTCGGCCGTCACCAGCAGCACCGCACCGGGCGGCAGCGCGGCGCGTACCTGCTGGGCGAACATATCGGCGGCGCGGAGTTCGTGGAGCCAGTGCTCGGAGTCACAACCGTAGCCGTGGCCGATGAAGTCGAGCTGTGAGTCGTACACGTACACCAGCGCTGACTGAGCTTCACGGACGGCGAATCGGGTCGCGTCGATCCGCTCGTCGGCTGTGTCTGCACCGCGGTGCGCGCTGCCCCGGAACGCCGCGGCGGTCAGCCCCGACTTGTCGAACCGCGCCTTGCTGACGTTGCGCGTGGCCACCCCGGCCGCGGCCGCCCGGTCGAACAGCGTCGGGTAAGGCTGCCACCGCCGAGGATCGACAGACGAGTCCCATGCCAGCGCGTTCAGCAGCCGGCCGGACTCCGGGACGATGCTGCTGTAGCCGACCACGCCATGCGCGCCGGGCGGTAACCCGGTACCAAGGCTGGTCAGGCTGACCGCGGTCGTCGACGGTACGCCGGAGGTCAGCGCGTGGCCCGGCATCAACGAGGTCAGGTACGGCGCGGCATCGGGGTGCTTGGCGAGCAGGTTCGCGCCGAGCCCGTCGAACAGCAGTACGACGTACCGGGGCGACTCGGGCAGGCCGAGAGCGTTGACCGAGGCCGGTACGCCGATCGCCCCGAGCACGGACGGCAGCACATCCGCAAGCGACCCGCCGCCATAGGCCGGCTGGGTCACGAGGTCACAACCGGGCGGTGGCCGCGGACAGCGCCCGCGCGAAGTCGATCGCCTGCTGGATCCCGGCCGCGCCGTCGGCCGCGGCGCTGATCCGCAGCGCGATGTCGTCGGCGGCGACCGAACCGGTGTACCCGTGGTCGGCCTCGCAGTTCGGGTCGGAGCAGACGGCCGGCTCGAGGTCGATGCGGTTCACCATCCCCCAGCCGATCGTCAGCACGAGCTCGCCCGCCGCGTCGCCGTTGCGCCGGCCGGAGTACGACGCTGGGCTCGGCACCACCCGGTTGAGCACCACCGCGCTGACCCGGCGCAGCGGGATCGCCTCGGTCGACGTGGACGCGTACGGCTCGTCGATGACCTCGTCAGCCGCGTGCTCGTCGGTGTGCCCGACGATCAGCCGGCTCGGCGTCAGCGCCAGGATGGTGATGTGCCGGCGCACCTCGTCCCGGTCGAACGTCGGTTCGTGCTGCAGCACGAACGCGGTCACCGGTTCGCCGGCGATGGCGATCGCCAGCGAGTCCGACACCACCTCCGGGTAGTAGCCGCACCGGTCGATCGCCGCCCGCAGGTCCGCGGAGTAGTCGACGACGTCCGGAGCGTTCACGTTACGCATGACTTCATCCTGCCACGGGTCCGAACGCCGACGGGAAGACGTCACGATAGCTGGGGATCCGGCCCGCCGGGGTGTCCACCGAGGACGCCGCGAGCAGCCCGTGCGCGATCGCCCGGGCCAACGTCCGGCCGGCGGCGGCGTACACCTGCTCGATCCGTATCAAAGCCGTCGGGTCGGTCACCGACCGCAGCACCGACAGCCGTGGCAGTGAAGGATCAGCCGTCGACACCGCGAACACGGCGTCGCCGTCGACCAGCATGTGCGTCGGATCGATCGACCGCGCCAGGCCGTCGTGCGCGACCGTTGCCATCCGCGCGGCCGCTGCCTTGTCCAGCGGTACGTCGGTCGCCACCACGGCGATCGTCGTGTTCCTCGCGGGCCGCGGCGGACCGGGTGGCGGTGGGATCGGCTCAACCGGCACCCGCAGGCCGGCGAACTCGTCGCCCAGCCCGTACCGCGCACCGAGCAGCGTCCCGTCCGGAGCCACCGGTGAGCCCGCCGCGTTGACGACGGCGATCGCGCCGACCGTCGTACCATCCGGCAGCACCGTGCTCGCGGTGCCGACGCCGCCCTTGTACGCGTTCGCGCGGGCACCGGTGCCGGCGCCGACGTTGCCCTGCGCAACGGGTCCGTCCGATGCGTTCTCGATCGCCCGGCGGCCCCAGTCCGCGTCCGGCCGGGCGCTGAAGTCGCCGCCGCGGCCGAGGTCGAACACCACCGCGGCCGGCACGATCGGCACCACCTCGTACGGCTGCTCACCGACCCGGACGCCCTCGCCGCGCCCGGCCAGCCAGGCCATGACGCCGTCCGCCGTG
The DNA here is from genome assembly GCA_046765875.1 of Actinomycetota bacterium. Lineage (GTDB taxonomy): Bacteria > Actinomycetota > Actinomycetes > Propionibacteriales > Kribbellaceae > DASRHY01. The sequence continues at coordinate 20,385 of JBKPSJ010000293.1, forward strand.
GCCAGCCCGTACGCACTGCCACCGGTGAGCACGATCGCGTTGATGCCCGGATTCGAGTTCAGCGGGCTGAGCAGATCCGTCTCGCGGGTGCCGGGTGCGCCGCCACGGACGTCGACGCTCGCGATCGCCATACCGGGCAGGTACACCACACTCGTTCCGGTCAGGTACGGCGGCTCTGTCGACTCGACCTGCCCGACGAGTACGCCGGGAACATCGGTGATCGCATTGTTCTTCCCCGGTACGCCGGGTGCCGTCAGATCCACGGCGCCCAGGCTAGATCCTCCCGGTCCACCGACCGCAACCTCCGCCCTAACCGCCCGCACCTTCGCCCCGACCGCCCGCACCTTCGCCCTGACCGCCCGCACCTTCGCCCCGATAGCCCGCAGCCGAGCACGACCTGGCCGAACCCGTGCCTTGGCACCGCCTGCCAGGGTTCGCACCCCTTTCTGCCAGGCCGCGAACCCCTGCGGCCGACGCACACCCGCAGCACGGGTGCAAACCCACGGCAGGGGTGCAAACCCACGGCAGGGGTGCAAACCCACGGCACGGGCGCAGGTCGACGGAACCCGAGGCTGCGCGCCGGCCGTCAGGGTTCGCACCCCGTTGTGCGAGGGCGCCAACCCCGACAACCGACGCAAACCCGCAGCACGGGTGTAAACCCACGGCAGGGGTGCAAACCCACGGCACGCGCGCAGGCCGACGGAACCCGAGGCTGCGCGCCGGCCGTCAGGGTTCGCACCCC
>JBKPSJ010000294.1:0-9320 GCA_046765875.1 Actinomycetota bacterium
GTCTCCGCGTCCTCCTCGGAGGCGAAATAACCGTGCTCCTCGCCGGCGCGGCGGTACGTCTTGACCACGCGGTCGAGCAGTTGCTTGAGCGACCACTCGCGGTTGTCGTGGCCGATGGCACCGCGGAAGTACTTCGTGGTCACGATGGTCGACGCGTTGACGCTCCAGAAGTCGGGGAACTCCACGCCACGCTGCTCGAAGACGGTCTCGCCGGTCCTCCAGTTGGTCTGGACGACGTCACGGCGCTCCCAGGTCACCTCGTCGTATGGGTGGGTGCCCTCGGTACTGAACACCCGATCGATGGTGAGTCTCGCGGACCCCTTGCGTCCGCGAGACCCGGCCGCCGACTTCTTCGTCGACCCCGTTTGGCCGGTCACCGTTTCTGTCATCGCCTCTCCTCGTCGATACCGCGTCATGCGACCCCCGCCGCCGTCCGGCGGTGACCGCGCCCGTTAGGAAGTACTCGAACCCTGTGGCTCTCGCCCCTTCGGCTCCTTCTCGGCCCGCAGCAGTGCGATCTCGGTCTCGAAGTCGTCGGCCGACTCGAATTGCCGGTACACGCTCGCGAACCTCAGGTACGCCACCTCGTCCAGCTCGCGCAGCGGGCCGAGGATCGCCAGCCCGACCTCATGGGCCGGGATCTCCGGGCTGCCGCCGGCGCGCAGTACGTCCTCGACCTTCTGCCCGAGCAGGGCCAGCGCGTCGTCGTCGACAGGGCGGCCCTTGCAGGCCTTGCGGACCCCGATGACGACCTTCTCGCGGCTGAACGGCTCGGTGACGCCGGAGCGCTTCACCACCGTCAGCTGCATCTGCTCGACGGTCGTGAACCGCTTCTCGCACACCGGGCACTGGCGGCGGCGCCGGATCGCGCTGCCGTCCTCGGCGACCCTGCTGTCGACCACTCGGGAGTCGGCGTGCCGACAGTACGGACAGTGCACCGCAGACCACCTTCCTCCGGTCGAGCTGGGGACGAAACTGTGGACCCCTTGGGGACAACCTGTGTGTGACCTGTGGCTGCCGGACCACTAACTGTGGACAACTTACAGCCGTGTAACTACTAGATCTAGGGATACGCTACGCCCGCCCACCGACAGAATCAAGCACCATCGCGAGACACCATCCGTCACATCCGCACCACGGTGCACAGGCTCGGCGGCCACACTCTGTGACAACAAACTCGATCCCGCAGGTATGCCGAGGGCTCGTCCACAGGCACAGAAATGTCAGGGCTGCGTCAGTGTTCGGCGCCGTATCGTTCCAGGCACACTGACCATCGGGAGGAAGGGGCCGACCTGCGCGCAGGGTGGTTCGCCGTACCGGATCCGATCACAGCGGATCGTGGCGACAGGAGGGCCGCGCATGCGGGCAGCGACACCGGACTCGCGGATCGACCTGCGAGCCCTCGACGAACTCGAAGCGGGGTTCCGCGGCGACGTGATCCGTCCCGCCGAGCCTGGATACAACGAGCGTCGCCGGGTCTGGAACGGCTCGGTCGACCGGCACCCCGCGGTGATCCTGCGCTGCGGCGGGGTCAACGACGTCCGGGCGGCGGTGGGGTTCGCACGGCGTACGGGGATGCCGGTCGCGGTACGGGGCGGAGGCCACAGCTTTCCCGGACACTCGGCTACCGACGGCGTGGTCATCGATCTGTCTGGACTGCGCGGCATAAGGATCGATCCGGTCAGGCGCACGGCGCGGGCACAGGCGGGCGTACTCCTTGGTGAACTGGATGCGGAGACGCAGGCGTTCGGCCTGGCCGTGCCGGCCGGCATCGTCACGCACACCGGACTCGCCGGCCTCACACTCGGTGGTGGTATCGGCTGGCTGATGCGCCGGCACGGGCTCACCATCGACCAGTTGCTCTCGGTCGACCTGGTCACCGCGTCCGGCGAGTTCGTCACCGCCAGTGCGGACCGCAATGCCGAACTGTTCTGGGGTGTACGCGGCGGTGGCGGCAACTTCGGAGTCGTAACCGAGTTCGAGTTCGCGCTGCAACCGGTCGGACCCGAGGTGTACGCCGGGCCAGTGATCTGGTCGGCCGAGGACGCGCCCGAGCTGATCCGGTTCTATCGCGATTGGATCGATTCTGTACCGGATGAGCTGACCACCGCACTCATCCAGCGCCGGATCCCGCCGCTGCCGTCGATCCCGCTGGAGTTGCATAACCTACCGTGCGTGATGGTGATCGCTTGCCATTGCGGATCCGTCGTCGAGGGCGCGGCGGCGCTTGCTCCACTCAAGGCGTTCGGCACTCCACTGCTCGACTTATGCATGCCGAAGCCGTTCCTGCAGCACCAGGCGATGTTCGACCCGAGCTTCCCGCACGGCCGCTGGTACTACACGCGCTCGACCGACGTCGATTCGCTGACCGACGGGGTGGTCGACGCAATGCTGTCGGCCGGAACATCGATCAGCGGGGATTACTCGTCGTACATCATCTTCCACGCCGGTGGTGCGGTCTCACGCGTACCGGCGGATGCGACGGCCTTCGGGGACCGTTCGTCGGGGCATGTCGTCAACATCGTCGGAGCGACGGACGGCCCGCCCGGATTCGATGAGCAGCGTATGTGGGTACGGCGGTCGTGGGAGGCGTTCATGCCGCACTCCAGCGGCACGTACGTCAACTTCCTCAACGACGAGGGCTCCGAACGGATCAAATCCCTGTACGGCGCGGACAGGTACGCGCGGCTCCAGTCCCTCAAGCGCGAGTACGACCCGCAGAACCTGTTCCGCCTCAACCAGAACATCCCACCCGACTAGACGAGGGGCACGCACAAGGCTCGGGGTGGGGGTCTCCGTACGTCGAGTGCTTGCTCGCCGAGCAGCCCACCAGGCACGTTCTTGCGGAGTCCTGGGCCCGTCGAGCACCCGGCGACCAAGCTGGCGGCAGAGTCAAGTGCGGGTGGCGTGGACCAAGACGTGCGGTCCCGCCGGCAAGGGCAGCTGTGTCACCGGGAATACGAAGCGCTCGACGTGGTCCATCCGGAAGCCGGCTCGCTCGGCCGCGGACACGGTGTCGCGACCGGTGTGGCATCCGCCGACGAACAGCGGCCAGACGGTGGCGTCGAGGACTCGCTGCACTCTGACCATCGACGGCGAGCTGGCGCGGACGTGCTCGAGGAGGCGCAGCCGACCGCCCGGCCTCAGAACTCGGTGCATCTCGGCCAAGGACTGGTCGAGATCTTTGACCGAACACAGCGCGAGTGACACGACAGCCGCATCGAACTGCTCGTTGCCTTCGGGCAACCGTTCGGCCACGCCGTCGACCACCTCGACCTGAGGGGTCGCGGCCTGCAGGGCGAGATCGCGCAGGTACGGCTCCGGCTCGATCGCCAGAACGGTCTCCACCTCGGCCGGGTAGTACGGGAAGTTCGCACCCGCTCCGGCACCGACCTCGATGACCCGGCCGGACAGGCCGTCGAGCAGGCGCTTGCGATAGTCAGCGAACCCCTGCTGGTCCGCTTTGGGAGCATGCCGGCTGTAGATCCTTGCGAACACCGGATGTGAGACGCCCACGCACGGAGGGTTGCACGAGACCCGATCCTCCACAAGGTCGGTACTCGGGGGCACAATCACGCCATGGCAGTTCCGGTGATCCTCGATGTCGACACCGGCGTCGACGACGCGATGGCGATATTGCTCGCTGCCCTGCATCCAGACCTGGACCTGCGGGCCGTGACGTGCGTGGGTGGTAACGCGACGGTGGACTCGGTGGTACGGAACTCGCTCACGGTGCTGGACGTTGCCGGCCGGACCGATGTACCGGTGGCGCGCGGTGCGGCTCGTCCCCTGCTGGAACCAGGCCGGGATGCGCGGCACGTGCATGGCGAGGATGGCATGGGTGATCTCGGCTGGCCGCGTTCGACGCGCGCCGGCGACAGGCGACATGCGGTCGAGTTGCTGCGCGAGCTGCTGGTCGAAGCCGGGCGGACGGGTGAGCTGATCACTTTGGTGCCGACGGCACCGATGACGAACATCGCACTTCTGCTCCGGACGTATCCGGAGGCGGCGGCCGGGCTGCGCGAAGTCGTGTTCATGGGTGGCGCTGCGCAAGTCGGGAACGCGACCGCCTCTGCCGAGTTCAACGTGTTCCACGATCCAGAGGCGGCGGCGATCGTCCTCGAATCCGCTGCCGAGCTGGGCGTCGACGTGACGATGTACGGCCTGGACGTCTTCTACGACGTCACCGTGACAAGATCCGACGCGGCGAAGCTGATCGCGACCGGTGGGCGTGGAACGGCTGAGCTCGCGGGCCGGCTGGTCGAGTTCGTCTGCGACAGGTTCAAGGCCGACGTGGCGCACCTCGGCGACGCGGGAGCGGTATGCGCGGTCATCGATCGTTCGGCGCTGACGACCCAGCCCCTGCCCGTCAGGGTCGAGCTGGCCGGCCGCTATTCCCGCGGCCGCACGATCGTCGACCGCCGCGACTGGAGCGCCAACCTCGACCACGACCCGCACGGGATAGCCCCGACCCGCGTCAACGTGGCCCTGGCCGTCGACGCCGCACGCTACTCCAGCCTCTGGCTAAGCACCGTCTCCGCCTAGCCGGCCTGGTCGAAAGCCGCACCACGATATGCGGCGCGCATAGTCAGGCGTACCGACGATTCCGAAGGCAGGAAACGGGCAGCGAATCAGGGGGCGGGAACGATGATGGATTGGCCGGGGATGACGTCGGTGGCGTTGCGGAGGTTGTTGAGGTCGGCGATCTCCTCGACGACCTGACGTGGGTCGACACCCGGGTTGGTCTCCTGCGCGATCGACCACAGCGACTGGCCGGCACCGACCTGGACGGTCATGGTGTGCGTGTACCGCGGCTCGTCGCGCAATGCCGACACCGCCTGCTGGCCAATGACGAACACCGCCGCACCGAACACAAGAAAGGTGACTGCGGCAACGAGTCGGCGACCGCGCATGGTCAGCCGCAGCGGCGGCCTGTCCGCGACGGGCTGCCAGCCGATCTCCTCGCCGGAGCACGCCCGGACGGGCAGGGGCTCGGAAACCGGCCCCACCAGCGAAACCCGCCCCCGCGTGGCCTCACGCGTGCGGTCGGCCTTCGGAGCCGCCACCACTGCGCTCATACCGTCCTCCTCAGCTGGCTGCTGATCCGTCTTACTACTTCTAGCGGGCGGCTCCGACAGTTTCCGAAGCCGGAGCCGAACGCGTGTTCGATCGAACGCCTGTACGAATTCGTACAGCACCCTGCCGACAAATCCGCACGCGACCTGGACGCAACGTCGAATGCGTGTTCGAATCGTTATCGAAGCAAACACCGCGACACGCCTTCGAACAGATGTTTGAAAGGCCTCTTCCGAACGGCTACGGTCAGTGCATCCGACCAGCAGCACGGACCCCACCACACAGCGACACCGCAGACTCACGACAGGAGCCGCCATGGCCGGCACGTCGAAGAAGACGTCCACTCGGAGCGCCGAACGGCCGACCGTCGCGGAACTGCCCGACGGCCCGCCGGACGCGACCGGCCTGACACCACGTCAGCGCCGGGTGCTCGACGTGATCCGCGATTCGGTCGACAGCCGCGGTTATCCCCCGTCGATGCGCGAGATCGGCGAGCGGGTCGGCCTGACCAGTTCCTCGTCGGTGTCGCACCAGCTCCGGGTGCTCGAGCAGAAGGGCCTGCTTCGCCGCGACCCGAACCGGCCGCGCGCGATCGAGGTCAGGTACCCGGGCGAGGTGGCCGAGGCCGCCCGCCGCAGTACGGTCGGTTCCGCCCGATCGACCTCGTACGACGAAACCGGTGCGGGTGACGCGCACCCGGACGCGGCGTACGTCCCGGTGGTCGGCCGGATCGCCGCCGGCGGCCCGATCCTGGCCGAGGAGCACATCGAGGAGGTGTTCCCGCTACCGAAGCAGATGGTCGGCGAGGGCACGCTGTTCCTGCTCCAGGTCACGGGCGAGTCGATGATCGACGCGGCGATCTGCGACGGCGACTGGGTCGTGGTCCGCCAGCAGCCGACGGCGAACAACGGCGAGATCGTCGCGGCGATGATCGACGGCGAGGCGACGGTCAAGACGTTCAGGAAGACCAAGAACGAGATCCTGCTGCTGCCGCACAACCCGGCGTTCCAGCCGATCGATGGTACGAACGCGACCATCCTCGGCAAGGTAGTGACCGTCCTGCGGCGGGTATAAGCCGATCGCAGGGTGAACGGCTGGGCGCGCTCTGAGAGGATCGTGACATGACAACCGTCTACGACTTCTCAGCGACAACGATCACCGGCGAGGACCGCAAGCTCGCCGACTACCGCGACAAGCTGCTGTTGATCGTCAATGTCGCCTCCAAGTGTGGGTTCACACCGCAGTACACCGGGTTGGAGAAGCTCTGGCGCGACCACAAGGACGAGGGCCTGGTGGTGCTTGGCTTCCCCTGCGACCAGTTCGGACACCAGGAGCCGGGTGACGAGAAGGAGATCGCGGAGTTCTGCTCGCTGACGTACGACGTGACGTTTCCGATGTTCGGCAAGATCGAGGTGAACGGGTCCGGGGCGCATCCGCTGTACAAGTGGCTGAAGGACGAGCACGGCGGACTGCTGGGCGGCGCGATCAAGTGGAACTTCACCAAGTTCCTGGTCGGCCGGGACGGCACCGTACTCGACCGGTTCGCGCCGACCACCACACCGGAGAGCCTCGAGCCGAAGATCACCGCCGCCCTCGCCTGACCGCCGCGTCCCGCACATCAGGCCGGTGGGCTGACTCAGACGACCCACCCGGAAGCCGGTGTTGGCTCAGGGCTTGAGAAAGTCGGTGATCGCGGCCAGGCAGGTCTCGTCGTTCTCCAGGTGCGGGAGGTGAGCGACGCCGGGCAGCACGACGAGCCGCGCGTCGGGGATGCGCTCGGCCATGCCCTGGTCGACGGGCAACTGGTCGGGCAGGTCGAGTTCACCGGACAGCAGTAGCGTCGGGACGGCGATCTGGTCGAGGCGGTCCCAGACGGGCTCGTAGCGCTGCCGTTCACCCGGGTCCGGATTCGCGAGGCTGATGCCGTTCATCTCCAGGAACAGGTCCCGGGCCGGGCCACTCACCCGGCCCTCGGGCGCTGCCGGACCGTCGAGCCAGACCCATGCGAGCAGCCGGTTCGCCTCCCCGACGTCGCCGGCCTCCTCCGCCGCGTCGGTTCTCGCGATGAGCTCGCCGACCACGCCGGGGTACTCGTCGAACCACGGCGCGCCCGATGCCGACGCGGCGATCAGGACCAGCGCCAAGACCCGGTCCGGGTGCTCCAGCGCCAGGTCGAGCGCCCCTCCGCCACCGACCGAGCACCCGACCACTGCCGCGCGCTCGGCGCCTGCCGCGTCCAGCACGGCGATCGCGTCGTCCACGAGCGACCACGGCTCCGGCTCATAGGTCGTCTCGCCGTACCCCCTCTGGTCGAAGGTCACTACCTGGTGGTCACCGTCCAGCCGTGGTACCAGGTGCAGCCAGCTGCGCCGGTCGGTCACTCCCGCGTGGATCAGCAGCACCGGCTCCCCGCTGCCTATCGATGTACAGGCCAGTTGTGCCTTTCCAGATGTCACGAACACGCGCGAATCGTCTCAGATCCGCGGGCGTCCGGCAGGTTCATTTCGCGACTTGCAGGCCGGGGCCGGGAAGGATGGCGAGCTCGGCGCCCGGCACCGGTCCGCAGTTGGCGCACACGTGTTGCTCGGCGACATCGCCTCCGCAGGACTCGTGCCGGACCAGACGCGGCGGACCCTCCGGGCCGGCAAGATGGCGATCGCCCCAGTGCATCAGCGCGAGCACGGGCAGGGCCAGCTCCCGGCCGCGGCCAGTCAGGTGGTACTCCCACCGCACGGGTCTGTCCTGGTACGGCGATCGCTCCAGGATGCCGCTGTCCACCAGTCTCTGGAGACGGTCGCTCAGCACGTTGCGTGCGATACCGAGGCTGGTCAGGAACTCGTCGAACCGCCGCGCCCCGAGCAGCGACTCGCGGATGATCAGCAGGGTCCACCGTTCGCCCACCAGCTCGAGCGTGCGAGCGATGGAACAGACCTGACCGTCGTAACTGCGACCGAGCACAGCGCGAGCCTAACATAGTCAGTTGCTTCATGAAACCGATTGCCTTAGAGTGCGAGTTGCATCACGAAACTCATACCAGGAGTGATCAATGGCTCGCTCATGGAAAGTCCTCCTCGTGACCTCGGTCGCGGTCTTCATGGCATTGCTCGACGTCACGATCGTCAACATTGCGTTCCCTGACATCCGCCGCTCGTTCCCGGACGAACCGTTGTCCGACCTGTCCTGGATCCTGAACGCGTACAACGTCGTGTTCGCCGCGGCCCTGGTCCCGGCCGCACGGCTGGCGGACCGGTTCGGCCGCCGCCGGTTCTTTCTGGCAGGAATCACTGTTTTCCTCGTCGCTTCCGCAGCATGTGCGGCGGCTGGATCGGTGGGTGCGCTTGTGGCCGCCCGGATCGTCCAGGCGCTCGGTGCCGCCATCCTGGTGCCGACCTCGCTCAGCCTGGTGCTGCCCGAGTTCCCGCCCGCCAGGCGCGCCACGGCGACCGCGCTGTGGACAGCCACCGGAGCCGTCGCCGCGGCGATGGGACCGTCACTCGGCGGGCTGCTCGTCGATTGGCAGGGCTGGCGCTGGGTGTTCCTGGTCAACCTGGCCATCGGACTGCCGGCGTTGCTGCCGGCGACCCGCTTGCTGCGTGAGAGCAGGGATGAGCAGGCGACGGGCTGGCCGGATCTGGTCGGCACTGCGATGCTCGCCGCCGCTGTGGCCGCTCTGGCGCTCGCGATGGTCAAGGGCGAGGACTGGGGCTGGGAATCGGTCCCCGTACTCGGCGGACTGGTCGCGTTCGCCGTGTTGGCCGGCGGCTTCACGATCCGGTCGCGCCGTCATACCGCTCCCGTGATCGACTTGTCGTTGTTCCGGATCCGGTCGTTCTCGGTCGCCAACGTAGGCGCGTTCGTGTTCGGCGTCGGCTTCTTCGCCCAACTGCTCAACGGTGTGCTCTTCCTGACCGGGGTGTGGGGCTACTCCGCATTGAAGGCCGGCTTCGCGCTGACACCTGGACCGATCGCCGCCGCACTCTGCGCTCCGGTCGCGGGACGGCTTGCGGACCGGTTCGGGCAGCGCGTGATCGCCGTCCCCGGCAGCCTGCTGTTCGGAGGCGGTGCACTGTTGCTCGCGCTGAGCACGGGGTCCGGGGAGCATTACGTGACCGACTACCTGCCCGGAATCCTCCTGGCGGGGGCTGGTATCGGTTTCACCCTGCCGGCGTTCGGCAGCGCCGCCGTCGCCGAGCTGCCACCGGCACGGTTCGCCACGGGCAGCGGTGTGGCGGCGTGCTTCCGGC